>CAYSYT010000022.1:0-25474 GCA_964435195.1 uncultured Christensenella sp. | reverse complement strand
TTATTATATAATATTCACAATGCTTTTTCTGATTTTTCAGAAAAGTTTATCGTACGAATTTTTAAATAGGTGGATGTATGACCAAGAACAACTCAATCAGCAAACTTAAAAATAAGTCGTTATGGATTTTGGCAGTAATATGCCTTCTTTGTTTTTCCATGTTTTTCTTTACCGCTTGCGGTAATAACACAAGCGATGACGACGACGATACGACTTACACGAAAACCGAAACCGATATCGGAGATATAACAAACTCAACCTTTGAATTCGGCTCGCTTGATTTAGATTTAGACGACTATCCTCAAACTTCCCCGTCGGGCTGGTCGAAATCGGTTGACAACTCGGCAAAATCAGTTAGCGTAAAATCCGGTATCGTCAGCATAGACGCTTGGGATAACGTTCTTAAAAACTTATACGACAATTCCGCGTTCCTATCTTACGTTGAAGAAAAATTCGATTTTGATTCCGAACAAATAAAGTCGGACGTAAAAGCGGAGAACTCTTCTCTTACCGACGACGAAGTAACCGACAAGGTTAAAGACAGGTTCGTTGAATTCCTTACCGATGAAACGAACGGAAAAATGAAAAAGCCCGCAAGCCCCGTCGAAGGCAGCAAAAAAGTTTATATGCTTAATAACTACGTTAGCGAAGGTTTCGGAAGCGCTCAAAAAGTAACTTCCTCCTCTACAGTAACTCTCGACAAAGCAAGCGTATATAAAATAAGCGTTTGGGTAAATACTTACAATTTGGATTTTTACAGCGATAATAAAGGCGGTGCAAATATTCGTTTAATAAACAACTTCAACGGTACCGCACAAGCACCGTTCGGAATTTACGGTATAAATACCGCAAACGAATGGAAACAGTATAATTTATACGTAAAAACCGATTCAGATATCGATTGCAGCGTTCAATTGGTTTTGGGTTTAGGTTTCGGTAACGGAAACTCAACGAACGTGGCCGACTATACTTCCGGTACTGTTTTATTCGATGAAATTTCAATCGAAAAAATTGAAGAAACGACAATCCCATTCACTGCTTCTGAAACAATTTTCGATTACGAACAATCCACCGAAAATCAAAAATATACAAAAGCAACGGATTTCGATTACATTTATAATATGAAACTTTCCGACGCTTTATCGAATACTATCGGTTATTATGAAAAATTAAATGCTAATACGTTATGTGCCTCGCACGAATTAACTAAAACTTCCAATAACGTAACGAGCGAAACGATACTCGATGCCGCAAATTCCTATAAAGGCGATAAAATCGAAGACGGCTTTGACCTTAAAATCGAAAACATAAAAAATGCGAGCATTACGCTTGCCTCTAACGTTTTAGATTGTCCTGCCGAAAGTTACGTTTATTATTCGTTCAAAATCGAAAACGCATTAAGCAAATTCGACAAAAACGGTGTAACCGTTTACGTTTACGACGTTGACGGTACTACCGAGAAAACAGTTACCTCCGTCGGGACTTTCATCACCGTCGGTGAAGACGAACTATGCACGATTATCGTTAAAAACTCATTCGATACGGCAAAACAATATTCGATTAAAATAGTAATTGGACCTACCGCCATAACGGATTTAAAAAATGCAGACGATTTCAGTAGCGGTACGATAATTATAAAAGATTTATATACAACGAAAGGTTCCGTATATGAATATGTTGACGACAATCCGTTTAACAATAAAACCGATTATTACGATTATTACTCATTATTTACCGCAACTGCAAACAAAACGGTTTCTTTGCTCGGAAGCGAATCATCCGTACCCGAAGACGAAACGGATTCTACGTTTAACTTTAACGTTTCCCCTACCGAATTCGGTACGATTAGAACAACGACCGCAAAAGTCAAAAACTATAAAGGCGTAGACGCAGACAGCTGGTATATAAAAGAAGAAAGCAACAAGACTACAATTGACGAAAGAAGCGGAAAAGTCGGCGACATTAACGGTTTTGCAGGGTTAATAAATACTAAATATTTAGACGGTTATTCGGACTTCACCCTTAAAAACGAAACCTCTCCTTCGCTCACTGCAAACGAAATTAAAACCGCACTTAATCATTCGGGCGATGACGTTCAACCATTAATGATATATAACAAAAATGCTTCTGCATACGGTTATTTCGGCAACTCCACTACAATATCTGCAAGTTCTTATGCAAAAATTTCGGTAAAAGTAAGAGTTGTCGGAGACGCCGTTGCGTACGTTTACCTTGTTAATACCGCTAACGTAAGCAAGACGGTTATCAATCTTGACACGTTTACCGTAAATACCGACGGTTACGATTATAAAACGACCGACACCGTTATCGACAATAAACAATTGTCTTTCAAAATAGATTCGTCTATGATGAACGACGACGGTTGGTGCGAGGTTACTTTCTACGTAGCTACGGGTGCAACTTCGAAATCGTTTAGGCTTGAAATGTGGAACGGTTCGCGTGACGGTCAAGATAATTCGCAAGGTTTTGTATTCTTCGATTTACCCGATAGCGCAATAACTACGTCAAGTGCATTCAGCGAACCTACGTCTTGGGTAGATATGTTTGCAACCGGCGGCACTCTTTCGGGTTTACGTGAAGACGTTAAAGAAAGCGCAATGCATCAAAGAGAACTTGACGAAACCGAAAAGAAATTTAATAAAGAACAAAAAAATAACAATTCGCTCGTTTCTTACGATGCTAAATACGTTTGGATTAAAGGCGACAACTTTATATATGCGGTTTACAATACTATCGACCCCGTTGCCGTTGACCCGTATGCAAACGAAACCGAAGACGACGAAACTTCCGGTAGCGGTTGTACTGCCGAAACCGACCCGTCGACTTTCTGGTTGTCATTCTCCACTATTCTTCTCGGTGCCGTTTTAATTCTTGCAATAGTTATGTTATTCGTTAAAAATATCAGACGCAGACATAAACGCAACAAAAAGGACGCTAAATCGCATTATAACGTAACTAGCAGATACAACAAGAAGAATAAACCGTCTAAGGCTAAACAAGATTTCGACGATTACGAAGAAGAACCCGAACAGCCCGTGCTCCCCGACGAACAACCGACGGAAGATGCACAAATAGACGAAACCGATAATTCGAACGATTACGTTTACGGCGACGTCCAAGACTTTGGTGACGACAACAAAGATAACAACTAAATAATTTCACAATCACAACAAGGCGGTTAATTACCGCCTTGTTTTTTCAAATGTATAACTTATTTATTTTGAGTGCATATATATAATGTATGGCAACGATAATCTTAACGGGCGGCGGAACCGCCGGTCATTGTATTCCCCACTTGGCTGTTTTACCCTACTTAAAAAACGATTTCGACAAAATATATTATATAGGTAGCGAAAACGGAATAGAAAAAGAAATTATACAAAAAAACGGAATACCGTATTACTCCGTTCCGTGCGCAAAATTTAACAGAAAATTAACGGCAAAAAATATTAAAATTCCTTTTACGCTTGTATCGGGAATTCATTATGCAGGAAAAATTTTAGACGAATTAAAACCTGACGTAATATTTTCCAAAGGCGGCTACGTTTCCGTACCCACGGTACTCGCAGCAAAAAAAAGAAAAATCCCCGTTGTCGCCCACGAAAGCGATTATACGATAGGTTTAGCAAATAAAATAACTTCTAAATATTGTAAAAAAATTTTGACTTCTTTTTCAGATACCGCAAAAACCGTAAAAAACGGCGAATATATCGGTGCACCTATAAGAAGTAACCTTACATCCGTAAAAAAAATCGCTCCTTCTGTTTTCGGTTTTAAGAATAATAAACCCGTTATCGCCATAACGGGCGGTAGCCAAGGCGCGGTTGCCATCAATAAAACCGTAAGGGACTGTCTTAACGATTTATTGCCTAAATTTAACGTTATTCATATTTGCGGCAAAGGTAACGTAGATAAAAATATAAATAAAACGGGCTATTACCAGACCGAATACGTATACAATATAGAAACCATATTTTCTATTTCTTCCGTATGCGTAACACGTGCGGGTTCTAACGCCCTGTTTGAACTTTTAAGCATAAAAAAACCTTGCGTTGTTATTCCGCTTCCGAAAGGAATTTCAAGAGGCGACCAAGTACTTAACGCCGAATATTTTCAAAAACTCGGACTTATTAGCGTTTTGCAACAAAACGTATTGACAAAAGAATCTTTGTATTTGGCAATAACATCTTGTTACGCTAACAGATATAATATTGAAAAAAATTTAACAAATCACCCCGTTAACGATAAAAGTCGGCAGATTTCAAGAATTTTAGCCGATTACGCCCGTCGCTAACCTTTTCGATATAACCCCTACCCGATAAATTCAAACCTTTTAACTCCTCAAAATAAACCGATAGACAAGTTTTTTCATAGTCAACTCTTTTCACGATTAAACAGTCGGATTTTGAGCGTTCTCTTTTTTTACCGTAATAAGTTTTGCTCTTTTTTTTACGCGATTTTTTATCAAAAAATAATTCTATAAATTTTTCAAACATAATTCTCTCCTTTACGCGAAAATAATATCACGACTTTACGACACACGCTTGTCATATTAGAAATATTTTTTTAATCTGCTTGACAGTTTTTTCCGTATATACTACAATATGAATACGGAGGTAATTTTATAATATGAAATACGAAATAATGTTAGGCATATTATTCGAGCTTTTATCAAAAAAATGCGTTTCGGCGACTTATCTTGCTTCGAAATTTGAAGTTAGTAAAAGGAGCATTTACAGATACATAGAACAAATCGAATATGCGGGCGTGCCGTTATATACAGTCCGTGGTAACGGAGGCGGAATAGCCATTGTTGACTCCTACAGACTTTCGTCTACGTTTTTAACGTTAAAAGAATACAACCAAGTAATAAATGCGTTGACGTCTTTAAATAACAACATACCAGACAAGTTAATAGAAAGTGCGATTACAAAATTAAAAGCAAACGTAAAAAACGAATACTCGGGTTTCGATATTAAAAGCGGAAACTTAATTATCGACGCAGGTCCTTGGGGCGATACGGTAGGTTACAAAGCAAAAATGAAAATCGTACAACGTTGTATAGAAAACAATACGCAAATGCATATTCGCTATCACGACAGAAACGGGAGCGTCAGCGAAAGAACAATCGACCCGCATTTAATTGTATTCAAGCAAGGCGTTTGGTATGTTTACGCTTTTTGTAACGTTAGGCAAGAATTCAGATTTTTCAAAATAGGCAGAATTGAATTAGCAAACGAGTTAAACACACATTTTGAACGAAAAAAATTAAACGACAACCTGCCTTTCGACATTTGGTACGAAAGCGTTGACGCTATCGACGTTGTTCTCGAAATAGATAAAAAATATCTATCGGATATCGAAGAATGGCTCGGAATCGAAAATATAAAAACCGAAAACGGAAAGCACGTTGCTTACGCAAAACTTCCTAACGATGACGGACTTGTTTCAAAAATTATAAGTTACGGTATAGGCGTAAAAGTATTAAGCCCGATTGAACTAAAAAACAAAATAAAAAAATACGCGGAAGAAATTATTTCTAATTATTAAGTATATATTCCGTATTATACAAAAAGTTAACGGGCTGTGATTTAATATCACTACCCGTTAACTTTTGATTTTTTATTAAAAATTAAGAAAATTCTTTTCTCGTACTTCTTGAAAACACTTTAAGGAATTCTTTCATAGGGTCTTTATTTTCATAAAGAATAGACCAAACAGCGTTTGTTATAGGCAAATCAACGCCGTATTTTTCACCGAGAAGTTTCATTGCTTGCGCCGTTGAAACACCTTCCGCAAGTTTCGTAAATTTTTCGCCTTTAACGTAACATTCCCCGAATTTACGGTTATTAGAATATTCGGAAAAAAGTGTAGTTTCATAATCGCCCAGATGACAAAGCCCGTATGCGGAAAGTTCGTTACCGCCCATCGCCTTAATCAACCTCGCCACTTCTCTCGCGCCTCTTGCCATGAGCGGACCTTTTAAGGTCGTATAACCGCCACCGTCAAGCATACCCGCGGCAATACCCATTACGTTTTTCGCCGCTGCGCCTATTTCACTTCCGATAATATCGTCTCCGTAATAAAATCTGATTAAATTACTCCTAAAATTATCGGCCAGAAAACGAACGAGTTCTTTGTTAACCGAATCTATAACCATACAGTTAGGTTGACCTTTCAAAAACGCTTGTATATGTCCCGGACCAACCCACACGGCAACGTTGTTTTCGTTTATACCGCTCTCAGTCATTATCTCCGAAAGACGTTTACCCGTTTCTACTTCGATACCTTTCATACATAGCACGAATTTTTTATCGGAAACGTTGTATAGATTAATTTCGTTCATAAAAGAGCGTAAAGATTGAGAGCTGATAGATATGATAATAACGTCGGAAACGGTTACCGCATATTCTAAATCGAAAGTCAGTTTTATTCGCTTATCAAGTTCAACGTATTCGTTTTTACCATCGTTTTTAAGCGCTTCAAAAGAGTGGTGACCGACTCTTCCCCATTGAACTACGTCGTTACCGTTATTTACAAGATACCATCCTATAAACGATCCCCATCTGCCGCAACCTAAAACAGAAATTTTCATATTATTCCCTATTATAGACCAAATTATTTATTAAAGCGTTTTACGGTCAATAAATGCTCTTGCAAGGCTTACCTCGTCGGCATATTCCAAATCCGTACCGACGGGAATACCGTGCGCAAGTCTGGTAACCTTGATTCCCAACGGCTTAATCAAATTTGAAATATACATTGCAGTCGCTTCGCCTTCTACGTCGGGATTTGTCGCCATTATAATTTCTTTAACCTTTCCGCTACCCAGCCTTGACAATAAACCTTTAATATTTATATCGTTCGGACCTATTCCGTCCAACGGCGAAATAGTCCCGTGCAGCACGTGATACACGCCGTCAAACTCGTTTAACTTTTCAATCGCAATAACGTCCTTCGGCTCTTTAACAACACAGATAGTTTCGTCGGAACGATTTTTACAAATCTCGCAAATATCGTCTTCTGAAAAATTACCGCAAATTTTACAGTATTTAACGCACCGTTTTACGTTAAGTATCGCCTCGGAAAAAGAACGCGCTTCTTCGTCAGTCATATTGATAATTTTATACGCAAATCTCTGTGCCGTTTTCGCCCCAACCCCCGGCAATTTAGAAAATTCGTTAATCAATTTTCCGATAGGTTCAATATAAATCTTCATTATTATAAACCTAAACCGCCGAAAGCCCCCATTTTTTCGCCGTAAACCTTATCGGCTTTTTCATAAGCGTCGTTAAGCGCGGCAATCAAAAGGTCTTCGAGCATCGTAATATCGTCGGTATCGACCGCATTTGGGTCTATGGTTATATTATTGACTACTTTTTTAGCATTCATAACGACTTTAACGAGTCCGCCGCCGGACGTACCCTCGATTTGCATTGTTTCGAGTTCTTCTTGTGCTTTTTGCATATTTTCTTGCATTTTTTGAGCCTGTTTCATCAAATTTTGCATTTGATTACCACCGCCAAAACCACCAAAACCGCCTCTGTAACCTGCCATAATATTCTCTCCTTTAATCTTTAACTATTACAAATTCCGAACCAAAATTTTTTATAAGTTTTTCAGTTTCCATATCTATTTTGTCTAAATTTTTTTCATCAATCGATTGTTCTATATTTAACGTAAAAGGCAAACAGCCTTTTATAGACGATATTATTTTTTCGCGATTATCGGGTTTATCCAAAATCAAGACATCGCTTGATTTTGCTATCAAAGTAATAACGTCTTTATCTATTTTTATTTTTACGTTTTGCAATATATTCCAAAGCATTTCGTAACCGCTGTCTCTAAGCGAGGAAAGTAATTTTCCTCTAATTTCTTGCACGCCGATTTCACTTACGCTCTTCAAAAGCGGTTTTTCCGCTTGCGGCATAACTTCCGTACATATAGGTTTAACGTCTGCTTTTATAACTACGCCTTTATTAAAATCGTTTAATTTGTTTTCAAGTTCCTTTATGCGTGAAAGCAGAGCGTCAAAATCGTAATCGGCATCGGGGCGAGCCGCCTTTATCGCCGACGTTTCAAACACGATTCTCGGATGAGTCGAATATTTTAGCGAACTTTCGTTATCGGCAAATACGGTTAATATTCTTATAAGCCTGTCTTCCGTAGTTAATTCCGCAACGTTTTTCAGCGCGTTAAACTTATCGGTCGGCAACGATAATAACTTATCGGCATTTTTACAACTTTTTATTACAAGCAAGTTTCTAATTAAAGCGATTAAATCTTTATTAAGAACTCCCATACTTTTACCGAGCGCAGACATTTTGTCGATAATTTCCAAGACGTTTCCGCAATTACCGTCTATCAGATTTTTAACGAAAGAAACTAACAATTCCGCATTAGAAGAACCCAATATTTCCATAACGTCGTCGTAAGTTAATTTTCCTTTGCCGTACGAAAGCGCGATATCCGCAATAGATAACGCGTCTCTTATACTGCCTTCGCCTGCATCGGCAATGGCGAAAACGGCTTCGTTTTCATAAGACTTACCTTGTTTATCGTAAATTTTTGAAATCAATTCGGCTATACGTTCGGTAGAAATCAATCTGAAATCAAACCTCATGCATCGAGAAAGTATTGTTGCGGGAATTTTATGAACTTCGGTAGTGGCCAAAATAAATACAGCGTGTTTGGGCGGCTCTTCCAAGGTTTTTAACAATGCGTTAAAAGCCGCACCCGTAAGCATATGAACTTCGTCGATAATATAAACTTTGTATTTACACGAAACGGGCGGATATTGAACTTTTTCTCTTAAATCCCTAATTTCGTTAACGCCGTTATTAGACGCCGCATCGATTTCTATAACGTCAATGTTAGAAGGGTCGGAAAGCGCCCTGCATACTTCACATTCACCGCAAGGCGAACCGTTTTTCGGCGATAGACAGTTTATTGCTTTTGCAAATATTTTCGCAGCGGAAGTTTTCCCTGTTCCCCGCGTTCCGGTAAACAAATAAGCGTGCCCTAATCTACCGTTTTCTATTTGGTTGACCAACGTTTTTACAATATGTTCTTGACCAATTAAATTTTCAAAAGTAGACGGTCTGTACCTTCTGTACAATGCCAAATATGCCATAAAAATCTCCTTTACAAAAGAGCGGAATTTATTATTTTCCGTCTTATGCGTTGAAGGGCGTTATCGATTGATTTTACGTTTTTTTTCAACTTAAAAGCAATCTCCTCATAACTGTATCCCTGCAAATATATCGTTAAAATACGATATTCGTAAGAACTTAAAATATCTTTTAGCTTTTTCTTAAACTCCGAAGCAGCTTCACCGTCGATAAAAAGCGTTTCAGGGTCAGTGCAAGAAGCAATCATTATTTCGTTTTTATCTGCATCGGAACCGTCCGTACCCGATAATGATATATAATTGTTCAAAGGACTGTGCTTTAAGCAAGAATAATTTTTAACCGCGGTTAAAATCGAACTTTTCACACAAATATAGGCGTAACTTTTAAAACTCGCTTTACCGTTATAAGAATTTATAGCTTTTACAAGACCTATCATTCCCTCTTGAATTAAATCCTCGTTATCCCCTCCCGACAAATAAAAGGAACGAGAAAACGCTCTAACCATATATTTATATCTTTCAATCAGCACGCCTATTGCTTCTTGATTATTTTCGCGAACGAGAGAGACTAACTCTTCGTCGGATAATTTTGTAAAATTTTTCATTTTTTATTAGAAATTCTTTGTCTTACCGCTTCATATACGGCAACACCGCAAGCAACGGAAGCATTCAGCGAATTTATTTTACCGAACATAGGTATGGAAACAATTCCGTCACACTTGATTTTTGTCAATCTTTTAACTCCGCTGTCTTCTCCGCCGATAACCAAACATATTTTACCCGTTAAATCGGTTTTGTATATCTCGTTACCGCCGACTTCCGTACCGAAAACCCAAAACCCGTTTTCTTTAAGTTTATCTATAGCAACGTTTACGTTTGTAACTTTTGCAACTTTAACGTGATTTAAGGCTCCTTCGGAAATACGCATAACCGTATCGCTAACGGAAGCACACCTATCTTTGCCGATAATAATTCCGTCAACGCCGGCACATTCACAGACTCTGATTATGCTACCCAGGTTATGAGGGTCGGTTACTTCGTTAAGCAAAACGACAAAACCGTCTTTTTCGGCGCAATCGTCTAAAATATCTTCTATTTCAAAATATTTATAATCAGAAACGTACGCTATAAAACCTTGACTGCGTTTACTTTCGCTTTCCTTTTCTATAACGTATTTATCAACCAACTGAACTTTTACGCGATTAGAACGAATAACGTTTATCAATCTTTTGCTTGCCTCGTCCTTCAAATCTTTCTGAACTAAAACCTTGTCTATTTCTTTATCCGTTTTCAACAATTCGTAAACGGAATTTCTACCTTCAATTTTCATCTTCGTTTCCTCTGTCAAGTAAATAATTTATGCGTTCTAAATCGCCTATTACGTATAAATACCCAAGCAAAGCCTCAAACCCCGTAGATAAATTATATTCCGAAATGGTAGCGTGCTTTGCTTTCGTGCTTTTTTTTGCGTTTCTGCCTCTTTTAAATATACCGAGTTCTTCTTCCGTGAGTATCGGCAGAATGGATTTGATAAACTCCGCTTGCGCCGTCGCCTTAACTTTTGCCGTCGCCAACTTATTAAGTTCACCCGTCTTATAATCGGACGAAAAAACAAGGCTTTCACGAACGTAAAGAGAATAAACCGCATCTCCAACAAACGCTAAAACTATCGGATTTATATTCTTTGCGCGTGCTTTATCAATTACGTCACCTAATCTAAACAACCGTTTCCCCCTATACGTAAAACGCTTCGTACGTTGTACGACGAAAATTATTGCGTACGAACAAATAAACTTATAAAAAGTTTAACGCATAAAATTACTTATATATTATACATTATTCCAAATAAAAATACAATAAAAAAACCCGAATAATTCGGGTTTTTATTTAATGACAAAAATTAAACGAACTCTCTGAAAGATAATTTATTATTCCTTTAAAAATCGTATAAGCAACTTCTTCTTGATATTCGTCTGTTATTAACAGGGCTTCGTCTTCTGGATTCGATAAAAAACCGCATTCCGTGATTATCGAAGGAAATTCACTACAATTCAATATAAAATAATCACCCGTTAAAGCCGAACATTCTCTCGATGCGCTTTCCATTTGGTTAAAACTTTTTTGAACGTTAAGCGCAAGGGTTTTACCGAGTTCGTCGTTCGTTTTATAAAAAACTTGCGCACCGCGTCTGGTTGAAACGGAAAATTTATTCATATGCACGCTGACAACCAAAGTCGGGTTAGACTTTAAAATAATTTCTTTACGCTTTTCCATATCTTTTCTTTTTAAATTGCTCGTTGCCATTCCGTATAATCCCGCGTCGGTTGTTCTGGTAAGAACGACCGAGACGCCTGCGTCCGCAAGATATCTTTCGAGTTTTTTTACAATTTTTAAGTTTAATTCACTTTCTTTTACGCCCGTTTTTATTCCCGTTGCGCCATTATCTATTCCGCCGTGCCCTGCATCCAACACCACACGAACGATTTTAACGTCCGCATCCTCAATAGGTTTAACTGAAAGAGCCGTACCGCAAATAATAAAAGTAATAAAGGTGAGTATCAGCACCGCAACGATTATAATATTTTTTCTTTTAAAAACAAACATATTTACCCGTTTCAAGCAAAGTTATCAACAATGTTATCAACAATGTTAACAACGGTAATCTTATAATAAATATAATAACCGAAACTTAAAAATATGCAAATTATCCGTTTTTTAATTAAATATAATTACTTCTCTACCTCTTTATACGGTAAAAATTCGATTACGCTTTCCGCCAAACGCAAATATCTGTATTCTTTTAATTTCAGTTCCGAACGCCTAAAAAAGAAGATATCGACAGCCTCCCACATAAACACCCAAGCAATAATATCTATCACCTCAACGAAAACTGCGTTAGTTATTCCGCGAACTTCGAAAAAAATCATTAACGACAATGTAATGACGGCTATAAAAGCCATAATCATCGAAATAACGAACAAACGCTTTTTTTCAAATACGGTTTCTTTATAACAAGTAGAATAATGCGAATGTATTGCGGCTGTATACTTCTTCTTTTCCTCATCGTCGATTGTATCTCCGTGAATTTGAAAATGAATTTTTTCCTTACAATGAACTTCCATTAAACTGTGTTATATAAAGTCCGAAACCTCTCCCGACAGAGTACCTTTTTCCTTAGTGCTATAAGGCGACAAAAAATTATCGTCGTTTTTAACTAATAACTTAATCAATGCGCGACCTTCGTCATCATATTGTATATCGATATTATTTTTTGTTTCGAACTGTTTCCTCATATTTTTTAATTCGTTTATCATAAAAATTCTCCCGTACGCAAAATCTTTTGCCATAATTTTTATTTTAACACGAAAAACTTGAAATAAAATAAAAAAGGAGAATTTTATTCCCCCTTTTCATACATTTTTACAGAAAAAAAATAACGCTTTTAAATATCGTATTATTTCGTTTGCTTGCAAAAAATTTTAGTAACGATTAAAATCATAATAAAATACAGATTATTCCACCCTTATTTTCATTAACTATTCTCGTCAACGTTTTTCTCATTTTACCCTGCGTTTCGACGGGCATTGCGGTTAATTTACTCGTAAGCCCCTCGTTAACGAGGTCGTGTAAAGATTTTCCGAACATATTTGTTTCCCAAATTTCGGCAGGGTTATCTTCAAACTGCGCCATAAGATAATTTATAAGGTCCTCACCTTGTTTTTCCGTACCGACAATCGGAGAAACTTCGGTAGATACGTCAACCTTCATTATATGTAAACTCGGTGCGGATGCTTTTAATTTTACACCGTATTTTCCGCCTTGCTTTACAAGTACGGGCTCTTCCAAATTCATTTCTTCAATCGACGGCATAACTACTCCGTATCCGTCGGATTCCGCGGTTTCGAGCGCAGCCTTAATTTTATCGAATTTTTTCTTCGATAATGCAAAACTTTTAATATAACTCATTAGTTGATAATCGTCGGTTATTTCTTCCCCGCACTCATCGGATAAAACCTTAAAATACAAATCGTCTTTCGGCAAAAGCGTATATTCCGAAACACCTTCGCCCAATTTAATTTCCGATAACTGAATATCCTTAAAATTATCGTCGTTTTCAAAAGTGTCGAACATAACCGAGTAATCGCGCATTTTTACTATGTCTTCCGAACCGTTTTTAATTTTATCCAACACGTCGGAAATTATTTTGTTGTCTGCCGGTAAAACTTGCAACCATTTAGGTATATTTACGTCAAAACGTTGCATCGGAAACTCTATCAATATTTTTTCCATAATTTCGCCGACGTCTTCTGTGGTAAGATTCAAAACGTCACGACAAAGAACCGGTACGCCGTATTTTTCTTCCAATTCAACCGAAAGTTTTAAAGCGTTGTCATCGTTAGGATTTTTTGAGTTTAATACTATAACGAAAGGTTTTTTAATTTTTTTCAATTCTTTTACGACTTTTTCTTCGGCGCTTGTATAATTTTCTCTCGGAATTTCACCTATACTTCCGTCGGTAGTTACCATTATACCTACGGTCGAATATTCTTTAATAACCTTTTCCGTACCGATTTCCGCCGCTTTTTCAAAAGGAATTTCTTCTTCGTTCCAAGGCGTTTTGACTAAACGGGGTTTTTCGTCTTCGGTATGTCCGACAGCACCGTCGACGAGATAACCGACGCAATCGACCAACCTTACGTTAGCGGTCGCTTTGTTTTTAAACTGAACTTTAACCGCATTTGCCGGAATAAATTTCGGTTGCGTAGTCATTATCGTCTTTCCGTCTGCCGATTGCGGCATTTCGTCCGTAGCGATTTGTTTTTGAAATTTGTTGCCGATATTAGGTAAAACGATTTTTTCCATAAACTTTGTTATAAAAGTTGATTTACCCGTTCTTACCGGTCCGACGATACCGACGTATATATCACCGCCCGTGCGTTTAGATATATCTTTATATATATCGTATTTTTCCATAAAAAAACCTCCCACATATTACACAAATAATATATGAGAGTTTTTTTTTCATTATGAACAAAATTTTTATTTAGAATTTTCCTTTTCTTCGACTTTTTTTGCCTTCATTTTTACGACCATTTCTTTAATAGACGTAGGATGTTCGTTACCCGCCAACATCCGTTCGATATTAGTACGGTGAGCAAACCAAGTAAAAAAACAAATGCCCAAAATAATCATACTGGCTATAATATAATAAGTCATAGTTACGCGATTATCACTTGAACCGTAAGTCAAATACAAACAAATTGCACAACCGACCGCCGACGGTGTTATTGCTATAAAAGAGCCCATCGCACCGAATTCGGTAAAATAGATAAAAATCAACGCGCAAACAAGCGCCATTACCGCAACGGCAATCCAAGCCCAACCGTTTATAGATTGACAAACGATAACTACGCCTATCGTAGTTGCGATACCTTTACCGCCCTTAAATTTTAATACGACGGGAAATATATGACCTAAAACAGCACAAAAACCACACAAATAAATACCGAAATCGTAAATCAAAAATTCCGAATCGGCAAAGCAGCCGCGCCCCTTCAAAACGAAATAAGCAACAAGCGTAGGTACGGCACCTTTAAGAATATCGAGAAAAAAAGTCAATAATCCGAGTTTTAGTCCGAGATTTCTACTCATATTGAGCGTTCCGGGGTTGCCGCTACCCAACTTTCTTATGTCGGTCTTTTTGAATTTCGATATTATAAGCGCCCAGTTTATATTGCCGAAAAAATAGCTGCACACTCCTAATATAGCGAGCAAAACAAAATCACTCATCTTCTTTTTCCCTTACGGTTAATTTTATCGGCGTCCCCTTAAAATCATAAGCACGTCTTATGCTGTTTTCCAAATATCTTTTATACGAAAAATGCATTAAAGAAGCATCGTTTACGAAAAAAACGAAATTAGGCGGCGCAACGGAAACTTGCGTGCAATAGTTTATCTTTAACCTTTTGCCGTTTACCGACGGAGGTTCGCTTACTCTGACGCAATCGAGAACTAAATCGTTAAGTTGCCCCGTAGAAATTCTTCTGTTAGAATTTTCTAAAACGGAAACCGACAAGTCGAGAATTTTTTCCGTACGTTGCCCCGTTTTCGCCGAAACGTATATACTACGGAAATAATCCATAAATTTTAATTCTTCGGCAAGGGTTTTATCGAACGCGTTAATGGTATTAGTGTCTTTTTCAACTAAATCCCACTTATTCATAACTATAACGGAAGGTTTGCCTTGTTCGTGAACGTAACCGCAAATTTTAACGTCTTGTTCGGTAATTCCTACCGTCGCGTCTACAATAATCAAACATACGTCCGCGCGCCGAATTGCCCCGAACGCACGTAGAACGCTGTAATATTCTAAATCCTCTTCAACGCTTTTTTTCTTTCTTATGCCGGCAGTATCAATTATCATAAATTTTTTGCCGTCGAATTCGAAAGGCGTATCTATCGCATCTCTCGTAGTACCCGCCACGTCTGACACAATCGTCCTGTCAAACCCGAGAATTTTATTACAAAAACTTGATTTACCAGCATTAGGTTTTCCGACAACGGCCAACTTTATATATTCGTCGTCGTCTTTTATACCTATATCGTCAAAATAAGAAACGACTTCGTCAAGCAAATCCCCTATACCCGTACCGTGTTCAGCCGAAATACCGAAGGGCTCACCCAATCCGAGGTTATAAAACTCGTACAACTTTTCGGGATTATAATTATCGAGTTTGTTAACGGCAAGGACTACCGGTTTGCCAGATTTACGAAGTTTCATTGCAACGTCTTCATCGGATGCGTTAAGCCCCGTTTTAGCATCGGCGAACAATATAATAACGTCAGCCGTTTCTATTGCTATTTCCGCTTGTTTTTGAATATGTCGCCACATTTCGTCGGTAGATTTTAATTCTAAGCCGCCCGTGTCGACAAGGGTAAAATACCGACCGCACCATTCTGCGTCGGCATACAGTCTATCTCTCGTTACCCCCGGAAAATTTTCAACTATGGATATTTTTTTGCCGACGACCTTATTGAAAAAAGTAGATTTACCGACGTTAGGTCTGCCGACGATTGCCACCAAAGGTTTTGCCACGTTTAACTCCTATTAAAACCAAATCAAAACTATACCGACAACGAAAATTACAACGGCGACCCAAAACGCAACGGTCCAACCTTTTGTCTTGCCAAGCACGTAATTATACGCAGATATGCCGATTATAATTAAAATAAATATTTCTTTTAACGTAGCAAGGAAATTAAAAATTGCGCCTGTAACGTTTATTCCCAAAAGAGGAAGCAAATTGTTAACGAGTATAAGAACCGCAACGATGCAGAGCGCGAAAAACGCTAAAAGATTTAAAATTTTGGTGTCTGATTTTTTCATGATTAAATACTCCTTTTATCTAAAATTACGGCTTTAACGCCGTTTTCTTTACTAAAACTTACTTGGACCTCTTCGCCGAGCGCGGTAGGAACATTTTTACCGACGTAATCGGCGCGAATAGGTAACTCTCTATGTCCGCGGTCAATTAAAACGGCAAGTTGAATAGTAGAAGGTCTGCCGAACTTAAAAATAGCCTCTATGCCTGCACGAACCGTTCTGCCCGTAAACAAAACGTCGTCGCACAGAATAACGTCTTTACCTTCGAGTGAAAAGTCAATTTCACTACCCGTAACCCTTGCGTCCATATTCGCCTTTGCCAAATCGTCCCTATACAAAGTAATATCGAGTTTACCGATAGGAACGCGAATATTTTCTATCTTATATATATTTTCGCCAAGGCGTTCGGAAAACGGTACGCCGCCGCGAGCAATACCCAAAAGAACAACGTTTTCAACGCCCTTATTATTTTCGATAATTTCGTGCGCGATTCTTTTCGTTGCACGGTCTATCGCAATATCGTCTAAAAGTAACGCTTTAATTTCCATTTACAATTCTCTCAACTTTCTCAAAACGTTTTTAAAATATTCGGGAATTTCGCTTTCGAACGTAACCCGTTTACCTGAAGAAGGATGTATAAAAGTCAATTTTTTTGCATGAAGCAACTGCCCGTCCAACTTAAATTTTTGGTTTTTATAACCGTACTCTTTATCGCCGACAATCGGATGCCCTATATATTTCGAATGGACTCTGATTTGATGTGTTCTGCCCGTTTTCAACGAAAACTCACAAAAAGTATATCCGTCGTAACGTTTCAACACCTTATATTCGGTAACGGCAAGTTTACCCGAAGGCAAAACAGCCATTTTCGTTCTATCCTTTGGATTTCTGCCGATAAACGTTTGTATTACGCCGCTATCGTTTTTAACAACTCCCTCCAACAACGCAACGTAAATTCTTTTACAAGTTTTGTTTTCAAGTTGCTTTGCGAGTGCGAGATGCGCTTTATCGTTTTTTGCGACGACTAACAGACCCGACGTGTTTTTATCTATTCTATGAACGATACCCGGCCTGATAACGCCGTTTATACCCGACAAAGAATCTAAATGATATAGCAATGCGTTAACGAGCGTTGACCCGTGCGTTCCGTTACCCGCGTGAACCGTTATACCTTGCGGTTTATCTATAACCGCTAAATCGTCGTCTTGATACACGATATTAACGGGTAAATTTTCGGGTTTGACGTCAAGTTGAACGTTATCGGGTACTATTAAGCGTAATTCGTCGCCGTTTTTTAACGTTTTATTGCTTTTTGATATTTTTCCGTTTATCGAAAACGCGCCGTCTTCACAAAGTTTTTTTACGTAAGAACGTGTTAATCCCGTATATTTTGCAAGAGTAACGTCCGCGCGCATCCCCGAATCTTCTTCAATAACGGTAAAAATTTTCTCATCCATTTTTTTTCTTCTTAAAAACGGCGTCGTTATCGATAAACAAATAATGAACGATAAGCATTATCACACCAACAGTAATAAACGTATCTGCCATATTGAAAACGGGAAAGTGATAACTTCCGAAAATAAAACTTATAAAGTCAACGACGTAATTATACGCCAACCTGTCTATAAAATTACCTACCGTACCCGCCACTACGAAAGCCATCGCTATTTTTAGCCAACGGTAATTTTTTTTGTATATATACATATAATACAAAAAAAACAAAACGAGCGCAACTATCGTAAGTCCCGTAAAAAAACTTTGCCCCCATTCAACACCTGCTAAAAAACTAAACGCTGCGCCGTCGTTAGTTGCCCAACTAAAATTAAAAAATCCGTCAATAACGATAGTCTCGTTCCAACCGAAACTATCGTGTAAATTTTTAACGTAACTTTTAGTCAACTGGTCTATCAAAACGAAAGCCACCAAAAGAATTATCGGTAAAATATTCCAAATTACAGTTCTTCTATCAGACCTAATTCTTTGCATATATCCCCTAGTTCGAGTTTGCCCGGATTTAGTACTTCGTCAAGATTAAACCCGTTATCTCCCGTCGCCGCAATATAATCGTCAATTTTTTCTTGCGGATTAAAACCTTTTTTTATATTTTTGTTCGGTATAACGCCGTCTAACTCTTCGACAACGTTAAAATCGTCGGTATCGCTTACCGCTTCTGAAATTTTATCGAATACGGTTTTCGCCTCTTTCGTAGCGCCGTAAAACGGATATTTTTCCGCAATATACTCAAAATAATTTTTCCACTTTTTTATAAAAGAATGCAAACTTTCCGTCAAAAGATTATACCTCTCTTTTGCGTTTCGCTCAATTTCGACAGCCTTTTCTTCCGATGCGATTATTGCGGAAGATACTAATGCGTCCTTTTTTTTAAGTTCGTCTATTTCGGCGGAAAGTTTTCTGTTTTCCGCCAAAAGTTCGGTTATTCTGTCGCGTTGTTCTTTCAATTTAATTTCGTAATCGCTTTTATAAGCGTTAAGAATAGTAAAAACCTCGTCGCGCTTATACTTTTTTTTGTCGAGTTCCAAAACAAATCTCCGTTAATTATTTTCGCCCGAGCCTCTGACTTCCGCAAGCATTCTGCGTTTAAGTTCGTAAAGTTCGTCAGATAAATCGACCTTATAAACGTGCGGGCTGTCGAGCCGCTTATATTCATCCCAGAAGGTATCCAAATCCTTCTTTGCATATTCTTTAATTTGTTTGATTTTAGGCAAGTCGTATACAAGCTTACCGTCAATTATAACGTCTACCTGTAAACTTTTTAATTCGTAATCGGTAAAAATAATTTTCTTCCAACGTTCGGTCGGGTGCACTAAAATCAACGGTTTATCGGGGTCGATAGAGTCGTGGTTACGTAAATATATGCAATCGGCTTCCGCCTTGCCCGTCTTTTTATCGTATACTCTGTAAATATTCTTAAACCCGGGATTAGTTATTTTTTCAACGTTTTCGGAAATTTTAATTTTAGGAATTTCCCTCCCGTCGTCTTCAATTATTGCCGATAATTTATATACACCGCCGAGCGCAGGCATATCCGCACTCGTAATCAAACGAGTACCGACGCCCCAAGAATTTATTTTCGCATTTTGATGCTTTAACGAATCTATCGATTTTTCGTCCAAATCGCCAGAAGCACAAATAATGGTATCAGGGTAACCGGCATCGTCAAGCATTTGGCGTGCTTTTTTACTCAAATATGCAAGGTCGCCGGAATCGAGTCTGATTCCCTTGGGCTTATACCCGTTTTCTTTTAATATATCGAACACCTTAATGGCGTTAGGAACGCCGCTTTTAAGGGTATCGTAAGTATCAACCAAAAGCAAAGCGTTATCGGGATAAACTTCTGCATATTTTTTGAACGCCGTAAACTCGTCCTTAAAGTTCATTACCCAACTATGTGCGTGCGTTCCCGAAACGGGAATATCGAACATTTTGCCCGCAAGCACGTTAGACGTAGAATCGCAACCGCCTATTACAGCCGCCCTCGCACCGTAAATACCTGCGTCGGGCGCTTGAGCGCGCCTTAAACCGAATTCCATAATAACGTCGTCTTTTGCCGCATATCTTATTTTTGCCGCCTTTGAGGCTATCAGGGTTTGATGATTGATTATGTTCAAAATCGCCGTTTCGATTAGTTGCGCTTGCATAATCGGTGCTTTTACCGTCAAAATAGGTTCACCCGGGAATACAACCGTTCCTTCGGGAACGGCGTAAACGTTACCCGTGAACTTAAACGATTCAAGATAAGTTAAAAATTTTTCGTCGAATATACCGAGGCTTCTTAAATAATCGATTTCTTCTTTACCGAAATTTAAATTAAGTATATATTTCACTACTTGTTCCAAACCGCAAGCAACGGAATAAGTAATCATTCCGTTTTGTCTGAAAAACACGTCGAAAACGGCTATTTCTTCTTTTCTGTCTTCCTTTAAATAACCGTTCATCATCGTAAGTTGATAAAGGTCTGTAAGCAAAGTTAAATTTCTTTCGTCCATTATACCACCGTATTTTTATTTAAAAGATTTTATTTCGGGCAATTCTTCGGTTTCTTTAGCCTCGGAATTTTTTTCAAATTTTCTCGCCTTATAATCTTTGTAATCGGGAGAATCGTTAATAGCAATGCTTTCCGTTTTATTCCCTGCGACCATCAAACTCAACAACGCAACGACCACGAAAACAAAGACAAATATAATAACTGCTATCCACCAAACGAGATACTGAATCGAAATATACAATCCTGCAAGAGCAATAAGACCGCCGCTCAAAAAGAAAAACCAAGGCGACTTTCTCAAAAATGCGAAAACGATAGACGTAATTCCGAACCCGACGCATAAAAACGCAAAAAAATTCAATAACGGATGTGTCCAAAGCCCGATAGGAATAGCCCAATCGCAAATCATAAAGACTAACGCGCCGACCAAAATCAACAGCGAAACGCTTAACGATATAATTCTGCTTTTCGATTTTTCCATAGTCCCCCCACGGTATGCACGTTAAATATAAAAAACTTTACAAATCTAACGGCAATTATATTTTTATTTAGTATAACACAATAACCGATTTTTGTAAATATTTTTTTCGTTCAAGATTTATCTTATTATTTATTTTTTTAACAAAAAAGCCGTAAACCGTCAAAAGTTTACGACTTTTTCTATTTTTTACAATTCCGTATCTATCGCATTAACCGTTTCAACGAGAACGTTCGCTATTTTTTCGTTTTGCAATTTATTCGCGCTTTCCACCATAACTCTTATTTTCGGTTCGGTGCCCGACGCTCTCAGCATAACCCTGCCTTTACCTGCAAACTCCGAATTGTATCTCGAAACCTCCTTCGACAAAACCTCGTTATTCATAATTCTGAATTTGTCGCCGACAACTACGTTTTTGTTAACTTGCGGGTACAGTTCTATGTCGAAAAATTCGGAAAGTTTTTTCTTTTGGTTAACAACCATATTCGCAACCTTTATAGCCGTTAAAATACCGTCGCCCGTCGTAGCTAAATCTTTTAATATTATATGTCCGCTTTGTTCTCCGCCGATTGAAAGATTTTTTTCAAGAAGTTTAGCGAGCACGTATTTATCGCCGATATCCGTTCTAATAAAATCGATTCCGAGATTTTTCAAAGCCTCTTCGATTGCCATATTCGTGTGGCTCGTTCCCACTACGGTATCGTGCCGAAGTTTAGCGGACTGCTTCAAATATACTGCAAGCATATATATAATCATATCGCCGTCGATAATTTTTCCGTTTTCGTCGAGAGCAATAACTCTATCGGCATCACCGTCGAAGGCAAAGCCCATATCGGCTTTATATCTAAAAATTCGTTTAACTAAATTTTCGGGATATAACGCACCGCAATTACGGTTAATTTTTAACCCGTCGTACACGCAATTAGATGCAATTACGTTTGCGCCGAGACTTCTGAAAACTTCGGGTGCTATTCTGTGCGAAGCACCGTAAGCGCCGTCCAAAACGATAGTCATTCCGTCTAAACGGTTTTCACTCGACGAAATAAGGAATTTTTTATATATCTTAACAAGATTAAAATTTTGTGTATACGAACCGATATTAGGGTAATCGTTGATTTTTTCATGAATAAAACAACGTTCGATGCGTTCTTCTTCTTTATCTCCGAGTTTATAACCGTCCCCGTTGAAGACTTTAATTCCGTTATATTCTCCGCTATTGTGCGATGCACTTATAACTATACCGTAATCAGCCTTCAATTCCTTCGTGATATACGCGATACCGGCGGTAGGAACAACGCCGATATCTATTACGTTCGCGCCACCGCTCAAAGCACCGCTCGCAACCGCCAACGTCAAATAAGTGTTCGACACCCTCGTATCGGAGCCTATAATAATTTTCGGATTATTTTTTAAGATAGACAGAGCGTTGCCTATCTTAAAAGCAACGTCGTAAGTCAAATCTTCGTTAACCTTTCCTCTTAAACCGTCAGTTCCGAAAAATAAACCCATAATCTATTCTCCTTTTTTCTCTTTTAAATATTTTTTTGCTCTGTTTTCCTTTGTCTGTTGACGCACTCTGCCAATTACAAAATCACCTTTGCGGACTTCGTCCGTAACCGTAGTGCCGGCGCAAATATACGAATCGCTTTCTATTTTAACGGGCGCAATAACGTTACAGTTGCTTCCTATGAAACAATTATCGCCGACAACGGTTCGTTGTTTTATACGTCCGTTATAATTCACGAATATCGCACCGCAACCGACGTTGCAATTTTTACCGATATCGGCATCTCCTATATACGCCAAATGATTTGCTTTCGTCCCCTCTCCGACGGTAGCGTTTTTTACTTCGACGAAATTTCCTATTTTTACGCCGTCCCTTAATACCGTATTCGGTCTTAACCTTGCAAACGGTCCTATTTCAACGCAATCGCCGACAATTGCGTCTTCGATTTGACTGTGATTTATCTTGCAATTTTGACCTATTTTACCGTTAACTACGTAATTGTTCGGAAGCAGCATGGTTCCGTCCCCGATAACGCTATTTCCTTCGATTCTGTTATTTTCATAAATAACGACGTTATTGCCTATAATAACCGAATCGTCGACAAAAATCGATTTTTCATCTTTTAATATTAGATTTTTTCCTGCCGAAAACCCCATAAACACCTCACACATTTTTAAAAAGCACGTTTCACGATTTTAATATTACACCACAATTTTTTTGTTGTCAAGTAAAAATTCGTATCGATTTTAAGCGTTTTTGCTGTGCAAAATACAAAAACAGCCACTTTTTACCGTTTCACGATTTTGTTTTTACGGGGTGATTTTCAACTTTTACAACAAAAACTAAACTATAAATATCATAAAAACAAAAACGTGAAGTTTGACATACGCTATTTTATATGATATAATTTTTTTATAAAAAAGGTGTTTTATGTTAGGATTTGTAATTGCATTAGAAAAAGAAGCCGAGAATTTTCTCGCACAAATTAACGATTTAGAAAAAACTTCCGTTTTAGACAAAAAAGCGTATCGCGGAAAAATCGACGGCAATGAAGTTATTATTGCCGTTTGCGGCGTCGGTAAAGTAAACGCCGCGTTCACCACACAAGTAATAATCGATAAATATTCCCCTACTCATATTATAAATTTCGGAACTGCCGGAGGGACAAACGATAACGTAAAACTTTTCAACTATTATCTTATAGAAAAATGCTGTCAGTTTGATTTCGACTTATCTGCAATCGACCCCGTTCCCGTAGGTTATATTCAAGATTACGACACCGTCATGTTTGATAATTATGTTAAAAATTTATCGATATTAGAAAAAACAAACCTTGCAAGCGCAGACAGATTTTCATTTAACGAGAAAGATATAACTTTAATAAACGAAAGCGGCTGTTCGCTCCGTGATATGGAGGGAGGTGCAATAGCACAAGTATGCACCGCAAATAAAATTCCCCTTATAATGTTAAAAGGCGTTACCGATGTTTACGGACACGAAACCGACGAATTTTATAAAAATCTTATTAAGGTTTGCAACGGATTCTCACCCGTTATAAAATCAATTATTTCAACGTTATAAACTATGATTAACAACCCGCTAACCAAAGAATTATTTGAAAACGCCGATGAAAATTACCGTTTATTTTCGTTAAAACTTATACCCGATACAAAATACCGAATTATAGGTGTACGCGTTCCGATTATCAAAAATATAGCGAAAAAATATTCGGCAAACAAAGAACTAATCGAAAATTTCCTTGCCGAAGAACATATTTATTACGAAGAATGGTTTTTACACGGAACGTTTATCGACAGTATTAAAAATTCAGTCAAAGAAGTTTTTAGTCGTCTCGATTTTTTTCTTCCCCACCTTGACAGTTGGAGCGTTTGCGATTCTACGTCGGCAGGATTAAAAATAGTAAAAAAACATAAAAAACTTTTTTATGAAAAAATTTCAGAATACTTAAAAAGTAACAACCCTTACACCGTAAGATTTGCCGTTACGCTTTTAATGAATTACTATCTTGACAACGATTATTGCGAAAGCGCGTTTCAGACCGTAAACACTATAAATATCGAGCATTATTACGTAAATATGGCTATCGCTTGGTTTTATAGCACGGCGCTTATAAAACAGTATGATAAAGCCGTAAAATATTTAGAAAACGGTACGTTAAGCAATTTCGTTCACAACAAAAGTATTCAAAAAGCGGTTGAAAGTTTCCGTATATCAAACGATATAAAAGATTATTTAAGAAAATTAAAAAGGAAAAAGTAAAATGAGCAAAAACAAAAAACACGTATGGATTGCCCAATGCGTAAGAATATTATTATTTACGTTATTCGTCTGTTGCACGATTTTTATACCGTTTTCAATAACCGACGACGGCATAGTTTATTCTTTTAGCAAATTTCCTTTAATGGGTGACGCGAGCATAGCCGATAACTTTATTTTCGTAGTACAAAACCTTCAACAGTTAACTAATCTTTCCGAAGAAATTATGATATACGTAAGTTATGCCTACGAATATTGTTTATACGCTTTTTACGGCATTTTAGCACTCGATTTTATTTTTGCCCTTGTTTTGATTATCACCCGATTAAATCTTTTAAGGGTATTGTTTAGAATCGTTGTCATATTGTGCGGTTTCGTAATGTTAGCAATACTCGTATTATGTTTAGGTTATATCGTGGCGTATATATATTCGGCTTTTGCTTCCGGAGATTTTAACAATTTGTTACCCGTATTACAAGAAAAAGGAATTATATTCGCATTCGGGCTTACGATTTTTTCGGGAATAATGATAAAAAAACAATTCAGTTGGTTCGAAGCTGACGCAATATAAAAAATCCGCTTTATTTTAAGCGGATTTTTGGAGCTGCTAACCGGAATCGAACCGGTGACCTCATCCTTACCAAGGATGTGCTCTACCATCTGAGCCATAGCAG
>CAYSYT010000021.1:0-26511 GCA_964435195.1 uncultured Christensenella sp. | reverse complement strand
GTAGTATAATCTATATATACCAAACCGAAGCGTGGATCGTAACCCATATCCCATTCAAAATTATCCATAAAACTCCAATAAAAGTAACCTTGTACGTCTATGCCTTCATCTTTTGCACGAAGTAACGCCAACGTATAAGACCGAATAAATTCTACTCTTTGCGGATCGTGTACTTTACCGTCTTCGGAAACGAAATCACAATTCGCCATACCGTTTTCCGAAATAATCAAGGGCTTTTTATAACGTTCATACAAAAACTTTGCACCCCAATATAATGATTCGGGAACAACGTTCCAACCCAATGCAGTTCGAGTAAATCCGTCACGGAACGGCTCTCGCTCTACTTTCTCTTGTTTCTCGGAAACATATTCGCCTTGATAAATATTTTGACAGTAAAAATCAATAGGTTGGGAAATTAATTCCATATCACCCGGTTGAATATCCGGCAATACGTCCTTAAACATCGAGTAATATTCTTTGGGATAATCCCCCAATATTACAGGGTCACTGTATAATACGATGCTTTCCGTCGGCTCTCTTTGTCCCAAGGTAAAATATTCACGTTTTGCGAATTCTATTTCGGCCTCGGTACCGTTTTTTGGACAGATTACGCTTGAGCAAGGCGCAAAACCGATTTTTACGTCTTTTACCGTAGCCCGAAGTTCTTTTACCGCAATACCGTGTGCTTTTAATAAATTATGTACGGCTGTAAGCTTATTTTTTAAGGAATATCGTATTCCCGGCGCATGTCCGGAACCGTTCATTCCTCCGAGAACACATTGAGGCTCGTTAATCGTAATAAAATATTTTACTCTATCCCCAAACAATTGTCCTATGGTACGCGCATATTCGCCAAACCACTGTACGATATCCTCATTAAGCCACCCGCCCTTTTCAAACAGTTTTTGCGGCAAATCCCAATGATACAACGTTATATACGGTTCAATACCGTATTTCAATAGTTCGTCTATTAATTCTGAATAAAATTGAACTCCTTTTTCGTTAATTTTCCCCGTGCCCGACGGAAAAATTCTAGTCCACGCAATCGAAAAGCGATAAGCCGAAACTCCCAGTTCGCTCATAAGTTTTACGTCTTCACGGAAACGATGGTAATGGTCGCACGCTACGTCACCCGTTTCCCCGTTTCTAATCCTTCCCTTTTCGTGTACGTGAACGTCCCAAATCGAATCGCCTTTTCCGTCTTCTCGATAACCGCCTTCGATTTGATACGCAGCAGTAGCCACGCCCCAGACAAAATCGTTCATTTTATATTTCCTCCTTCTTATTACGGTATTCCGATAATCGTTCTCCGTTAGCGCCGTTTTCCTGAGTGACGAAACATCCGATTCAGCGGTACATAATGCAGCCGCCGACAGTTTACCGTTTATATGTAAAATTTATCTTGTACCGACAAATGCAACCTTCTGTAAAAAATCATTATTCCGAATTTTGATTTTTTTATATAAAATCTTCCCGTTAGTTTTTCTATTTTGTTTTATAAACCTTTATATATTCATCGCCTAACATAACGTTCAATAGAGAATGTAAATACAATCTCGTTCCGAAATCGTTCAAATGGTTCACATTGTTGGACGTACAATCACGATAATTTTTAACCTTGAAAACTTCTTCCGTCAACGTTCCCATATCACAAAAAGCGCAACCATATCTTTCGGCAAGCGCTTTTAACGGCGTTCCGAACTTGCTTTGGTTTAGATACCACGTACTTTGAGGATTAGGAACGGAAGTTGCGACAAGTACAATTTCCGCCTTATCGTTTTGTTCCCTTAATAAACAAATCATTTCCTCGATACGTTTGGAAAATTCTTGAACGGTTGACATACCGTCGTTCATTCCAAACGCCAAAATCAACAAATCGGGATGATTGCACAAAACGTTTTCACGGAAATTTTTCAACCCCCAATCGCTACACTTTCCACCCATTGCACTATTTACGGAAATCAACTTATCCGTTTTATAATACAATTTGAAGAATTTTACCAATAAGTCCGACCACTTGTCTATATACGGAGGTAAACGTCGACACGCCGAAGCGTCTGCTCCCTCTGTAATACTATCTCCGTAAAAGCATATACGTACTTTTTCTCCCGATTTCAATTTTTGACGAAACAACTCCGTCTGTTTCGTACAAGGTTGCGGAACGGTATATTTTCTATCCCCCGCTTTTATGTAATCAACCTTTACCGCTCGGTATTCGATTTCGTCAAACTTGAAAAATCTTTGCCCGCCCGTATCGAATTTTACTTTTGAACGGTCAATTTCAACCCCGATTCTATCCGGAATCAAGCGATAAAATTCTTCTTTTGTAAATTGGGGAATCGTATCTGAAAGTTTTATTATTTTTCCCCCGTCACAAGCATAGTCAACGCCATCGGCGTATTGTATATTTTCCGAATAATCCGTAACCTTTAAAATTTCTTTCGCCGGATATAGCAAGTCCGTCTTTTCTTCTCCTTCAAGAAAAACAACCGTCTCTTTTGTAAGTTTATCACATAACCAAAACGGTTTACATTCTTCCCGAAAACATGCCTCGTCATAATTGTTTTCAATATAAAGATTTTTACACCCTTCTAAAAAAATCATACCTTTTGGCGCAGGAATTTTTTCATACGGCTCAACGTATCGATAATCGTTTCCAACAATAATCAAACCGTCTACAGCGTTCGCATAAATCATACCGGACGAAAAGCCGAGAAATAAATTATTTTCTATTTTGATATTTTTATGATAGAATTGTTCCTTTCCCGTTTTGTCGAATTGCGGAGAAATTACGATTGCATAATTTCCTGCCGCATAATTACAGTTTTCGAAAGTACAATTTTTTACAGTCAAATCGTTAACGCCGCCCGCCTCGTACCAATAGACCGTATCTCCGGCACATTCTATCCCGTGCTCACAGTTAGAAAAACGGCATCCGTCGACAACCATCTTCTTTGACGAAGTAAGTAAAAATCCTCTTGGACGATTATTTCCGCAAGAACAATTTATCACTTCTACTTCCGGCATACGGTTCTTATTAGAAACTATATCGCCCTCCGCTACGTTTTCTCCATCGATTTTGCCCGTAAGCTCTATTTCATAGGGAGTTTTCAATTTTGCTTCATTCACCGTAAACTTACAGCGTTCATCCAACGTATATCCTTTATAGACGGTTAAAACGTCCCCCGTCTTATACGCATTGATACCGCTTTGCTGCTCTTCCATAAGTTTAACGGTTAAACGCCCGTTATTCGACGATATGACTTTTGTGTAAAGTCCGTGTACGTTTAACGCATCGTCCATCATATTGAAAAACTTACAATTACGTAGCGAAATTTTCCCCGTACAATGTAAGCAATGCACCGAATCAGCCAACGACGTGAGCATACCGTGTTTTCCGTTGCGCTCAACGTTTACGTTATTCAAAGTCAAATTTTCGCAAAATTGAGCGATTATCGCCATTGACGGCGAGTAAAATATCTCTATATCACTTAGAGAAGTATTTTTTGAATCCGAAACGAAAAACGTTTGTGCTTTTCTTTCGGGGCAAACACACATAACTAATACTTCGTCTTTTACAAAGGGGATAGTAAAAGGAAGTTCCATTTCATATAAGCCACCCGTCTTTTCCTTAAATCTTACCGATTGAAAACGAAAAGTATCTCCTAAAAAATCCTTTTCACTCCGGTTTATCGCCAAAAAATAAAAGCTTTTTCTATAAGAAGGGCGTAAAAGTTCCGAATCATACGCCATCGTCAAACCGCCAAATATCGGTTGATTTATATTTGGCAAATAAACTTTATCATCCTTCAACTCTAACTCAAACCCCTCGACGGGGCTGACAATTATCTTATTGTCTAAAACTTCTACTATCTTCAGTTCTAAATGATTATTAAACGTATAATCAATCTCAAACCCCGAAATATCGATATTTTCACAATTTGAAATTACAAAAGGCGTTATTTCCTTCGTAAAGAGCAATTTGCTACCGTTTCCTTTAATTATGATATTTTTTTTGTTCTTCAAATGGAACGCAATACTCTTTTCACACGAAGTGTTGTTGGTAACGTAATAGAAGCAACGCTCCAAATACTCGTCACTGACAACGTATTCTCCACGCTCGAATTCTAAAACATCTCCGTCTTTTAAGAACTCTATAGCGTTTCTAATCAACTTTCCGTAATCGGAAACTGTCTCATTGTATTTTATTTTCATTACTGTTTTTCCTTTTACGACTAAAAATCACAAAGAAAATCGAAGAGTTGTAAATCAACTACCCTTCAATAATTCTACTAACCTTTTAAACCTCCACCCAACGAAATGCCGTTAATCATCTCATTATGAAAGAAACAAAATAACGTGAGCGTAGGAATCATCATTATCAAACTCAATGCCGATTGTACGTTCGGCAAAGATTTTTGAACAGAAGAAGCATTCTTAAATTGAATAAAAAACGCCAATGGAAACGTATACATTTCGGGATATGCCGTACTGATATAGGTCAGAGGTCCCATAAAATCATTCCACGAGCCGATAGCCGAGTTAACCGCCTGAAATATCAAAACCGGTTTTATCATCGGCATAATAATTAAAAATGCAATCTGTAAATAATTTGCGCCGTCAATCATAGCGGCCTCATCCAAGCCTTTCGGAATTGATTTAATAAATTGCATTTCCAAAAAGATAACCATCATACCGCCACCGAAAAACGAAGGAACCCAAAGTGGCAAATGCGTATTCAACCACCCCAAGCTCGAATACATTGTAAAAAGCGGAATCATAGTAACGATACCTGGCAACATAATAGTAACCATGCCACAACCAAACAATAATTTACGTCCGCGGAATTTGATTCGAGAAAGTGCAAACGCCGAAATAAAAGACGATACGACGATTCCGAAAGTTCTCAATACCATAGTATAAGTGGAATTCCAGAGCGCAAGCAAAAAATTAACGTCCGTTTCCATTTTAAACGCATAAATAAAGTTATCAAAAGGATTTTCCAACGAAAAACTCGGAAACAGCGCCGATGGTATCTTAGCTATTTCGTCTACCGTCATAAAAGCTCTTGAAACCAACACGAAAAAACTGATGAGAAAATAGCACGCCAATATGACACCGACGGTCCAATGGCAACTTTTTCCGATTACCGACTTAATTGACTTTTTAATCTTCATCTGCATAATAAACCCACTTATTCGATTTAAACGTTATCATCGTCAAACCACCGACAATTGCACACAAAACCCACGCCATTGCCGAGGCAACACCCATATTCAATCCGGAAAACGCCGTATCGTAAATAAACATATTCAACGTATAAAGCGCTTGTCCCGTACCTCCCGTGCCTCCGGTAAGAATATACGGTTCATTGAACAACTGCAACGAAGTTATCATACCCATCGTCAAATTATAGAAAATATACGGAGTCGTCATAGGCAACGTAACGTTAAAAAATTTACGAAAAACACCCGCTCCGTCTAACGTCGCCGCCTCATAATACGTCTTATCGACGCCTCGCAAACCTGCAAGCCAAATAATAGAACCTCCGCCCGTATTGAACGTTCCCATCCATATAAATGAAGCCATCAAATTGTTCTCTGACTGAAATTCGATTTTATCAAAACCCAAAACATCGTGCAATAACACGTTGAAAAAACCGTATTGAGAATTCAACATATCCCCCCATATAGCCCCTGCGACGATGGAAGGAATAAGCGTCGGAAGATAATAAAGAATTAACAACACCCCGTTACCTTTAATTTTTGCGTTTAAAAATAATGCCAAGCCGTAGCCCAAAACTAATCCTAACGGAACTGAAATAATAGTATACTTCAGCGTCACTTTCAGCGCATTTACAAAATCTCTATGATAATCCCCCTTAAAAATAGAAACGTAATTTTGCAGCCCGAAATTTTGCATAGGCTCCATTACGTTCATATCGCAAAAACTGTAAACCAACGACATTATCAAAGGATATAACGTAAAAATCAACAAACCGAGTGTAAGGGGTAAAGCTAAACTCCACCCCCACAAGTCTGTTCTCATTTGCTTTTTTTGCGAATCTGTCATTTCATTCACCTTATTTAATATAAGATTTTATTTCACTGTAAAGATAGGTTGCGGTATCCTTCGCGGTTCCGTTGCACAATTTGTCCAAAATATTCGCCCTTACCTTATTGTAAATATTATATTCCGTTTCCGTTTGAACGCCGCGCGCATACGTAGCAAGACTCAAAGTGTTTCCCGAATACAAGAAGGCACTTTGCCCCACTACGTCTCCGTCGGAATTTTTAATAGCTTCCGTCCATTTCGCGTTTGCGTTCAACTGTGATTTCAACGTCGGAATACAATAACCTTGCCCTGCAATAATATCTTGACCTTCCTCACTCATGGTAAATTTAATAAATTCCCATGCCAAGTCTTTATTCGAACTCCTTTTATTAAGCGCGTATCCGGCAGAACCGTATCCCACGTAGGACGTGCTCGAAGTCGTTATTCCCTTAATTTCCGTATCAAACCTCGGCACTGGCGCAAAACTCAAATCCATCATCGCGTCATTACAACTAACAACGTTAGGACGAGTTTGAAAAGCCATTGCTTGATTTCCTGCCGTGAACGAACCGTAGCTTTCGGGCGTATACTTTTTCGACATCAGCGACTTCATAAATTCAAGTGCATTTATCGTATTCGCATAAGCCTCCGTATTAGCGCTGTTGAACCCGGAATTCATCGTTTCGACATCAACGACGTATCCTCCGAAAGACTTAATAATCGGATCGTATACCGCATTCCATAAAAGATTAGCGTCCATAGGATAATAATAGTCAGCTTCAGCCGCAGACATTTTTGTGTCAATAGCATTTCTCAAATCATTACATAAGGAAAGCAATTCACTCCAAGTCCACCAATCCCAAGTCATTTCACCTTTCCCGTTGTCTTTAGGCTTAGGTACCTTATCTTCCAAACCCATATCTCTAAAAAACTCGTTATTTATAAAAATCGTTACTTGGTCATAGCTTCTGGGAAAATAAGTAAGCTGATTTTGATAAGCACGCGCCGAAGCGATGATATCTTCGTTATACGCATTCAAATCAAAATCATCTCTTTGAATATATGAATCCAAATCTTCGAAGGTTCCGTTTTCAGTATACTGTGCAGCATAAGTATCATATGTAAAAATAACGTCGCCAAGCGTTTTCGTGGCATAAAGCGTTGAAATTCCCTTGCCATAATCGTTTTCGGAAAAAGTCGAACGTTTCACGGTAACTTCTTTGCCTTCCTCTTTCATCTTTGTAACGAATGCGTTTGCAAGCTTCGTATGCAAAAGCAATTCTTCCGATGAATCCGATATTGTAAGCCAAAGCACGTTGCTTCCACCTTTATCCTGACTGCATGCCGCAATACCGCAACACGTCACAACCGCCAACATAATTGCAATACTCTTTATGAATTTTTTCATTTCATTCACCCCATAATATTATTTTATTTCAACAACACATTGCGCCAACGGTAATTCGAGCGTAATATACCCGTCTTTTGCAACGTATTCGGTTTCTTGGTAATTTACCCAAGCCTTTTTACCCGTTTCGGCTTTAAAGGTCAATCGTACTTTGCTGTCCGTCGTTCCCCGAACGCCTGAAATTACCGCATAAGAATTCGTAACGTACAAATCGTATCTCACGTCGTTAAACATCAAGTTTTCCATTGCCAGATATTCAAGACCGTTAGGAAGTTCGGGCGCGATATTGAGAGTGTCAAACGCACCGTCTAAACCTAAATAGATATAGGGTACGGTCGCATACAACAATGCGGATTCATAAAATTCTTCATCAAGTCCGATCGGGCCTATATTACCACCACCCGTCATTTTGTAGACGTTTCCGCCTTCCGCCATCATGTCCGCATAATATTGTCGATAAAAAGCATATCCTTTTCCTTCCGAGCCTTGTACCTTTTCATACCACGTTTGAATTTCTTTCAAGCGAGCGAACGAATTTTCCACGCCGAAATATTTATGTCTGGCTAAAATATCGTAATAAGAAACATGCATCGACGCGCCGCCGTTCTGTACGTCAAGTCCGAAATTTCTTAACGTATAAGTAGGTATTTTATCCTTTGAATTCGACTTAGTGTTAACTCTCGGCGCAAACTCATAAAAATAAATATCCTCCCCCGTAGAATTATCTCCCGATACGGTTCTTCCGCCACTCAGCCATGTCATAATACTTTCTTTTTGAGAATCGGAAGCAATATCGTACAATACAGCCATCAAATTGATTTCGGTATGTCCGTAATCCATTGCCGTTCCTTCGTCGCCGCCCGCCGAATCCGCATCGTAAATAGCCCAAGCAAATCTTCCCGTTTGAGGATTCCACAGTCCCCCGTCCGCAACGTTCTTTTGAATATTTCCTTTTACTTCCGCCGCCAAAGCGCGAAGTTTTTCCGGCGTTTGCGACCACACGATATCCGCAGCCCCGTCCACATACGGTTGGGGATTTCGTATCGTAGGCGCGTCAAAGTCAATTCCTGTCACGCTCGCGTATTCCTCGATGGAGGCCATCGCAAGCAACGACTGATAAAAACATATATTAGCCTGCATATTCACCGTCCCGGTCGGAATAACGTCATACCAACTGTTACCTTGCATTCCGAATTTGTTTTTACCTACAAGCGTCGTGGTCTTTCCTCGCATATAATCCGTTTTTAACAATCCGTTTATCCCGTCGAGCGCATATAATTGAAACATCATCGCTTTACGCAAATCCTGTATATTTCTTTTCAGCATCTCTTTATCGCCGGTAAACGAAAGATATTCTTCCATAGCAACGAGATACCACGTATTATTATTCGTTACGCGCGTATCCGTTTCCAAGCGAACGTAATTCATAGAAGAGACAAGATTCAGTTTTTCTCCTTCTTCAGGGATAATTTCTATACGCAGGCTCTCTAACGTACCGTTCCACAACGGATGCAAATATACCGGAAACCAAGCACGTAACATTCCGTTTCCGTTAATTTTCTCGTTATGTATCGCTTCGTTATAATAAGACATCGAAACATAATCGCCGTCCGTCATTTTAAACGATAAAACAATATCTTGGATATTTGTATAACGAGCGCCATCCGTCGACAAATCTTCAAATTTCATCCCGATTTCTATCATCGGAGCATATTCAATAGACTCGTTTAATCCTACTACTTCGTAAACGAGGCTTTCGCTCGGCATACCCTTAAACGTGTAATTCCAAAATCCGCTACCGTCAAAATATCCGACGTCCTCTTTTCCGTTAATCGTCCAGTTCGCCGTGGAATCAAGGAACTCCGCCATATAATTACCCGTTTGTCTTCCGTAAATGAACGGCCACCCCATTGCAAAGCTGTTCGTTTCGTTGCCTTGAAGATATGCCATATTCGGTGTACTCGCAACGTAACCGAAATCGTCTACATAAACGGCGTCTAAGGTAGAAGACATATTGTACATAGCGTCGTAACCGTTAACGCCGCTTGACGTAGAGTCAAACCAAGAAAGATATAATGCTTCCCATTCCTTTTGATACGTCTGCCCCTGACCAAGCTTTACGTTTCCTATCGACTTATCCGTATTATCTCGTATATGACGAGAATAATAGTCGTTAAGAAAATCCGAAAACCCCGTGTCTGAACTATAAAATTTTAAGCCGTTCCCACTTTTTTTAAGGCTAATCAAACCATTTGCCGTAACTTCCAATACGGTATTCGCAGAATTATAATTACAGCCCACAAAACAACCGATACATAAGAAGCACGAAAGCACTACCGCCGTTATTTTTCCAATTATCTTTTTCATCTGCATCCCCCCTGTTTTCTCTTGACGATAAGTATTACCGCGCTTACCGTTAACGCAATGAAAATTCCCGCGCCGCTTTCTATAATCGAGCCGGAACAACCGGTTTTCTCATCGTTGTTTTTATAATTGCCGTCTGCATTGACAATATCGCGTTCCGTTTCGTCGGATATCGTGAACAACGAATTTCCTCCAACCGCGTCTGCCGCAGCGATGCTACAATACATATCTTTTGCTATATATTGATTCATCGGCGTTACGAATCCTGCCTTAAATTCAATAGACATATCAAGTCCTACGCCTAATTTCAAATTGCTCTCTTTCGCAGCCATAACACGTAACGCTTTACCCGAATTAAAGCCGTCGCCTAAAAACTCAACCCAAATAAGTCCTTCCAACCCGGCTTCACGGTCAATACGCAACCAATCCCTGACGCTTCGCCCGTTCAGGTACAGCAAATCCATACAAGATTTCAATACGCCCTGTTTTGCAAGCTCGTAAACATAATCTTCCGACGAACCGGTCAACAAAGCCATTTCGTCCATCGACGCAAGCATTTTACTTGCTTTCCAATTATGGCAAACGGTATATGGAAACGTCACAAATATCGAATTTTCGGTTACGGCATATTCCATACCCGTCGTACGATACTGCTCGTCCACCGTTCCCATTTCCACCTGTTCAAGACTGATTTGCGACTTTCTTTCCGCATTCACGTCGGCTTCTAATTCAAATCGGTCAAGCGTAGCATAATACGTAAATATCTCAGTTTCTTTCACTGCCAACTCACCGCACACCTCGGTGCCGTTTTGCACTTTTATCGTATCGGTATCGTCCATCTTAAAAAGCACCTTATCAACGGTAAGTTTTATATAGTTTCCGTCAAAAGTCAACTTCGCTTTGTTTTCCGTAATTAGAGTAGCGATACTGCTACCGTTTACGACAATCCCTTCCGCTAATTTTTCCGCAGGTTCGTCCGTATAAGCAAAAGAATAAGAGGTCTTCAGATTCATCGAAACTTCACTTTCGGTAATCGTCGGACTTTCCACGTAGTAAACAAGCATTTCTTTCGCCGCATAATTCGTCAAAGTTATATCGTTAATTCCGAGATGAATCGCATACTTACTTTCTTCTTCAACAACTCTGTCGGCGTCGTTATCGGAATAGTAAAAAACCAAATTATTTACATACCCGTTTTCATCGGCGAAATCGGCAAGTACAATCCGATAAGTCGCCCACTGATACTTTTTAATCTTGAATATAGTTTCCGTTTGTAAATCCGTTGCGTTTCCTTTCAAAACGCTTATATAATAATTCTCCGACGTTTCCGCAAGCCAATCGCCCTCGGCTTGCGCCGCACTCGCATACAATTCTACGTCCATATATTTATACTCGGAGGCTTTTATAGGATTTTTGAGTTTTAACGTTATGAAACTGCCGACGGAAATTCTTTGCGTTCCGTAACAATAATTTTCTCCCGTAATCGAAAAATTGCCGGCGTACGCGCCGTTCGCCCAAAATACTCTCTCGCTCGTTCCTCCAAACGCTCCGGAAATACTTAATCCGTTATAGAAATCCATATCCATTTCGTTTGCCGAAAGAAGTTTTTCCGTAGCGGAGTTCTCTCTTGAATGAACGGTGAATCCCGTTACAAGAATGTATCTATCGTCTTGTTGATTCGTTACGCTTTGAGAAAGCACGGAAACAGCAATCCTACTTATCGAAGAAAAATCATCGGAGAACTCTAACACACCCGTGGAATAATAATCGATTCCAAAAGTTACTTTTTGACTTTGCACAAGCGTGTTGCCGTCTTTTCCCGTTCCGTAAACGTAAACCCAACTTTCGCCTTCGGTATCGCCCGTAGCGGGTCCATTCGGCAATTTACCGAAAAATCCGTAAGCCACGTCGAAAGAAAGCGCAAAATAATCTGCAATGTCAATCGTTTCCGACAGTATCCACTCTGCTCCGATTTCTCCACCCGTATACCCCTCAAAAAAGATTTCGGAATTGCCTAACATTTGATACATAGTCGTATCATCCGGCGTTGTTCCTATATTTCCCGCATTATAAGCGTAATTGCTATCTTTCCAAGTGTTAAATTGAGGAGTACCGTCCGTTCTATATATAGACACCAAACTTTCGTCCGTTGTTTCTCTGCTACCGTCCGAACGTTTTATCACTGCTTCGTCTTTCGTCGCTATTGTATATTTTTTTCCATCTCTCACGGAAACAAGGTTGTCCGACGTATATAAACCATAGGTTTGCGGAGAAGACAAAACGGTAGCGGCATCAACTGAAACGTTACCAATCCCGCCGATTAATGTTAGACAACTAATCATAAGCATTGATAATATAAAAATCGCTTTTTTTCTCATTTATATCACACATCCTCCATATTAAAAAATTCATAAATTAAGCAGAAAACAGTTAAACCATCATCCGAATATCATATCACCCCAACTGAATTCGTACAGTTTAAACATTGATATCCGGTAAATCTATATTTTCGGAACCACCGGGCGTTTCCACGTTCGGATTCTTAGGAATTTCCAAAGCTTTACCACAGACGTCGCATTCATAATCCCCGTCGTTATCCTCACACTCGCTCACCGTGTTTCCACAGTAATCGCAAATATGCTTTCCGCTTGCTTGTTCGTGTATACCGACAGCCTCGCCACAATAATCACAGAGGTGGTTTTTATCGTTATCCACGCATTCGCACGTTGTCTCGCCGCTCGAACCGTCCGAACTTTCCGCCTCTCCGCAAGCAGAAAAAACAAGCATTGTCATTAACGTTACCACGCTAAGCAATAACGCAATAAATCTGCGTTTCATCATTATCTCCTTATGATAGATTATTCTACCTAAAATTATAAATCCGTGCCGTCGTCACAAAAAGTGTCCCACTCCATTACAACTCCGCTTGTCATCACGACGTCTCGATTTTCAAGAAGTATTACTTCAATAGTTGCTTTTTCATAACATTTTTTCATATCTTCACCATCCTTATTGTTCGTTTTCGTAAGCAGCAGCCCCTTGTCCGTATGATTGCAATGCACGAGCCAATTCCGCGTTGGACGTCAAATCACCGTTCACGTCGGTTTCGTTACCTTTGTTTGCGATATAACGGTACACGCTATATTCACAAACCGCCCCGGATGCGACTTCGTCGACCAATATTCTAACGGTAATCGTTTCATTTAACTGGATAGCCGTAAGTCCCGTTACTTTAATTTCCGTTTCACCTGCGTTTAATTCGGCCACGTCTGACCAATCCGCATCTCCGATTTTAACTTGCGCTTTAACGGTTCCCGTGATATTAGAACCGACCACTACCTTAAAACCGACGTTGACTTTTGTATCCAGCCAAAGACGTGCACCTGCGACGTAAATCGTTTCGTCCATCGATTTCGTATTAGAATATACTCCGGTAATACTCTCGTCAAAAGCGGTGGCTTTCGATTTATCTTCCTCAGAAAGGTTCGCGTTTGCAAGAGAATCCACATTATAATTCGCGTATTCCTGTGCCGATGCGCCGTAATTCAACATATCCACTGCCAAAGATTGTAACTTGGCAAACTTGTTTTCGCTAATGCCCAACGACGTTGCGTCCATCGTGAGAATCGCTTCACAATATTCCTTAACACTGTACGTCTTCGTAAGCGTTGCGGAATGCCATTGCTCTTTCTGTAATTTACTACCACTCAACTGTACGGTAAACGTTACTTCGTCTCCGACGTTCTTCGGAGATATGTCGTCAAACGTATATACCGCTTCGCCGTTTACAGCGCTTGCAATTCCGATTGTCTTTCCGTTAAAGGTAAAACTTGCGTCAAGATTTGTCCAGTCATCGCCGATGCTCGCCGTGAAACGGAGCGCAAGGTCGTCTCCGAGCGTAACGCCGACTTTTTCAATAGTGCTATATTGAGAAATTAAATTACAATTTTCATAATCGTATTCTTCGGAAGTAAGCAACGCATTATGTATTGCCGTATTAATCGAATAAACGCTTTCGTTTTCTGATTGACTTCGATTATTATCCGAGTAATAGATTACCAAACGGCTTACATAACCGTTAGCATCGGCAAAGGTTTCTAAAGGAATTCTGCATACCGACCATTGAGAATTGTTCAACGTAAAATTCACGCTGCTTTCCGTCGTTGTTGCATCGTATTTGAGAACGGAATAAGTAAATTCCGTTGCGGTTTCCGCCAACCAACTACCGTCTGCAACCTGAGCAATGGGTTTCAATTCTAAATCCAAATATTTATAATCACTCGCTTTAACAGGTTCCTTTAACAATAGCGTAACGAAATTCCCCTTAGACATACGTTGCGTTGCATATACATATTCGTTTGAGCCATCCGCCCATCCACCAGACCAAGCATAAGCGCCGTTGTCGTGATACACTCTCATAGCAGTACCGTCGAAGCGGCCGACTATACTATTTCCATTATAAAATTGTAACGCCTGTTCGTTCGCAAAAAATTTTTTCTCGACTGCTTTTTCTCTCGCCGATACGGTAAAATCCGATATCCATATATATCTGGCATTATCAGATTGAAGGTCAATCGACTGTGAAGCAACAAGCACCGCAATACGTTCAACGGTTGCAATTTCTTCAAGATTCAATTCCACAATACCGGTAGACCAATAATCGATACCAAAAATCATCGCCGATTGAACCGTTTTTTCGTTCCCGTCGTTATCCTTGCCGTAAGCAAATACAAAGGCTTCGCCGATATAATCCGACCCGATCAACGCAGGGGGATTGAGATTTCCAAACGCCCCGTACGATACGTTAACGGAAATAACCGAATAATCCTCTACGTTTATCGTATTTTCAATCAACCATTCTTCACCGATAAAACCGCCTGTATATCCCTCAAAAAATACTTCCGGGTAAGAAACTATTTGATAATTAGTCGTTCCATCGAGAGATACGGTGTTACCGGCATTATAATTGTAAGCACTATCCGACCATATGTTAAGTTGAGCCTGTCCGTTTTTCTCTTGCGCAACTATCATATCATTCCAAGTTTGATCTTCCTGATTCAAATTATTATAAATAGTTCCGCTGAACTTGATTTTTGATTCGCTCGGAGCAACAGGCGTAAACTTTTTTCCACCCATTGCCGACACAAGCGTATCTGTCGTATACAAATTATACGATTGTACCGTAGACGTCGGAACGGCAGTTTCGTTTTTTTCTGCAGTAACGAGCATCGCTCCACTTATCGTAAAAATAGAGCACAAAACTACGGAAGCCAATATAAGTCCCATCCTTTTCTTCATAAAAGTCCTCCTTTACGAGAAGTTATTTTTTCATCTTCTCATTTGTATTATAACACAGAACGACGCTATTTGATATTGAAAATTTTAACCAATAGATTGCCATTTTACCCCCCCCCGAGTTTTTTAAGATTTTTTTAAAAACAGGCTGACGTTCTCGTTATAATTAAATTTTTTGATAATATACGAACTTAAACCTGCCGTTTACATGAGTTAACTCCTTTTTATATCTTTGTCAATCAAAAGTTTCCGTAACTTTTGGTAACTGATCGTAATGCACTTCAATTAAATACATTATGGCACGAACAAAAAAAATTTAATATCGTTCGATACCTTTTTACCTTGAATATCTAATATTTTTCAGATAAAAATTTCATCTTTCGTTAACCGTAAAATAAAAAACGGCAGGAACAAAAATTCCTACCGTCATAATAGTTAAAGAATAGAAGTAAATCCGAACCATTCGCTTGTAACAAGTATATGGTTCGGATTATACTGATTTGGTGCCCCGAATGAAAACAAGATTGAACTTTCCAAGTCTTCCAGCGAGACAATTTTCTCTTTTCCGTTTGCATTATAAACGATTTTCATATAATCGTCGTAAAGATATGTTCGTTCATATTCTTTTCTCCTTTGTAAATTTCAATCTTAAACTTCTTCTAAAATATCGTCATTCAACAAGAAATCAAACACGTTTATCTTCTTGTAGCCGTTCTTTAAATTGACAAACGGATCGTCATCCATTGTAACGACAATCTTTTTATATCCATCGTCAAGCTTATAAAAAGATGATATTTCTTGCTCTCTTTTATTGGGGTCTGTCATTGTATATGCCACTTGAATGTAGTATAAATTCTTATCATCGCGCACAACAAAATCAATCTCCTTTGTGTCATTCTTACCGATATCCACAACATACCCACGCCTTAAAAGATCTAAATAAACTATATTTTCCAATGAATGGGTTACTTCAATTTGTCTATAATTAAGTTTACTGTTTCTAATACCTAAATCTGAAATATAGTACTTATTAAGAGTTTTTAAGTATGCTTTACCTTTAATATCGTAGCGTTGTGCTTTATAAAACAAGTATGCATCGCATACATAATCAAGATAATCACCGATTTTTTCAGCATTAGCTTTTGGAAATCCGTTACTGCGAAGAGTCGCTGCAATTTTGCTTGCGCTTACATAACTACCAATACTTGAACACAATAGATCTACAACGGCATTAAACACGTTTTCATTGCGAATATCGTGCCTTTCTATAATATCCTTGACAACAACCGTATCACAAATCATCCTTAAATATTCTACCTTATTTCGATTTTCGTTTTCAGCAAGAAGATAAGGTAACCCACCATACATTAAATAATTATTAAAACAAGTCCTTTTTTCACCACCATAATAATCATAAAATTCAGCAAAAGACAAAGGATAAACCTTAATTTCAATACTACGCCCACGCATTTTAGTATTGATTTCTTTAGATAAAAGTTTAGAGTTCGAGCCAGTAATATAAATGTCGGTATTATAGTCAACTCTTAATCCGTTTACTACGTCTTCAAAATTATCAACAAGTTGAATTTCATCAATAAAAATATAATATTTATCTTCAGTTGTAATTTGCGCTGCGATTGATTTATATAGGTTATCACTATTCCTTAATTCTTCATTAAGCTTAGTTTCAAGATTGACTTTGATTATATTATCCTTATTAATCCCAATAGAAAGTAAATAATCATAATAAATATCGAAAAGCAAAACCGACTTTCCGCATCTACGAATGCCCGTAATAACTTTGATGATATCTTTGTCTTTATAACTAATTAACTTATCTAAATAACCTTGTCTTTTAATATACATAAAAATTACCTTCTTTGATTAACAATAACAACTTGAAAAAAAACCAAGAATTAAATGTTTTTCAAGTAGCAATCTTATTATATTTTGTTTTAACAAAAATGTCAATATCTTATGACAACCAAATTATAAAAAACTTGTCGAATTACCGAAAATTTTCAGTTGAACGCGTTTTTTGCCGATTTCAATATAATTATAACATAGTAAATAGAACAACTTTCGTCAGGTTTTAAAAATTAAATTTAGAAAATAAAAAGTTGTTATAGTGAGTGCACCAATGACACTTTGATAACAACTTAATATTAAGAAACACCTATTTACAATATATCAACTATCCTAAATAGAGCATTTGTTCCACATTTTGCACTAACCTTAGTCTTGGATTTGCAATGAACGCCTTTCCGGGTCAATTCGCAATTACAGTTGTTCGTACATATCAAAGTGGATTTGTCACCGTAATGCACATCATAAAGGGCAGAACTCTCCCAACCTTCTCTACTTCCTCCATTTGATATTCCATAATATTTAGAAACGGGCAAACCATTATAAAAATAATCCCTTGTCCCATGATGTTGTACTTTTACGAAACAATACTCGTTCTTTAATTTATTACTATCGGCAAGATATTTAACATCAGTTGACTCAGCATCACCTAAAAATAAAACATTTCGGCAATCATCTACTAACGATTCGTGAAAAGCAAGCGATAGTGAGTTATGAAATCCATCAAAACGTTTCTTTAACTTTCGCTCGTTCATTGTAATATTGATATCTAATTTTCTTTCCAATAATCTTTCTATTAAGCCATCAAACTCTTTCTCAATCATTTCGGAATAAACTCTAATTGTAGCAAATTCTTCCCCTTCTTCGATATACCCGAGAAGATTGCGATAAGCGTCTGCAAAATTTCTCACAATCTGTTCCGTTTGCGGATTAAGAATATATGAAACCGACTGTCTTTGTGGCAATAACACTTCAAAAGCGCAAAGACTATTATATATACGATTTCCTTCCCTTAAGAGAAATATCTTGGCGTCCTTTTTCACATATTTAGGAAATAGCAAAGGTATTTTAAGAAGTGTCTTAACTTGCTCTAACAACGAAATACTATTTGATGATAATAAAACCTCTCCTAAAAATTCAAGACCGTTATTCGTTATATAATTAGGTATGTAGATTTCATCGAAGTTAAAGTGTTGAATATCCGTAACATTCACATGACTAAACCCACGATAATGGTCGATATGCAAATGCGAAAGCATTAAATATTTCTTGTCCGTCGCGGATAATTCATTAGCCAGATTGTTTATAACAGCGTTATCCGTTTTCCTTGCCCCAAAATCTACAAGCATTTTAGAACAATTATCAGTACCGTCCTTACACAAGAAACAATCACCAAAGCCTATGTTATAACATTTTATTTGTTTTATTCTATTCATAAGGTAATAGCTACTTTTTATGGATTCCACATCCACCTTTATCTTAGCCTTGTCCAATATCTCAAAAAACTCTTTACAAACTTGATAATCATACTCTCTTATAATTTGCTCAAATAAGGAATAAAAAGAACCTAACTCAATTAAATCTATTTTTTTCTCAATTATCTTTTTAATAGACTCTTCCAATTTCTTTTCCACGGGAATATCTTTTCCTTTGTAGATTTTTTCAGCAAATAGGCAAAAGAATGCGCGACGAACCTATTTGATTCTTTTTATTTACCAAACAGCGATATTACTGTTTTTATCGTAGAACCAAAAATTCACTTATACGTCGGCTCTTACTATGCAAACTCTTTTTGCTATTTTAAGAGTCTCATTTAATTGATTGTTCCTGTATTTTTGAGCGTAGGAGTGTGCCTTCACTAAAATTCCAATAATCAGCAGACCAACCAAGAGTGGTGGATTGGAAGGAAACAGACTGTAATTTGGTCATGTCCGCATTGTATCCTGAGTAGTTGAAATTCGGGACGCCCGCTGCAGTAACAATTTGACCGCTATAACGGTAGCAGTTCGTAATTGTACCGTCATTAACCCCAACAAAGCCATCTACAGAGCTGACGCCATCACTAATTACATTCCCCGTAGCATAGCAGTTTGTGGTAGTTCCATTTAAATGGTGCGAGTAACAGGAGTTGAACCTGCACGAAGTTGCCCTCACTAGAACCTGAATCTAGCGCGTCTGCCAATTCCGCCATACTCGCATTTTTGCGTCGTTTTATGCGTTTTTATTTAATTACGTAATCTATCGAAACGCTTGTTTGCGAAACGGCATGCATATGTTTTTTAACCACCGAAACGTGATAGCCGTCGTTCTGATATGCGTTAAGCACGTCGAACCCGTCAAGCAAAACGGTAAGCATAACGTCGTAAGAACGCGGAGAACGTAACTCGTCTATACCGACTTCTATACCGCGAAGCATAGGAACGTTACCTTGCATACTTAACAAAACTTCCTTTGCCTTTTCCGGGCTTTCGCCTTCGTTTAATTTAAAACATACAACGTGCTTTAACATAATCCACCACTTGATAAATTTACCGATAAAGTATAACAAATTTATTATGATTTGTAAAGTTTTTAACGTTTAAAAGGCATAACTGCTTTTGCGTTAAGTGTTAAAGAAGCAAAATTACCTTTCTTATATTGTAAATATCCTTCCGCACCTATCATTGCGCCGTTATCGGTGCAATACCTTTTTTCGGGAATAATCAATTTGATATTTTTACCCTTTGTTTTATCTTTTAACGCATCTCTCAAATAGCCGTTTGCCCCGACGCCTCCCGACAACGCCACGGTGCGATAACCCGTTTTTTCCACCGCTAACAAGGCTTTTTCTATCAAAACGTCTATTGCCGAATGTTGAAAACTGTTCGCGACGTCCGCAAACGGAACGTCTTCTCCCTTCTGTTCTTTCGTATGAACGAAATTTATAACGGCGGTTTTAAGCCCGCTATAAGAAAAATCAAATTCGCTACCGTCGTAATTTTTCAACATTTTAGGAAGCGTTACCGTATTACTACCTTCCTTTGCAAGTTTCTCGACGTTAGGTCCTCCGGGGTAAGGCAAACCCAAAACGCGCGCCACTTTATCGAACGCTTCGCCTACCGCGTCGTCGAGCGTAGAACCCAAAACGTGGTGATTATAATAATCGTCTACCGCTATTATCGCCGTATGTCCGCCACTTGCCAAAATAGTTATAAAAGGAGGCTCTACCGATTCATCCACAAGATATGATGCCGCTATATGCCCTCTTATGTGATTTACGGGAACAAGTGGTTTATCGGTTGCGAAAGCAAGTGCTTTTGCAAAAGACACTCCCACTAAAAGCGCGCCTAAAAGCCCTGCTCCTTCGGTTACGGCAAAAGCGTCGATATCGTTAAGAGTCAGGTCGGCGCTTTTTAAAGCGTTTTCGGTCGCGGTCAAAATTGCCGACGTATGCCCGCGTGATGCGATTTCAGGCACTACTCCGCCGTACTTGGCGTGTTCGGTAGCCGAACTTATAATCTCGTCGGCAAGAATTTCCCGTCCGTTTTTTACAATAGCAACCGCCGTTTCGTCGCACGAAGTTTCGATGCCCATAATCACGGGTCGGTCTTTTATTTTAAATTCCTTGATTTTATCTTCGTATCTCATTGTGATTTTTTAAGATAATCGTTTATAAAGCCCTGAATATTTCCGTCCATAACAGACTGAACGTCTCCCGTTTCAAAACCCGTTCTGTGGTCTTTTACCATAGTATACGGACAGAAAACGTAACTGCGTATCTGACTGCCCCATTCTATTTTTTTAATTTCGCCTTTAATACTTTGGTCGCGTTCCATACGCTCGGCTTCTCGGCGTTCGGTAAGTTTGCTTATCAACATACGCATTGCCATTTCTCTGTTTTGCGTTTGACTACGCTCGTTTTGACAGGAAACGACGATACCGGTCGGAATATGAGTTATTCTTATTGCCGAATCGGTTTTGTTTATGTGCTGACCGCCCGCACCGCTGCTTCTGAAAGTATCTATACGCAATTCGTCCGCGTTGACTTTAATTTCTTCGTCGTCGACTATTTCGGGCATAACTTCTAACGACGTAAACGAAGTATGACGGCGTTTATTTGCGTCGAAAGGCGATATCCTAACCAGTCTATGAACGCCTTTTTCGGCTTTAAGATATCCGTAAGCGTTTTCGCCTTCGACCTTAAACGAAACGGATTTTATACCCGCTTCGTCCCCGTCAAGACGGTCTAATTCCGTAAGCGAAAAACCGTTTTTCTCGCAATAACAGATATACATACGGTAAAGCATTTCCGTCCAGTCGCAAGCCTCCGTTCCGCCTGCGCCTGCGTGTAAAGTCATTATTGCGTTAAGTTTATCGTACTTACCCTTTAAAAGAGACGCAAGACGCATATCCTCAACCGTTTTTTCGACTTCCGAAAGTTCTTTTTCGATTTCATCAAAAACGCTTTCGTCGTTTTCTTCTTCGGCAAGTTCGATAAGGTCTGCCGTATCGTTTATGATTTTTTCCGCCCTATCGAATAACGAAACTTTATTTGTTAGAGAAGCGATTTCCTTTGCAATCGCTTGCGATTTTGTAAGGTCGGTATATACTTCGGGTTTTTGCGATTCTTCGGTTTTTTCTTTCAGTTTTTCTCTTAACGAAGCGACGTCAAAGAGAGTGTCCCGTTTCCGTAAGGATACCTTTTAATTCTTTTACTTTAAGCTTATATTCTTCACTTTTAATCATTTTATCACCGTGTTATTTATTTGCACAACAATCTTTATATTTCTTTCCGCTACCGCAAGGACAAGGTTCGTTTCTGCCGATTTTTTTCTTTACCGTCGGGCGGGAAACGTTGCTGCCCTCTTGATTAGTTACGAAATCTCGCTTTTCTTCCTTTTTAAGCGTGGGAATTTTTTGAAGTTCCGCTTTTAAAAGGAGCGTTGCGGTATCGTCTTGAATAGACGCCGTAAGGTCTTCGAACATCTCGTAACCTTCTTTTTTATACTCCAACACAGGGTCGACCTGACCGTAACTGCGCAAACTGATTCCCTTACGAAGTTGGTCCATAGCATCTATATGGTCTATCCATTTATTGTCTATATTTTTCAAAAGTACGATTTTTTCTATTTCGTAGAAATCGATACCCTCTTCTTTGTATCTTGATATTTTCGCTTCGTAAACGTTAATCGTTTCTTCGGTTAATTTTTCGAGTAGATACTCGAAGTCCCAATTTTCGGCGCGTTCCGCAGTAACGAATTGAGAATCCTTCGGTAAAAGTTTCATTTCGATAGCGTTGTTTAACGCCTTCAAATCCCAAGTACTCGGTTTGCTTTCGCTGTTAACGGCACTGCATACCACGTATCTTACGAAATCGGGTAACAACTTCAAAATATCGTCGTGAACGTTTTGTTGTTTGATAACCTTCATTCTTTCGGCGTACATAACTTCACGCTGTTTATTCATAACGTCATCGTATTCGAGAACGTGTTTTCTTATACCGAAGTTTCTGCCTTCAATCGTGCGTTGCGCGTTTTCGATACTTCTCGAAAGCATTTTAGATTGCATAGGTTGGTCTTCTTCAACCTTGAAGAATTCGTATACGCGTTGCATTCTTTCGCCTCCGAAACGCTGTGCAAGGTCGTCTTCGAGGGATATAAAGAATACCGATGAACCTTCGTCGCCCTGACGACCGCTTCGTCCACGCAACTGATTGTCTATACGGCGAGATTCGTGTCTTTCCGTTCCGAGAATATGCAAGCCGCCCGCCTCGATAACTTTAACTTTCTCGGCATCCGTCTGTTCCTTAAACTTTTCGTAAATTTCTCTGTAATGGTTTCGAATTTCTTTTACGTCGTCGGGAATATTAGTTATAAACGAAGTTGCAAGTTCTATCTTGTCTTCTTCTACGCCTTCTTCACGAAGTTTTCTTTTAGCCATAAACTCGGGGTTACCGCCGAGAAGAATATCCGTTCCGCGCCCTGCCATATTCGTTGCAATGGTTACGGCGCCGAACCTACCCGCCTGTGCGACAATATCCGCTTCGCGCGCATGATTTTTAGCGTTCAAAACGTTATGCTTAATGCCTGCGCGTATTAAAAGTTTAGAAATTTCTTCCGATTTTTCTACCGTAATCGTACCGACGAGCACAGGCTGACCTTTTTTATGCTTTTCCGTTATTTCGTTTATAATCGCTTTATTTTTACCCGCGACGGTTTTATAAATCACGTCGGGATTATCTTTCCTTACGACGGGTTTATTGGTTGGAATTTCAAGAACGTCAAGTCCGTAAATGGCGCGGAATTCTTCTTCTTCGGTTTTTGCAGTACCGGTCATACCCGAAAGTTTTTTATAAATTCTAAAATAATTTTGGAACGTTATGGTTGCAAAAGTCTTATTTTCGTTACGAATTTTAACGCCTTCTTTCGCCTCTATCGCCTGATGCAAACCGTCGGAATATCTTCTGCCTATCATTAAACGTCCGGTAAATTCGTCTACGATAATTATTTCACCGTCGTTAACGACGTAATCGTTGTCTTTTTTAAATATAAAGTTGGCTTTCAACGCCTGCTGTATATGGTGCGAAAGCGAAGCGTTTTCAATATCTGCAAAGTTGTTCAGCCCGAAAAACTTTTCGGCTTTTGCCACGCCCGTTTCCGTAATTTGAACGCTTTTTTCTTTTATATCTATCGTAAAATCTTGGTCTTTAACCAACGTTTTTACGAATCTGTTTGCGGAAACGTATTTATCGCTGGATTCCTGCCCTCTTCCGGAAATTATAAGAGGAGTTCTCGCCTCGTCGATAAGTATGGAGTCTACTTCGTCGACGATAGCGAAAGCCAAACCGCGTTGAACCATTTGTTCGACTTTCGTTTTTAAATTATCTCTCAAATAATCGAAACCCATTTCGTTATTCGTTCCGTAAGTTATATCGCAAGCGTAAGCTTCCCTTTTAGCGTCGTCTTCCATACCCGAAACGGCAACGCCGACGGTAAGCCCCAAAAACTTATATACCTTACCCATCCATTCCGCGTCGCGGGCGGCGAGATAATCGTTTACGGTTACTATGTGAACGCCTTCGCCCGTAAGAGCGTTAAGATATGCGGGAAGCGTTGCCACGAGCGTTTTACCTTCGCCCGTTTTCATTTCGGCAACCCTGCCTTGATGTAAACATATACCGCCGATTATCTGCACTTTATAATGACGCATATTGAGTACGCGCCAAGCTGCTTCTCTGACGACCGCAAAAGCGTCGTATAAAATTTTATCGAGAGTTTCTCCGTTTTTAAGTCTCTCCTTCAACACGTCCGTTTGCGAACGCAATTCGTCGTCGGAAAGTTTAGCGTATTTTTCTTCGAGAGCGATAACCTTATCAGCCATCTTATCGAGTTTTTTAAGGCTTCTTCTCGCTTCGCCCCCTAAAATATATCTGAATAATCCCATTGAACAGTCTCCTTAATCGGAAATTTAATAATTTATTTTCGGCGGAACGCTTGCGACGGTTAAAATAAAAACCTGTTTTGCGCCCGCTTTTTTTAGTTTTGAAGCAACCGCTTCCGCAGTAGCGCCGGTAGTGGAAACGTCGTCGACGACGAGTACCGTTTTATCTTTTACGGTTTTTCGGTTCGAAACGCGAAAAACGTCCGACAAATTTTTAAGTCTGTCTTTTCTGTTTAGTTTTGTCTGCCGCTCGGTTTCTTTGACTTTTACCAACGTACGTTCGACGGGCAAAGAAACCAACTTTGCAAACTCGGTTGCCAAAAGTTCCGACTGATTGTAGCCGCGCTTCTTTCGGGATTTCTCCGTCATCGGCACAAAGGTTATCAAATCGCATGAAAAATAACTCTTAAAGTAAACGAGCGAAAGATAATGCGCGAACACTTCCGCCAAATATTTTTTGCCGTTATACTTTAGTTTTTTTATCAAAGCGTTTATAGGCTTTTCGTAACAAAACGCGCTTCTCCCTTTATCGAAAGAAACAAGCGTGTTAGAACAAGTCGTGCAATATTCTACGGGAGCAACCGTTCTTCTGCCGCAATGCGAACATTTGGCGGCGTCGTTGTACGGCAACTTTTTTAAACAGTCGTCACAAAAGTATTTTCCCTCGAAAATTTCTTTTCCGCACACCTGACAAGTCCACTTAACGTTATATACGTATTCGTTAAAAATTCCGTCAAGGAACTCCCTAATACCCATAAATCAAAGATATTTTTTAAGTTTTTGAGCAACGTCTGTCTTTTCCCAAGAGAAGCAATCTCTTCCGAAATGGCCGTAAGCCGCAGTAGACGAAAATATCGGTTTTTTAAGACCGAGTTTCGCTATAATGCCTGCGGGACGCAAATCGAATTCTTTGACTATAATATCGGCGAGTTCGCCGTCGGATAATTTTCCCGTACCGAACGTATCAACCTTTACCGAAACGGGTCTTGCCACGCCTATCGCGTAAGCAAGTTGAATTTGACATTTATCGGCGAGCCCCGCGCTCACCACGTTTTTACATACGTATCTTGCCATATAAGTTGCCGAACGGTCAACCTTAGTAGCGTCTTTACCGGAAAACGAACCGCCGCCGTGCGGACAAGTTCCGCCGTAGGTGTCCACTATTATTTTTCTGCCGGTAAGACCGGAATCTCCCATAGGACCGCCGATTTCAAACCTTCCCGTCGGATTTATATAATATTTGGTTTCGGCGTCAACGAGGTTTTTAGGCATCACTTCGTCTATTACGAATTTTTTAAGGTCCGCGCGTAATTGCTCGCAAGTTACCAAAGCGTCGTGCTGAGAGGAAAGCACTACCGCTTCTATACGACAAGGAACGCCGTCTTTATACTCTACCGTTACCTGCCCTTTTCCGTCCGGTCTTAAATAAGGTAAAAGTCCGCTTTTTCTTACCTCTTCGAGTTTTTTACACATTTTATGAGAAAGAATAATAGGCAAAGGCATAAGTTCTTTGGTTTCGTTAGACGCATAGCCGAACATTAAACCTTGGTCGCCCGCGCCCGTTTTATCGAACTCGTCCGTACCGTCGGCGTATCGAGAATCGTTTACCCCTTGCGCTATATCGGGGCTCTGTCTATTCAGTTTAACGACGATTTCAACCGAATCGCAAGAAAAACCTAACGCGTCGTCGGTATAGCCGATATCCCTAATAACTTTGCGAGCAACCGCCTTTACGTCCACGTCGGCGGTAGAAGTTATTTCGCCCATAATAAGCAAAAAATTTTCTTTAACGGAACATTCGCAAGCGACGCGAGCGTTTTCGTCTTGCGACAAATAAGCGTCTAAAATCGCGTCGGAAATACAATCGCAAACTTTATCGGGATGCCCGATAGTTACGCTTTCACTTGTAAAATAATCTTTCATAATTCATCCTTGCTGTATTTATCGTAAGCAAAACGAAGGGTGCTAACCCTTCATTTTGCATATTGAAAATATTATATACTAAAATAGTTCGTCTGTCAATCGCTGTCGTAACAAATAAAAGCTTTTTTAATCATATTTTGTCAATAACGAACAAAAAAAACGCCGACAGTTTTCCTTTTTAC
>CAYSYT010000020.1:0-27126 GCA_964435195.1 uncultured Christensenella sp. | reverse complement strand
ATATATTGCATATGTTTTTGGTAATAGTAGTTTTTCCGTTTGCAATAATTTGTAAAATTTTCATCAGGGATTTTTGGCTTATATGCGAAGACGAAAACGAGGCAAGGGATAACGGATATTGGTTTTTCAAATGGGTTAGAGAAAAACGTCCGAAACAAAAAGTCGCTTACGCAATAAATAAAAAATCTCCCGATTATAAAAAAGTTAAACCGCTCGGCAAAGTTATAAGTTACGGCTCGATATCTCATTGGTTTTGGTATATCGTGGCAGATAAAAACGTAAGTTCGCAGAAGGGCGGGAAACCCAACGCTGCAGTTTGTTATTTTTTTGAAGTCGTTTTGAAAATGCGTAAAAATAACCGTATATTTTTGCAACACGGTGTTATTAAGGATGACCTTGAATGGTTGTATTATAAAAATTGTTATTTTAAATTATTTGTAACGTCTGCATTGCCTGAATATAATTATTTGGTTGAACGTTTTGGATATCCGGAAAATCGTGTGCAGTTACTCGGTCTTTCCCGTTTTGATAATTTACATAATATAGAAATAGACGAAAACGTAATTTTAGTTATGCCTACTTGGCGTAGTTGGCTTGGCAGAAGTTCGAGGGATAATAAAAATTTAGTTTTTACCGAAACGGATTATTTTATTAAATGGAATAATTTTATAAATTCGCAAAGATTGAACGAAATCCTTTGCAAATACGGTAAAAAACTTTTATTTTACCCGCATAGAAATATGCAAAAGTTTATTTCTTTTTTCAATACCGATTGTGAAAGAGTTGAAATTGCCGATTGGAAAAAATACGATATTCAAGAAGTTTTGAAAATTTCCGCTTTAATGATAACCGATTATTCGAGCGTATTTTTCGATTTTGCCTATATGCGCAAGCCCGTATTGTTTTATCAATTCGACGAAACGGAGTTTAGAGAAAAACAATACGCACAAGGGTACTTCGATTATCACGATACCGTGCTCGGCAAATGGACGGACGACGAGGAAAAACTTTTGGATTTGATGGAAGAAAGTTTGCAAAAAGGCACGCCCTTAACCGATGAAATCGTAATAAAAGAATTTTTTCCTTTATGGGATGACAATAACAGTAAGCGTATTTACGATGCGATAAAAGAGGTCTGATTATGGTGAAAAATATTTTTAATTTTTTCAAAAGTCGAGAGAATAGAAAAACGGTTGTATCACGTTTAATTATGGCGGTTATGATTGTTTCATTGTTACAACTTATGATTATTTATTCTTTTTTTAATCGTTACTCATTGTTCAATACGATATTAAATTATTGTTTATTCGGGCTTATTTCTTTGAGTGTGATTTTATTATTAGATGAAATTTCAACGGCGGTAAAATATTTGTGGCTGTTTTTGTTGTTGTCTTTCTTTGTGTCTTATCTAATTAATTTATCGCAATTAGATTATATATTTAAAACGTTTATTTTTTTGGGGTTATTAACTGTTTTACCGAGTATAAAAATCGATAAAAGAATAATATTCGGTGCCTTTATTTTGTATATGTTTTATGCGGTTATGATTGCGATTTTAGGCAATAAAACAAATGAAGAAAACAGCCTGATAATAAATGAGTTAAATACGAATACGTCCACATTCGTTTGTTTTTGCGCGGAGGTTGTTTTGTTGGCGTTTTCGTTTAAGTTAAACAAAAAATACAGAATTTTATGTTATATAGCCGTTGCTTTTTTTATCGTTGCCGAGTGTATATTCTTTGGTCGTACTTCTATAATAGCAACGTTTATAGTTATAGTATGTTATATTTTTCAAAAGTTTTTTAATAAAATGTCTAATAAAACGATTAAATGGATAACTTTGGGCTTATGTTTTGGCGGAATAATAGTTACTTTACTGTATTTATTATTGTTTAAATTGTTAGGCGACGGTGTTTATATATTCGGGAAAGACATTTTTTCAGGACGAGAAGTTATTTGGAGAGACGCACTTAAACAGGTAAACGAATATCACGGATGGTTTTTTGGTATAGGAGATAGATTTTTATCCGAAAGCCATTACGGAAGTTATACGAGTGAGGGTTTGCATAATCAAATGATGTCTTATTTCATCGTATACGGTGGGTTTGTATTTATCGCGTTTTCACTGTTGTTTTCAAAGGTTGTCGAAAATAACAGTTGCCATAAAAATAAGTTTTTTAATGCATTTTTATTTGCTTTTATTATAACCTTGTATTTTGAAACTTTTATAGTGTATAATTATACATCACAAAATTTAATTTTAACCGTTTTATTTACGTATTTATTTACGAAAGACGATGAAAAAAAAGATTTGCAAATAACGGAATAATATTTTTTAGAGTATATTTATTTTAGACTTGTTCGATTTCGATTACCGTGAGTGTGTCGGTTTTTACCGTAAATCGCACGTTGTAGTTTGCGTAGCGCATACCGTATATTCGTCCGTCGTCGGTTACGTACGAAGGTCGCGGGTCTTCCGCAAGACAGTTAATAAGTGTATCGACGTCGCAATCGAGATTGTTTTTCAGTCGTTCGGGAAAGTCGACTTTAAGTTTATGTGAGGAATATTCTTCGCTGAATCCTCCGATAGCGTCGGTATGACAATCGGAGAAGGGCAGATACGGTTTAATATCGAAAATAGGCGTGCCGTCAAGTAGGTCTACGCCGCTAACGGTAATTTCCGGACCGTTTTCCGAAGTAATTTCGATTTTTTCTATTTTAACCGAAGACAAGCCTATCGGATTCGGTCTGAAAGGCGAGCGTGTAGCAAACACGCCCATTTTAGTGTTGCCGCCAAGCCTCGGAGGACGTACGGTGGGTGACCATTCGTTTTTATGCGAAAGCGAAAAATCAAAGACCAACCATATATAATTAAATCCTTCTAATCCCCGTATGGCGTCGGGCGTTCGGTATTTCGGTTCGAATATGATTTTACCGACGGCACCTTTAACTCGGTTGCTTTGACGGGGAATTCCGAATTTTTCTTTGAAGTCCGTACGTACGTGTGCTATCGGTCGGATAAGTGTTTCAGACATAATTTTTACCTTTAAAAAATTAAATAAATTTTGGCGATTGTGCAACGCTACTAACAAACAGACGCTTAAATAATAAACGCACGCGCATATAAAACGTATATTCGTTTATCGTTAAGCAAATAAAAAACGGTATAAAGTTATTCGGCGGAGTTTTCGGACACGGAATTTTGCGAATTTTCGGTCAAGTTCGGTTTTTTAGCGCGTTTCATTATATATGAAAAAATAATTATTGCGATAACGGAAAAGAGTGCGCCGATTAGCAAACCGCATTTCATTCCGAGTTGGTCGGGGGGTCAAGGAAAGTTTTGCCGCAAGATTTTCTCCGAATCGGCTGTTTGCTACCGTATCGGTAATTATACCCATAAGTTGAGGACCTACCGCCGCGCCGAAATCACCGCCGGAAGCCATCATGGCGTAAATAAATACGCCGGCAGTCGGAAAGCGTTCCGCACCTATAATAAGGCTTCCGGGCCACATCATAGATGCCGTAAAGCCCGTTAAAGCGCAGGCTATAAGTCCGATTATGGGAACGTTGACAATTGCCGCCGTTAAGTAGCATATTAAACAGCCTATGCCACTTAAAAACAGTACTTTGCTTATATTGGTTCCGAACTTTGCGTAAAGACTTCTACCGAGGCCGAGCATTACCGCGAACATAGCGACGCCGAAAACGTCGCCCCAAACTTTTTCGATGCCGAGCGCTTTTTCTATGTAACTCGAACTCCATTGCGACATAGTGTTTTCTAAAATACTGCCGACGAAAATCGCAAAAAAGCAAAGCCAAAGACCTTTGTCTTTAACAAGAGTTATTACGCCGGACGTTTTCTTCGGTGTTTCGAGTTCGGGAAGTTGAGAGCCTAAAAACAAAACGGCGGAAATTAAGGGAATAATTGAAAATAACAGAGCAAGCCAATGCCAATTATTGCTGCCAAACAACAATAAATAAACCGTGCTTACGATAATTACCGCAACTACGCCCCAAACGTATATAGAGTGTAATTTACTCATTTCTCTTTCGGGATTATCGCTTGGCAAAGCGGCTATTACGGGGCTGATTAAAACTTCCGCAAATCCGCTTGCGGCTGAAAAAATAACCGTTCCTATAACCAGACCCAAATACACGTTATTGGGCAAGATAAACGGCGTTAAGGCATAGAAAACGAGTCCGACGGCAGCTATTACGGGTATTTTTTTTACGATAGAAGTCATATTTATTTTATGCGAGAAAAAAGAGCATAATAAATCTACGGTAAGTTGCGTGGAAAAGTTTATCAGTACTAAAAAACCGAGTAGGGAATAAGAGATTCCGTAAAGAGAACGGAAGGTTAAAAAAAGAATCGGTGAAAGGTTTCCGACAACCGACATCGTAACGTTAGTCGTATAGCAAGCGTATTTTATTCTTTTGTAGTTGTTCATAATGCGAAACTCCGTGAACGGAAAATTATCCATTTAAGTATATTATATGCATCGGAATTTTGCAAATGTTTACGCATAAATTATATTGAAAAAAGGAGACAAAATGTTTAAAGTTAAGATTACCGCCGTCCGTAGAACGGTGTATGATGATTTAATAAAAAAATACGAAAATCCGATACAACACGCCTGCGATATAACCGTGGGGCAGCCGTTTGTTTCCGAAAACGGAGAAAAGCCGTCGGATTTTTGCGAAAGCGCGTGGGAGAGCGTAAAACCCTTTGTGGAAGTTTTGGCACGCGGCGGCGGAAATTTTTACGACGGGTGGATGAAAAACGGATATTCGGCGATGATTTCGTGCAACGACGGATTCAGACCGGTTACTTTTTATATTGAACGAATAGAATAATAGAAATAATATTGATTTAAATAAAAATTATACGAGGTTGAGGTATCTATCCGTAAAATCTTGAAAATTCTTACGGATTTTTCGCAAAAAATTTTTTTACACTTCTTGTTTGAAATACTGCGTTCGCAAACTCTTGATAGCAAGTTTGTTCACTCGTATTAAAAAATGCGGTGCATTCGCGCCGCATTTTGTGTTTGTTTAATTATTTTTACCATCGTTTGAAAATTATTTAGAGCCAACGCGTCTGTCTTTGCGTTTATCTTCTTCCGAAAGTGTGTCGAATCGGACGAGGTTATTATGCATTTTTGCCAAATCGTTTCTTACGTCGCCGTAAACGTAACCTTCCGAACGCATATAGGCGTTCCACCGTTTGTGTTCCAAAACTTCGAGAACGTGCGCTTCTTCGACGGTCAGTTCGCTTTCTCGTTTATCCGCGCCTTTTATACCGCATTTAATTCTTGCTCGCATATGTATCGCAGATGCCGTTGAAGATTTATAATTGTATTCGAATTGCCAAAAACTTTCAGCCGCGCCGTATTTTTTATGTCTTGCAAGCGCATCCGCTTCAAGTTCCGAGCGGAGAATAACTTTTTCGCAATAAGTAGAATCTACGTCTCCTAAAAGTTGCAAGTCGTAAGGCTGCCCTTTAAAGTTAACGGCGTTTTCGAGCGGATTTTTCAAATCGGCGTTATGCGATATTACTTTGATAACGGGGTAAAGACCGTTTCTTGCAAATAAAGTTCGTAGTTTTGCGGCGCAATCTATATTGTTTTCGTCAGAGCCGATAGAAACGAAAACGTAAGTAACGTCTTTAAGCGCGTTAATTTTTTCGTCGAAATCCGCGCTTTCGTAACTGCAATCCGAATGGACGGTAATTTCATATTCGGCTTCGCCTTCGATTTTTTTGCCGTTATATTCTTCGTTTATAAGTTCCGGACAGGAAGAGGAAAAAACTTTTAAGGCGTCGGGCGATTTATCGAATGCGTTTATTTTTACGGTGTAGCCGTCCATTTGACAGAACCACGCAAGCGTTTTGGTTAATTCCGAACCGTAGTTTCCCATTCCGACTATTACGGCTGAAATTACTTTTTTGCCGTCCTCACCCATTTTTGCGTTTTCAAAAATCTTATAGCCGTCGTAGTATAGGTTATTGTAAATTAAAGACTGTGCGGAATTTATTCTGCGTACCGCGAGTTTTCCGTTAAAGGTATTGCTTAAAAGCATATCGCTTTGTTTAGACGACGAGAAAAGGTAAAGTTCGGTAAAATCTTTTTCTTTATATTCGTCGCAAATGCAAGTAAAATGTTTTACGTTTTGCTCCTCGCAGTTGCTTATAAGAAAGAAAAATATTTTGCTTTTTTTCCCGTGAAATTTAAGGTTTACGGACGAGATATCCTTTTTGAAGTATATGACGTTTAGTCCCGTTAGTTTTTCGGTTTGGTCGGAAAAATCGTCGTCGTCCGTGCGTACGTCCGTAAAAATCAAAACGGCTTTCGAATGGTTCTTGGCTATATCGGTGGCGAGAGCGACTGAACTTTGATTTAATTCGCTGAAAACGTAAACGTTTTTACCGTAATATCGCAGATATTTGAGATTACTTGCGGCATTACTGAAAAAGGACAGAATAAAACCGAAAGTGAGTATCGGGGCAATTATGAATATGGCAGACGCCAGAACGGGGTAAGCGATTTTCATAGCGCCGCCGAGAAGAACGGTAAATTCGTTTATCTGCTCGAAACCGGTATTTATTACGAATAGCCCCATTATATCGTATGCCGATAATATTATAGATTTAAAAACGCGCAAAAACACATTGTCGGTATCGGCGTACGTTTCGAAATTAACGGGATAGAATATAAATATACCCGCAATAAAAACGCCTATTATCAAAATATTTAAAGGTTTCAAAAAGGAAAGGCGTTTATTTTTTCCTTTTGAATTCGAAATTGCAAGAACGACTGCGCCGACAAGCGATATTATTGCAAAAAAGAAACATAATGTCCATCTCATAACGGTATACCCTTAAGTTACATCGAATGATGTTTTATGTTTTTGCGTTGGCAGTAACTTGCCGCAAAAGAATTATCGCTGCATACGACGGTAATGTTTTCGCAACCGTTAAATATACCCCAACCGAAATCTTTTACCGAATCGGGTATGATTATTTTTTTCAAATTCGTACAGCCGCGGAAAGCGGTGTCGTCTATGCGCGTTACCGAATCGGGAATAACTATTTCGTTAAGAGCCGTGCATCTGTAAAACGCGCCTTCGCCTATTTCGTAAACGCTGTCGGGAATATTTACGGCGCGTAAATTACCGCACTCGCAAAAAGCCCAGTCGCTTATAACGGTTACGCTGTCGGGAATAGAGTATTCGGTTTTGTCAAGACACGCGGGGAAGCAAATCAAAGTGGACTTGCTTTTGTTAAACAGTATGTCGTCAACGGTTTTAAAGTATTTGTTTTTTGCGTCTACCGAAATACGTTTTAAGCCGACGCAACTTTTAAATGGACTCATACCTATATTCGTAACCGACGCGGGAATAAATATTTCGTTTAAGGAAGAGCAGTCTTTGAAAGCGTTTTTTCCTATTTTGGTTAAATTTTTCGAAAGTTTTATTTTTTCTAATCCCGTGCATCCGTTGAAGACCATATCGTCTATTTTGGTAACGTCGTCGGGAATGTTTATTTCTTTAATTTTAATACAGTCTGCCAAAGAACTTTCGCCCAAAATCGTTAATTTTTCGGGGAGGATTATGTTTTCAAGCGCTTTACAACTGTTGAATACTCCGCCGTAAATTTCGCTCATAGAGGAAGGAAGGCTTACCGAAACCAAGTTTGCGCAGTTTTCAAACGCTCTTTCGCCGATTTCTATGTCGGGGTTGCCTACGACGAGTTCTTTAAGGCTTATGCAGTCCCTAAACGAACTTTCGCCTATACGTTTAACGCTTGCGGGCAAAACTAATTTCAAAAGGCTTTTGCAACCTCTGAAAGATTCGCAGCCGAGAGATTTTACGTTATCGTTTATAACTATGCTTTCTAATTTTTCGCAATTTTTAAACGCCGCGTTGCCGATTGCGGTAACGTCGTCGGGGACTTCGATAACCGGGCTACCGTCCTTACATTTAACCAAAACGCCGTCTACGACGTTAAGTGCGCGCATCGTTTCGGTGGGCAAGCTTGCGATTAGTTTTGATATGTATTTTTCCGAATTGATAGCTTCGCTTTTTACGTGTTGAAGGTTATCGAGTATCATAGCGAGCGCGGGGGGGACGTTAACGTCGTCTTCCAAATAAATGGGGTAAATACGTTTTTCGTATTTGAACGCCGTTATAATTTCCATTCCGCAATATTTAGACTGTATGGAAGAATTCGAAATAAATAAAAGTATTGCCGCGCTGTGTTCTATTTTAGTGCGTAATTCTTCGCGGAAGTCGTCGCCTATTTCCATAGTGTCGTCGTACCAAATGCGGAATTTTTCTTTGTCGATTTTCTGTAAAACTTCGTCAACCGCTTTGGCGTCTCTGTGAGAGTAACTTACGAAAAGGTAAGGTTCGGGACCTTCGTACGATTCGATGGTGATTTTTGAAAAGTCGTTAAAGTTGTCGTTGTTCATAAACTTCTCCTTAATGTATTTATATATTAAAGTTAAAAAATATTTTTAATACGGAATTAAAGTATAACGATAAGCAGTGCAAGGTTTACCGCTAACGACGGTATCGATACTAAAACGCCGTATTTTATAAAGTTCAAATAAGATAATTTTACGTCGTATTTTTTTAACATAGACGTCCACATAATGCCCGCAAGCGCGCCGATAGGCGTTAAAAGTGCGCCGAGGTTAGAACCTACGATAGTTGCGTATACCGCGCCGTTCAATACCGTTCCCGTGAGAGTTTCCATTATCGGGCAAAACAGTACGCTCATCGGTATATTGTTTATAACGTTCGCCGAAAGGAAGGAAGTTATACCGTATTTTAGAATTACGTGTTCCGTGCCTAAAAGGGCGTTTATTTTTTCGGTTACTCCGTGTTCTTTTAGTGCGAGAATCATTACGAACATGGATAAAACGAAAGGTATCAATTGCCAAGGCGCACGTTTTAAGCAGTTCAATAACGGTGAAGTAGTCCGTTCGCCGTCGATATCGGTTCCTTGAATTTCGGTTACGGACGAAGAAGCGGTTGCTTTGCGTTTGCGTACTATTTTTATTAAATTGCAAATTCCTATAAAAGCGAATAACGACAACGCCGCCGTAAACGAAACAATCCACATTTCCAAACCGACGTAAGGGCCTATCGCGAGTGCGACCGTACAAACGGAAAGATGTATAAGACCTATTACGAGATAGGGTTTGTTGTCTATTTTTACGTCTTCTACGTTCGCTTGCGCGGGGATTTTTAACTGTTTGCGGAAGATAAGCCAAAGAATAAAAAACGAAACGACGGTTGAAGCAAGCGAAGGCAAAAACATAACTTTAAGATACTCTAAAAAGTTTACGCCGTACGCGGTGGCTATGTAAATATTAGTGGGGTTGCCTATGATTAGCGTCATACTCATAGTATTCGCGGCGATAAATTCTGCAATCAGATAGGGTAGAGGGTTTATTTTCGCGTTTTTCGCAAAATAACAAATAAACGGCGTGAACGTTAAAACAATAATGTCGTTAGACGTAAATACCGTCAAAACCGAAACTACTACGTATAGAGTTGCGAAAAGTTTCATTTGGCTGGATTTTGCTTTTTTTAACGTAAGATTGGCAAGATATCTGAAAAAGCCGACTTCGTCGAGGAAAATCGATAAAACGGTCATCGAAATAAACAGAACTAAAATTTTTAAGGGGTTTATAGATGAATTTTCCGTTAACGACTGAAATAAGTAGGACGGATTGACCAGCCCCGAAACTATTACGACGATTGCGCCTACAAGCACAATTACCCAATAAGATTCAAGACTGATTTTGCCTATTTTTAATTGAGGTTTAAATAAAACGAATAAAATCATTGCAAGGCAAGTAAGCCCTACGATAATAATAGATGAAATCATTTTTTCTCCGTTACGTTAAGTAATATATCTTTACTAAATATGATATCATATCCTTTGCGATAAATCAACAGAAAATCGGTTTTTGTTCGTTTAATTAAAACGGTACGGGTATAATACGATTAAATAATATAGAATAAACGACGGAGAATTAACGAACTTTACACGCAATTCGTTTCTTCGTTCCTTGCTGCCGTTTTCGGAACGGTATTTTTTGTTTAAGCGGGTTTTTTTACTTTTTTGACGGAAAAAAGTTCGGCGATTTTTTTAAAAAAGTTTTTAGGGGCGATTAAACCGAAACACAAATAAAGCAGGGCGTTGAATATCACCATAACGCCACCCGATATTAAAAAGGTAATAAGAGTCCCTAAAAACGGCAATAAAATATTTTCCAACATATACCCTAAAATAATCGTGGGAACAAGCAGAAGCGCGGCTTGAATGAAAAATTTTAAGTAAACGGGTTTTGCTTTACACATTTTGTTTATCAATATAAGGTTAAGTACAGTCGTAAGTCCGTAAATAAAGGTAAAGCCGACGAGTAGAGAATAAACGCCTATATATTTAGGCAAAAACCATATGGAAAGCAACATTGCGATTCCGCTAATAACGTAGTATACGAGCGTTTGCTTTTCTTTGCCCATAGAGTTAAGCATACTCGTGGTTATGTTAGAAACGCTCATAAAAATCATAAGATACGCCGAGGCGGTCAGGTACTGTCCGCATTCGGGACTGCCGAACACCAAAACGCCTATTTCTTCGCCGCAGACCGTGAATACGGGTACGAAAAGACAGGCGACGAATACGGTAAATTTTAAAGCCTTTTCGACGTCGCGTTTAAGGTAAAAATTTTTATTTTTATAGAAATTTTCAGAAATTTCCGGCACGAGGACGAGTGTAAACGAACCGATTAGCGTGGTCGGTATAAATAAAAGCGGTATTGCCTGACCGACAGCCGCGCCGAAAGTCGTCATTGCCTGAGTGTGCGACATTCCTGCGGCGATAAGCCTTGCGGGTAAGATTATGGAAATAAGCGAAACGGCAAAAGAATTGGCCGTACGCATTGCCGTTATAGGCAGCGCCGACGCCAAAAGAGGTTTGAATTCGGAAACGGGGTTTTTCAGTTTGTTTTTTCTAAAAAAGAAAACGACCGTTGCAACCGTAAAAGAAAAAATATAAGATATAAGTACGGCGATGCCAGCGCGCAACGCTCCTTGGTAAACGCTTGTCGCAGAGCCTATCAATATTACGCCGACGATAATCATACAAATTTCTTCGAGAAGTTCTATTATGCTGTAAGGCAAAAAATCTTTATTGCCCCAGAATACTCCGCGCAAAACTCCGTAAACGGACGTAAAAACGAGTCCCGGAAGAACGACTAAAAATATTCGCATGCATCTTTCGTCGGCAAAGATGAAAGAAAAAGTATTCCCCGTGAGAAAAAATACCGTGCATAGCGGCACGGATACCGCAAGAGTAAAACTTAACCCCGCGGTTATTACTTTGAATACTTTGTCGTTTTGACCTTCCGAACGGTATTTGGTCATCAATCTGGAAACGGTTATCGGAGTTCCGGAACTTGCAACGGTCAATAAAAGAGCAAAAACCGATAACGCAACTTGGTACAAACCGATACCTTCCGAGCCTATCGTTCTCGAAAGAAAAATTCTGTACAAAAATCCCAAAAATTTTTCGCAGACGGAAAACACCGTTACGACAGCCACCGTTTTGAAAAAATTACGCAAAGCGAACTCCTTAAAATACTTTCTTTTTTATTCTATTCGCCGTAAATTTCAAATATAATATCGGTATGAAAAAGTTTTTTTACAGAGTTCAAAAAAACGATACGGTAAGCGGTTTGGCAAACAGGTTTAATCTGCCGGTAACGGAGATAATAGCGGAAAACAATCTTAAAAACGAAGTAGAAGAAGGCGACGTGTTGCTCTTGGAAAAAAACGAACGCCCCTTATATACGGTTAAACCTACGGATACCGTTTTTTCGCTTGCGGAAAAGTTCGATACTACTCCCGAAAAAATACTTAAAGACAACCGTTTGCCGTATATTTGGTTCGGGTTAAAAATTAAGATATAAAAGGGTTTGTTTTGTAACAAACCCTCGCTTTATTTTAAAATAGTGTTTTTATATTCGCTCGGCGTAATTCCCGTTATTTTTTTAAATACTTTCGTAAAGTACGTCGGCTCGTCGAAACTCATTTTTTCCGAAACTTCCGCAACGGAAAGACCGTCGCGCAGGAGTTTTTTCGCTTCTTTTATTTTTATACGCATATAATATTGCATTATCGGTGCGCCTTTATTTTTTTTGAAAAGTTTATTTAAATACGCCTTTGAAAAATGCAACTCGCGTGAAATTTCGTCAAGTGAAATTTTGGAATATAAATTATCGTTCAATATTTTTACTATGTCGCTCGATACGTTGTCTTCGAATTCGGCGTTATCGGCTGAAATTATCACGTCGCTGTTATTCGACAAAAAAACACGTAACAAAGATATTAAAAAATTTTCCGTATAATTCAAAAACATTTGTTGCGCGCCGAATTTAGGCTTTTCCAAAAGTTTTATCTTATTGTAAAAGGGCAGTTGAAATGCGCTTTCCGCCTCTTCTATAATCGTTTGCAATAGATATCTCAAATGCTTGTCGAGAACGGATTTTCCGTCCAATACGTCTAAAATTTTCGCTTGACTGTTAAAACAAACGATAAATATCGACGCGGATTTTTCGTGATTGCAATAATAACTGTGGGTGGTGTTCGGTTTTATAAAATAAAAATCGCCTTGTTTCAGTTCTTCCGTGGTTTTTCCCGTTTTGCAATACAGTATTCCGCTGTCGATATAGGCAAACTCGTAAAAATCGTGTTTTTCGACGGGATAATTAAACGTGGAAGACAGGCTTAACGATTCTATGGTAAGAAGATTAGATATTCTTACGGTTTTTTTGATTTTATAATTGTAATATCTGCGCATACGTGTACGTTTTCTCCGTAGGTTAATTATAGCATACTTTTCTGGCAATACAATAAAAAAACGAAAATTAAAATTATTTGTTTCTTTTTTTACCATTTTAGAGGTTTTTTTTATCTTGCGTTAGATATTTATATGCATTAAAATATACGTATAAGAGTAAGCGTGAATCGGTATTAAACGAAAGCACGAAAAAATATTTATAAATAATTAAAGGTGGCGGTTATGAAAATTATAGTTGCGTCCTTTCAATGCGAATCAAACAGTAAGGCGAAAATTCATCCGACGAGAGAGGACTTTGAATATTTTAAAGGAAACGATATTTTTAAAAAACTCGTCGTGAAAGATATTTTCGAAGAAAACGGTTTCGAAGTAATTCCGTCGATATACGCGGTTGCGTTGCCTTCGGGCACGGTAGAACGCGATATTTACGAAGATTATAAAGAACAAATAATGCAAACCGTGAGAGAAAATTCCGACGCCGCGGGTGTGTATATTTTCTTCCACGGCAGTATGGAAGTCGATGAAATCGGCAGCGGCGAACTTTATTTGTTAAAAGAAATAAGAAAAGTCGTTTCGTCCGATTGTTTAATCGCAATTTCGTTAGACGCGCACGCGAATATAACCGACGAACTTTGCGATTACGCCGATATAATAAGCGGATTTAAGACCGTGCCGCATATCGACCAAAAACAGTGTCAACAACGTTCGGCAAACGCTTTGTGTTATTGCCTTAAAAACGGCGTTAAACCGTATGCTCGTATGCAACGCGTTCCGTTTTTACTTAAAAACGATACTCTGCAAACTGCTTACGAACCGCTTAAAAGCCTTATAAACGAAACGGTTTCTCTCGAAGAAAGCGGAAAAGTGTTAACCGCAAATTTGTTTTTAGGGCATTGCTGGATTGACGCGCCGAATACGAGCGCTTCTACCGTAGTTTGCGCGCTCGACGATTCAATCGCTCGAACCGTTTGCAAAGATTTGGCGAATAAATTGTGGGCGACGAGAAAAGATTATAAGTTTACGGTAGAGGCGGAGATGCCCGAAGAATGTGTAAAACGTGCCGTAAACGGAAAAGAGAACAGAATTTTCATTACGGACAGCGGAGACAATACCACTGCCGGTGCGGAAGGCGATTCCTTGGATATTTTAAAACTGATATTAGCGCAATCGACCGAAAAATCGATTTGCGTTGCGGGAATTACTAACTTTGAGGTCGTAGACGGGTTTTTTAAATATAAGGACGGTGAAAAGGTTACGATTCCGATATTCGGCGGAAAGGAGTGTTTTATCAAGTCGCACGGCGAAATTCTCGGTTGGACGAAAGAAATTATAGGGAGAAGCCTTACCGTAACGATAGGAACTACCGACGTTATATTTACCGAAAAAAGGAGCGCGTTTATAGAAAAAGGAAATTTCGATAAAGCCAACACGGACCTTCTTTCGTATAGAGTGGTGGTCGTTAAACTCGGTTACTTGTTTACCGAATTAAAACCGTATGCGGACAGAGAACTGTTTGCATTGTCGGACGGAGCAAGTTGCGTAGAACTTGCGCGACTTAATTTGAAAAAAATAATTCGTCCTATGTATCCTTTGGACGAATTCGAATTTAAAGCATAAAAAAATAAAGGAGAAAAAAATATGTCTTATTACAACAAAAAAGAAACCGAAAACAGAGTTTCGAAGGTCGTAAAACTTTTGAACGAAAAGGACGTGGATATCGCGATAATCTATTTTGACGAATTAAACGTCGCTAACGGTTGGTATCTTACCGGTTGGTGCGGTCAATTCGAAAAAGGCGCGGTTTTGGTAGGAAGGGACGGCACGACAATGCTTTTGGGCGGTCCGGAAAGCGAACCTTTCGCAAAACAGGATTCCGCTATAACGGACGTCAGATGTTTCCCCGTATTTATGGTTCCCGACGAGGAATACCCGCTCGCTACGATTATAAGTTTTAACGATTTATTTAGCGAACTTGCCAAAAAGTTTACCGTTAAAAAAGTCGGATTGGTGGGTACTACCGATATGCCGTATGCCGTTCATCAAGATTTAGTAAAAGGCTTCGAGGGATGTGAAATAGTGGATATTACCGAAGACTATTTGAAATTCAGATACGTTAAAAGCGACTGGGAAATAGAACAGGCGAGAAAGGCAACCGTTCTTGCGTGCAAAGCGTATAAGGCTATGGCGGCAAAGGTAAAAGAAGGCGTAAAAGAATACGAAGTCGCTGCGGCGGGTGAAACGGTTTGTCGTGAAAACGGTGCGGATAGTTTTGCGTACAGAACGATAGTCGGCAGCGGCACTCGTTCTAACGCGGTAGTTCCGACGGCGACTAATAAAGAAATGAAGAACGGCGAAATGGTAATGCTCGGTATTGCGCCGAGGATTAACGGTTATGCCGGAACTTTCGGTCATACCGTTCCCGTAAGCGGAGAATATACCCCCGAACAGAGAAAATGCTTAATCGATATGATAGAGGTTATGAAGGTAACAAAAAGTATGCTGAAAATCGGCAATACCGGAAGAATAATAGATAAAGAAGGCAGAAAACTTTACGATAAAGGCGGTTATCTGAAATATCTCGTATGTCCGTTTGCGCATACGATGGGACTTATGGAAGCCGAAGCGCCTTTCTTCGGTCCTAACGGCGACGTTCCGCTTGAAAAGAATATGATAATAAACGTCGACGTAAGTTTCTTCGGTCATCCTACACTTAACGGGTTAAGGGTAGAAACTTGTTACGTTATAACGGAAAACGGCGCGGAACCGTTATGCCCCGAATTTGAAGAAGAATTATTTAACTACGTAAAATAAAGGAGAATTTATTATGGAAAACGGAATGAAAAATTGGGTGTTTTGCGACGGCGATTTGCCTCCTCACGGAGATAATCCCGAATTTTTAGGACACGAAGCGTTGATGATTACCAACGTATCTAAAATAGACGCGCATATAAGAATTAAAGTACTGTTCGAAGATAAAGAACCGTACGATAAAATCACGATTGATTTGCCTGCCGAACGAACTACTTGTTTAAGGCTCGATTTTCCGATAGGAAAAGAAAAATATCAAATTCCGAAAGGACAATACGCTCTTCATATTATTTCCGATACGCCCGTTTGCGCGTGTTTCGGAAGGTTAGACGTTCGTCAAAGCAATATGGCTTATTACAGTTTAAGCGGTTATTCTTTCTAAAAACAAGTTGGTGAGTATTATCTCAAAAACAAAGCCTCTCGCAAAAATTTTGCGAGAGGCTTTTGTTTCAAAAATATATTCGCTTATTTTATTTGATATTATTATTTACATTCGTCGGCTTTGCCCGCGCAACCCAAAACGTCTTTAAGTTTATGTCTTACTATTTCTTTGATGTTTGCTCTTGCGGGTTTCAAATATTCTCTGGGGTCGAATTTATCGGGGTGTTCGTTAAAGAACTTTCTGATAGTTCCCGTCATTGCAAGACGAAGGTCGGAGTCGATATTGATTTTGCAAACGGAAAGAGCGGCTGCCTTACGGAGTTGTTCTTCGGGTACGCCGATAGCGTCGGGCATTTTACCGCCGTTTTCGTTAACCATCTTAACGTATTCTTGGGGAACGGAAGAAGAACCGTGGAGAACTATCGGGAAATCGCCGAGTTCTTTTGCGACTGCTTCCAAAATATCGAAACGAAGCGCCGGGGGAACGAGAATGCCTTCTGCGTTTCTGGTGCATTGTTCGGGTTTGAATTTGTACGCGCCGTGCGAAGTGCCGATTGCTATTGCAAGGCTGTCTACACCCGTTCTCTTAACAAATTCGACAACTTCTTCGGGTTTGGTGTAAGATTCTGCGCCGTGGTCGACTTTAACGTCGTCTTCGATGCCTGCCAAAGTTCCGAGTTCGCCTTCTACGGTAACGTAGGGAACGTGGTTGTGCGCGTATTCGACTACCTTTTTGGTGAGTGCGATGTTTTCTTCGAAAGGAAGGTGGCTGCCGTCAATCATAACCGAAGTGAAACCACCGTCGATACACGCTTTGCAAGTTTCGAAATCCGGACCGTGGTCGAGGTGAAGAACAATCGGAATATCGGGGCATTCCTGAACTGCCGCTTCTACGAGTTTAACGAGGTAGGTGTGGTTAGCGTATGCTCTTGCACCCTTGGAAACTTGAAGTATAACGGGAGCGTTTTCTTCTTTGCACGCTTCGGTGATACCTTGAACGATTTCCATGTTGTTTACGTTGAAAGCGCCGATTGCATAGCCGTTTTTATAAGCCATTTCGAACATTTTCTTTGAGTTTACCAATGCCATAATATAGCCTCCAAAATAATAATAAAATTTTCTGTTTGTAATCGAGTTCCTTAAAACCCATATTCTAACAGATTATATTATATATTAGTTTTGTCAAATTGGCAAATAAATTTTAAATTTAATCAAAAATACTTTATAAAATTCGGCAATAGATGTATAATATAAACGAAAATATCGTTTTTTAAGGAGCTTTTTATGACAGACAGCAGAATAAATAAACTTGCGGACGTTTTGGTTAATTATTCTTGTTCGCTAAAAAAAGGCGAAAAAGTTTTAATAGAAGCGAAAGGCATCGACTATACGTTGATAAACGCCGTCGTTAAAGAAGTTTACAAGGCGGGCGGATTTCCTTTCGTTGAAATTTACGATAACAGGGTTACGCGCGAACTTCTTTTGGGTACGGGGGAAGAGCACGCTCGGTTAAAGGCTAAATACGATTCTTTCAGAATGGCGGATATGGATGCTTATATAGGTATACGCGGCGGTGATAACTGCAACGAATTGTCCGACGTTCCGAAAGATAAAATGCAGGCGGAAAGCGAATTTTATTCGCACCCCGTTCATCACGAGTTGCGCGTGAAAAAGACCAAATGGGTGGTTTTGCGTTATCCTAATCCCGGAATGGCGCAACAGGCGGGTATGAGTACCGACGCTTTCGAAGAATTTTATTTTAAAGTTTGTAATTTGGATTATTCCAAAATGGACAGAGCGATGGACGCGCTTAAAAAAAGACTCGACAACGCCGACAAGGTAAGAATCGTTGCAAAAGATACCGATATTTCTTTTTCCGTTAAAAATATCGGTAGTAAAAAATGTTCGGGCGAGAGAAATATTCCCGACGGAGAAATTTATACCGCGCCCGTAAAGGACAGCGTAAACGGTATTATAACGTATAACGCGCCGTCGGTGGAGCAGGGAATTAAATTCGAAAACGTTTCGCTCACTTTTAAGGACGGGAAAATAATAAAAGCCACGGCTAATTATACGGATAAATTAAACGCCATTTTAGATACCGACGACGGCGCGAGATACGTCGGGGAATTTTCTTTCGGTGTTAATCCCTATATAACCGTGCCTATGGGGGATATACTTTTCGACGAAAAAATTTCGGGCTCGATACATTTTACCCCCGGGTGTTGTTACGATGATTGTTATAACGGCAACGTTTCCGCGGTGCATTGGGATTTGGTTCAAATACAAACGAAAGAATACGGCGGCGGCGAAATTTATTTAGACGGCGAATTGATTAGAAAAGACGGGTTGTTCGTTGTGGAAGATTTGCTTCCGCTCAATCCTGAAAATTTAAAATAAAAAATTAGGAGGAATTAAAATGGGTGGAACGGTTTACGCGATTAACGTCGTTACGGTTAAAGGTTATTCCGGTTTTGTAAAGTTCGAAGGAAACGGAACGTGGGACTGGCATTTGGTTCAAGACGTTGACCAAGCAACTCTTTACAGAAGCAGAGAAGAATGTCTTAAAGATTTTTACGAACACATACAAAACGCCTTCAGCGAGAAAAACGGCGACAGAGTAGACAGAAACAAATGCCGTATTTCCGAATGTTATAATCCGTGCTTATAATAGTTGAAAGAAACGCAAGGTTTTTCTCGTATAAGACCTAAAAAAGTAAAAATTTTATTAAAGTGTAAAAAAAACGTTGACTAAAAAGGTATTAAAAGCTATAATATTAAAGAAAAATTTGTAAAAATCATTTTTGGAGGACATATTCATGTCAAAAGTAACAAAAGTTGCAATTAACGGTTTCGGTCGTATCGGTCGTCTTGCATTCAGACAAATGTTCGGCGCAGAAGGTTACGAAGTTGTTGCCATCAACGACCTTACCAGCCCTGAAATGCTCGCTCATCTTCTTAAATACGACACTATGCAGGGTAACTACGTAGCGCAAGGTCATACCGTAGAATCTACCGAAGATTCTATCATCGTTGACGGAAAAGAAATTAAAATTTCCAAGTGCGCTAACGCCGCTGAATGCCCTTGGGCTCAATACGACGTAGACGTCGTTTTGGAATGTACCGGTTTCTATACCAGCAAAGCCAAAGCAGAAGCACATATTACCGCAGGCGCAAAGAAAGTAGTTATTTCCGCACCCGCAGGCAACGACCTTCCCACTATCGTTTACAACGTAAACCACAAAACTCTTACCGCCGACGACAAGATTATTTCGGCTGCATCCTGCACCACGAACTGTCTTGCTCCTATGGCAAAAGCACTTAACGATTACGCTCCCATTCAATCCGGTATCATGACCACCGTTCACGCTTATACCGGCGACCAAATGATTCTTGACGGTCCGCAAAGAAAGGGTGATAAGAGAAGAAGTCGTGCAGGCGCTATGAACATCGTTCCTAACTCCACCGGTGCGGCAAAGGCAATCGGCCTCGTTATTCCCGAACTTAACGGTAAACTTATCGGCGCTGCGCAACGTGTTCCCACCGCAACCGGTTCGACTACTATTTTGATTGCTGTAGTTAAGGGTAAAGACGTTACGAAAGAAGGCATCAACGCCGCTATGAAGGCGCAAGCTACCGAATCTTTCGGTTACAACACCGACGAAATCGTTTCTTCCGACGTTATCGGTATGAGATTCGGCTCACTTTTCGATGCTACTCAAACTATGGTTTCCAAGATTGACGACGATACTTATCAAGTACAAGTCGTTTCGTGGTACGATAACGAAAATTCTTACACCAGCCAAATGGTTAGAACTATCAAGTACTTCTCTGAAATCTAATTTCAAAAAATACGATAAAAAAGAACGGTGTGCACCGTTCTTTTTTTGTTTAGCGCGGATTGATTGCAGACGAATTTCCGCACAAACAGTTAGACAAGCAGTCGGTGGTTGACAGCAAGGCGATAAGTAAAAGCAACTGCGTGGTATTTATCGTATTGTTATTCGTAAGTAAAAACAAAAGCGCAATTAAAACTAAATTATTGCTCAAAGCGTTTTACCTCCTTTTTTCCAAAATACGCCCGAATTTAACTTTTTGCGATAATTATTTCGCATTTATATAATATGTTTTATGATATGATATATGTACATTCTTGCAACGGTTTGTTAAAAATTTAGGTATTACCTAAACGAAAGACCGAACGGCGAAAGAAAATAATTGCTTATTGAACGAAAAGGAGTTAAAAAAATGAAAGAAGTTTTGCTTGACAGAAGATTGCAATCTATGGTGGAAGAGTACGTTCCGAACGGTGAGATTTTAGACGAATTAGTTTGTTTTTTTTCAATATTTTCCGACAACACCCGTTTGAGAATGATTTCCGCCCTTTCTATAAGCGAAATGTGCGTCAGCGATTTATCTACGTTATTAAAACTTAATCAAACGACCGTGTCGCATCAATTAAGATTGCTTAAAAATCTTAACGCCGTAAAAACCAAAAGACAGGGCAAAGTTATATTTTATTCGTTAAGAGGCGATACGCTTTCCGAAGTTTTGTTAAAAGGCGTAGAGTTTTTAGGTTATTAGCGCTTGTAAAAAAAGTAAAAATCGGTTATAATATTTTTCGTGAGCGTTATTGAAGATAAATTGAAGTTGTTGCCTACCGACCCGGGCGTATACGTTATGCTCGATAATAACGGGCAAATTATATACGTCGGTAAAGCAAAAAACTTAAAAAACAGAGTAAGACAATATTTTTTCAACGGCGTTAAAACCGAAAAAGTTATGGCTATGGTTTCCAATATAGCCGACTTTTATTATATAATCGTGCCGAGCGAAATAGACGCTTTGTCGCTTGAAAACAATCTTATAAAAAAACACAAACCGAGATACAATATTTTATTGAAAGACGATAAAACGTATCCTTATTTAAGGGTTGACCTTCGCGAGGATTTTCCGACTTTCACGGTTACGAGGAGGATACGTAAAGACGGCGCGAAATATTTCGGACCGTTTATGGGCGGAGTTTCCGTAAAGGGCGTTTTGGAAATAATAAATCTTGCTTACTGCGTGCGCCCCTGCGACAAAAAATTAAGTTGCGATAAACGCCAAAAGCCTTGCTTGAATTATCACATAAAAAAATGTCTTGCCCCTTGCGGCGGTTTGGTAAGCAAACGGGAATATCGTGAGCGTGTAGACGCCGCGGTTGAATTTCTGTCGGGTGAAACTTCGGAAACGGAAAAACTTTTGCGTGATAAAATGCTTGCCGCAAGCGTCGATGAAGATTTTGAATTGGCGTTAAGATACAGAGAAAATCTTTCAAGCCTCGATAAAATCAAATTAAAGCGCATTACGTCGCTTAACAAGTTTCTCGATGCCGACGTGCTTGCTTACCGTTCGAACGGTATATACGGCGCGGTAAACCTTTTAATGGTCAGGAACGGACGTATGATAGGCGGTAAAAATTTTTCTTTCGAAAACGCCGCGCTTTTTGACGGAGAAGTTTTATCCGAATTCGTTATGCGTTATTATTCGAACGGAACGGAATTGCCCGACGAAATAATAACCTCTTGCGAGATTGAAAGTACCGACGCGTTAAACGTTTTTTTTAAAAAAGAATACGGAAAAACGGTCGATTTTATTTGCGCAAAACAGGGCGTAAGGAAACAGTTGGTCGATATGGCTGACGTTAACGCTTCCGAACATCTCGATAAAAACGTAGATAAAATAAAGCATAAAGACGATATGACCGTCGTTGCGTGCGAAAGATTGAAAGATATACTTTGCCTTAAAAACTACCCCAAGCGTATGGAATGTTACGATATTTCAAATATCAGCGGAGTGGATAAAGTCGGCAGTATGGTGGTTTTTACCGACGGAGAACCCGATAGAAGCGCGTACCGTCGGTTTAAGATAAAAACGGTAGAAGGTATAGACGATTATAAAAGCCATCAGGAAATGATGCGCAGGCGGTTGGCAAGGTTAAAAACCGATTCCGAAAAGTTTCCGAAACCCGACTTGATTATTATTGACGGCGGTAAAGGGCAACTTTCTGCGGTTAAAGAGGTTTTCGACGAATACGGCGTTACCGATATAGATTTAATTTCGCTTGCCGAAAGAGAAGAAGAAATTTTTGTTGTAGGCAAAAGCAATCCGATAGTTTTGGAAAGAAGAAATTATTGTCTTAAAATGTTGCAGCGTATTCGCGACGAGGCGCATAGGTTTGCCATAACCTATCACAGGAGTTTGCGTGGTAAACGCGCGTTGTCTTCCGTCCTTGATAAAATAAAGGGGCTCGGCGAGGTAAAAAAGAAAGCCTTGCTTGAAAAATTCAAAGACGTCGGCGGTATTGCGAACGCAACGGAAGAACAATTAAAAACCGTCGACGGTATAGGAGAAAAACAGGCGAAAGCCATTATAGAAAAACTTAAAGACGAAGGATTAAGATGAAATACAAACTGTTTATAAGCGATTTCGACGGTACGCTCGGTCAATCTGCGGGCGATTCGATTGAAAAAGAAACCGTGGAGGCGATAAAAAAATTTACCGATAAGGGCGGAATTTTCGCCGTTTGCACGGGGCGAATGTTTACTTCTATAAGACCGATATGTATAAAATGCGGGCTGAAAGGTCTTATCGCCTCGTATCAGGGAGCAATGATAAACGATATCGAAACGGGCAGAAGCATTTTAGACGGCGGAATAGATTACGCTACGGCGTCGAATGTCGTTTCGGAATTGATGCGGGAAGGATTTTCGACCGTGGCGGATATAGGAGATATAATGTATTGCGAAGAAAGTTCGCCTTACACGGAATTTCACAAGCCTTTTTCGGAGATAAAGGTAGTGGGAGATTTGCCTAAATTCGTGTTCGATGCGGCAAGAACCGTACATAAAATAGTCGCCGTGGGTGAACCTTACAAAATTGAAAAATTAACCGCGAAATATTCTGATGCGTATAACGGAAAACTTTTGTTTAACAACGGCACGGATTTTTTAATGGAGGTTATAAATCCCGCTTTCAGTAAAGGCAATGCGGTAAGGTTTCTTGCGGGGTATTACGGCGTGCCTCTCGATAAGGTAATAGCCGTCGGCGACAGTACCAACGACGTGGAATTGCTAAACGGAGAATGGCACGGCGTTGCCGTAGGCGACGCGAAAGAAGAGTTGAAAGCCGTTGCGGACGAAATTACAGTGCCTTTTAAGGAACAGCCGATAAAGGTACTTTTGGAAAAATATTGCTTATAACTTGTTAGGAGATTACGTATGGATGAAAAAGAAATGATTACAGGTGACGGAAAAATTTTACCCGTAATACCGCTTCGCGGAAAAGTTTTGTTTCCGGGAACGCTACTTAACTTTGACGTGGGTAGACCGATATCCGTTCAGGCGGTCAACGCGTCGGAAGAATACGCCGGAGAGGTGTTTATTACTTCGCAAAAAAACGCGTTTATAGATTCGCCGAGAAAAACCGACGTGTGTAAAATCGGCGTTGTGGCAAAAATAAACACTATCGTCAGAGCCCAAGGCGGAAGCGTTAAATTGAGCGTTCGCGCTTTAAGGCGTGCGCGTATCGTTGAGTTTACGGCGGAAAAAAATTATTTTTGCGCGGTTGTGGAAGACGCGCCGTATACGTGTTCGGCAGACGAAGTAACCGTTGAGGCGTATTTCAGAGTGGCGAAAAACGCCTTTTACGAATATTCGTTGTTCGACAGGCGTTTGAATAAAGAAATGCTTACCACCATTACGGCAATCGACACGGCTGACGATTTTATGGACAACGCTTTATCAACCGTTAATTTTAAGGAAGAAGACGTACAAAAGGTTTTTGTCGAAGACGATACCGTGGAAAGACTTAAACTGTTTGAAAGTTTGTTTTCAAAAGAACTCGAAATAGCGAAAATAGAAAAGAAAATCACTTCAAAAGTCCGTCAGAGCATAGATAAAAGTCAAAAAGAATTTTATTTGAGAGAACAACTTAAAGCCATTCATTCGGAACTCGGCGACGGCTCGGACGAAAACGAAGAACTCGCCGAAAAAATAAAAGCAAAACGTTTGCCCGAAGAAATAGAAGAAAAGGCGCTGAAAGAAATAAAAAGGCTCGATAAAATAAATCCGTCTTCACCCGATTATTCCATAATCTTAAACTATCTCGATTGGATTGCCGAATTGCCGTTTAACGAAACTACCGTTGATACGGAAAGTTTGCAGCAGGCTAAAAAAATACTCGACGCCGACCATTTCGGTTTGGAAAAGGTTAAAGAAAGAATCGTAGAATATATCGCCGTTTTGCAACTTACGAAAAAGATAAAAGGGCCTATATTATGTTTCGTCGGGCCGCCCGGGGTAGGTAAAACGTCGGTTGCGGCGTCTATCGCTCGCGCGCTTAACAGAAAATTCGTGCGTATGAGTTTGGGCGGTGTAAAGGACGAAGCGGAAATAAGGGGACACAGAAGAACTTACGTAGGCGCAATGCCGGGACGTATAATTTACGGTTTGAAAAACGCAGGTTCGTCTAATCCCGTATTTTTGCTTGACGAAATAGACAAAATGTCGTCGGATATACACGGAGACCCCGCTAGCGCGCTGTTAGAAGTGTTAGACCCCGAACAAAACGCTACCTTCCGCGACAGATATATGGAAATTCCTTACGACCTCTCGAAGGTTATGTTCATCACTACGGCGAACAGCGTCGATACTATTCCGCACCCGTTACTCGACCGTATGGAAATTATAGAAATAAACGGTTATACCAACGAAGAAAAATTGCAGATAGCAAAGCGTTATCTTATTCCCAAACAGTTGGAACTTAACGGTGTTTCCGAAAAAAAAGCAGTGTTTACCGACGCCGGCATAAAGGAAATTATCGAAGGCTATACCATGGAAGCGGGCGTTAGAGGTTTAGAACGAGAAATAGGCTGCGTTGCAAGAAAGATAGCGACGAAAACGGCTATGCGTAAAAGCCTAAAAAAACAGATTGTCGATAAATTGAACCTTTGCTTATATTTAGGCACAAGAAAGTTTTTAGGGGATTTAACTCTCGATAAAGACGAAGTAGGCGCTTGTACGGGGCTTGCGTGGACGAGTTTCGGCGGAACGACGCTTACCATAGAAGTTAGTCTTATGCACGGCAAAGGCGATATTTTGCTTACGGGTAAACTCGGCGACGTTATGAAAGAATCCGCTCGCGCGGGAATAAGTTATATACGCGCGCATGCGAGCGAATTCGGTATTGCCGACGACGTGTTCGAAAAAACCGATATTCACGTTCACGTTCCCGAAGGCGCAACGCCGAAAGACGGTCCGAGTGCGGGTATAACTATGGCTACCGCAATTTTATCGGCGTTTACGGGCAGGGCGGTAAAAAAGAACGTAGCAATGACGGGAGAAATAACTCTTCGCGGAAAGGTTTTACCTATCGGCGGATTGAAAGAAAAGGTTTTGGCGGCTTACAGACGTGGCATAAAAACCATTGTGATACCTGCCGGCAACAAAAAGGATTTGTCGGAAATCCCCATAGAAATCAGTCAAGATATAAAATACGTACCCGTCTCCGACGTAAAAGAAGTTTTCGACGTTGCAATAGTATAATAATACGAGTCGGCAAACTTGCTTGCAAGAGGTTGAGAACGCCGTTTTTCAAAAACGGAAGTGGAAAACGACGGTTTTACGTTTTGTTTTGCAACAAAATATTTTCTTCTTATACTTTAATTTAAGGATTGGATTTTTATGATTATAAAAGAAGCAAAGTTTATAACGTCCGTTGCGGGTTCGGATAAATTTTTAAAAACCGATAAGCCGATAATCGCCGTTGCGGGTAAATCCAACGTCGGTAAAAGTTCACTTATAAATATGCTTGCAAACAGAAAAAAACTTGCAAGAACGTCCGTTACTCCCGGTAGAACGAGGCTTATAAATTATTTCGACTTCGGTGAGTTCGTGTTGGCGGATTTGCCCGGATACGGTTACGCGAAAGTCAGCAAGGAAGAAAAAGCAAAGTGGGGTAAACTTTTAGAGAGTTTTCTCGCCACGCAAAAAATCAATCTTTTACTGTCCTTGGTAGATATTCGCCACGACCCGACGGCAGACGATAAAATTATGGTAAATTATCTTTATCATTACGCTATACCTTTTTGTTTGGTCGCTACGAAAGCGGATAAAATAGGGAAAACAAAAATAAAACCGCGTTGCAAAGAAATTGCTACGGAACTCCGCGTCGGTGTCGGCGATATTACTGCGAGTTCGGCGGAAAACGGATTCGGTAAGGAAGAAATTTTATCGTTGATAGAAAAAGCGATAACGCCCGTTGAAGATATTGAATAATAAAAATGCTTATAAATTTAGTTTGCAGTATTAAAAACAAAAAAGGAGCGGTATTCGCTCCTTTTAGTTTAATCGAATTTTTTGCCGTAGAGTTTAACGCCCATTCGGGGAAGAGAACTTTCGGAATTGCCGAGCGGCTTTAACGCGTTGCGGTAATCGTGTTTATCGCAAAATTCCTTTAACTCGTTTTGCAATCTATCTAAATGCCGTTTTTGATGCGCCGATAGTAAAGATACGTATTCTTTATTTGCGACCCCCGCGTATTTGGAATATTTGAGGAGTTCGGCGTAATGTTTTATGCAAAAACCTTTGGTGCTCAAAATAGTTTTATAAAACTTGCTTTCGCGAAGATACATTTGCGCAATCGTTTTATAGTATTTTATCATACTTTCTTCGGTTAAGTCGCAAATTATACACGTTGAAGACAGCCGTTCGAGTTCTTTAGCCTGCTTTAACGCCTGTCTGTAATTTTTTACTTCGGTTATTGCGGACTTTACGGTGTTCGTGCGCGTTTGAATTTGCAATGCAAGGCTTAATTTGTTTTGCCGCGCAAAGAGTTTTTCGAAATGTTCGGCGCAAAAACCGAGGCGGTTTACTTTTAACCGCGTGTTTTCTTCCATAACGGCGTCGTTAAGGAATTCGTGTAAAAACTGTTCTTCTACGATTGACTGTATCTCGCAAAGCGGACATTCGCAATCTGTTTTAAATTTGTCTTTAATAAGACCCGTATCTATATGGTAT
>CAYSYT010000019.1:0-27642 GCA_964435195.1 uncultured Christensenella sp. | reverse complement strand
GATTCGTGCCCAGCTCGAACTCAAGCAAGTCCGGCAACCCGTCGTTGTCGGTGTCCCGCGTCATTGCATCGCCCCCCACGTACTTGACGCGCGGATCCATAATCGAGGCGATCTCCTCAGCCGTGATGACCGTGCCACGACCCGGATTCTTCGGGTCATAGCGACGACCCGTCAAATATTTGTGGTTACCCCTTGCGTCAATGTAGCCGACGTGCGCGAGATACCAGTAGTAGTACTCGTAGCCGTCCGAGAAACCGTCCCCATCCGTATCCTCCTTGGTCGGATCGGTCGGACGCTCCGGAGACCAATCCTCTTCCGTCGCGGTCGGGTTCGCCGCCTTGAACTCGCTCCACGCAAGCCATTCGATACGGCTGAGTGTCGACGTCGGGCAGGTCGTCGGATCCGCGTAGACACGATCCGGCGTCGCGCCGCTGATGCCCAGCTGCACGAGCGCGTCATTAAGACCCTCGCCATAGCCACGGATCTCGAGGGCTGCCGTAAACGGAAGCGTCCAGTCGTCCTTCAAGCCCGGAATCAGCGTTCCGTAGATGGCATTGTCTCCGGCGGGGAGGAAGTCCTCATCCTCGTTAAAGCCCGAAAGATCCGTAAGGTCGTCGCCGGACACCTGCAACGACAGCGGATCCATGACGCCCAAGCCATACTTCTTCACGACGCAATCCGGAATCCCGTCCTGGTTGATGTCGCCCGCATTGTCCGTGACGAGGAACTCACGGGAGAAGACCGCTTCCCAATATTGCATCGGATAGGACGTCGTCGTCCCCGTACCCGAAGCGGACGTGCCGTTGCCTTGGCTGTTGCCGTCTGGCAACGCGATGACCGTCTCGCCACGATCCGTGATGTTCAGCAGGAGCGTCTCCGTCTGCCCGCCACCCGAACCGCTGTCCGACGCTTGCTGGCTGTTGTTGCAGACCCAGGCGTAAACAAAGCTGTCATAGCCCTTCCGGCCCCAGATGTTTTGCGCCGTGTAATTGTAGAAGCCTTCGGGCGCAATCACCATACCCTTCGACCAGTTGCCGCTCGCGTCAATACCCTTCGTCCGCGCCTGCGAGCCGTCGTCATACGACCCGTCCGCCCGATAGCCGCGCGCATAGGCCTTCACGGACTTTTCCGTCTCGCCGAACGAGTAGGTGTGAACGAACTCCTCGATCTTCTGCGGGCCCGCGCTCCCCGCGAAGACTGAACCGGCGCCAAGGCCCGGCGCATCGGTGTACCGTTCCGAATGACCGCCCGCGACGCCGTTTGCGGGCCCGTGCGCACGCAGCTCCAGACGACGCGACGGCTTGACAAAGTAGTTCAGCGTCCGCCGCGCCTGGTCGCCGTCCTTGTCGGTGAAGACAATCTCGACGACATGCGCCCCCTCGCCATCGAACTCGGCCGAATAGGTGTGCAACACGCTGTCCGTGATGGTCGTCGTCAAGGCAAGCACGCCATCGACGTTGATCTCGACCGTGATGCCTGCCGCCAAGTCGGCCGTGACGTCCGATGCGGCGTAACCAATCGCATACGGCGTGTTGGCGCTCGCGTTCATGTTCGTGTAGGCCTCTTCCGCATCGGTCGGGCGGAGAATCGTCGGAGCCGAGTTCCAGACCTGCACGATTTCCGGCTCGGCCTTCGTGTAGAAGTCCTTCCAGGCGACGCCATCGGCGTTCAGGCTCTCCGTCGTCACCTCCGCGTTGAGGTCAAGGCCCGCCATCGTGTCGATCGTGCCATCCATATCCGAGATGATGAGAATCTTCTGAAGAACCCCCGCGCCGAACGTGAGGTCATACGCGCCAGGAATCTCGTGTCCCTCTGCGTCCAGCGCCGCCGCGACCGAGCCTTCCTGAAGGCGCAGCTTGAGGTAGCCATCCGCCACCTGCCCGACCGTGAAGCGCACCGTGATCGGCGCGCTCGCCGCCTCCGTCAGCGCGACGAGAATCTGCGAGACGTTCTTGTCCGTCTCCTGGTACGTCCGCTGCGTCGGCAGAATCTCAACGCGCGGCGTGTCCTTGATCTTCGCCGTGAACGTGAAGTTCGGCGTCTGCGGATAGGCCGTCATGTCCTTGTCCTTGACGAAGACCTGGATGCGCGCATTGTCCTTCTCGTTCGCGAACGTGTGCTGAACCGCAAATGCGTTCGCGACATCGCTCACCTCGTAGGTCGTGCCGTCAATGACCCACTTCACCTTCATCGCCTCATCGCCCGTCGCGTAGAGGTCGGCGTCCACGTCATCCACCACAACGGAGAACGTCTTCACAACGCCGCGCGAAATCGCCTCGGGGAGCGACTGCCCGTTCATGTCGGCGCTCAGATACTGCCCGGCGGCCGTCACCGACGCCACCGACGGCAGACGGTTCGTGACCGAGAAGACGATCGTGCCCGACCCATAGGTCGTGACCGGATGATCCAGACGATTCTGGGAGCAGAGGACGGCCTTGAGCGTCAAGTCCTTGCCGCCGTCGAGGAAGCGGATTTCGCGCGCCGTCTCAACCTCCGTCCGGCCACGGGCAATCTGCGCGCCAACAGACGTAAGCGGCGACGTGATGGCCGCCAGCTGCGTCGGGTCGTCCGCCGAAAGGAAGATGTAGCCATCACCCGAATAGGCCTGCGTGAGCCCGAGGTTGATGCGAGTCGATTCGCCTTCGCAGAAGACGAGGCGCTCTTCCGTGCGCGTGATCTTCGTGTACTTGCCGTCGTTGACGACAAGCCAGTATTTCACGACGTCCGACTTCGTGCCGTTCGGCGCCGTGACCTGCAGCGTCAGTTCCTTGCCGTCCGTCACGTTGTAGAACGTGGCCGAAGCGACGAACTGGCCATCGGCATCGGCGACGACGCCCTCGGCCGGTTCAACCTCCTCGCCCTCAACCTTCCACGTGAACGTGTAGCCTGTCGTCGTATCATTGAGGTTCTTGTAGGTGTCGCGAAGATCGAGCGTGAACTCCCGCGCGGTACCGGAGCCGACCTCGATGCGGCCCTGCGTCTCTCCGACGGTGAACTCCGGCACCGAAGCCACGACCTCCGGCTTCGAGGTCTTGCGGATCTTCAGCGTGCAGTTCGAGTCGGTCGGGACTTGCGCGCTCGCCGGCCCCGAAACCTTCTCCAGCGAGAACGTCACGCCGCGCGTATCGGTTTTCGACGTGGCGCCCAGCAGGTAGAGCGGCAGGTAGACCGTCCCCGTGTTCGCCGGGATCTCGAACTCCGACACGCGCTGGTCGGAAGGCTCGCCGCCGAATCCCGGATTGGCAATGCGAAGGATGTTCGCGTCGAAGATGTCGGAGAGCGTGCTCAACGTGTCGTCCGTGCTGACGGACGCCTTGATGCGCACCGTAATCGGGTCGGGGCATGTCGGCACCACGCTCAAGACGAGCCGGTTCACGTTCGCTTCGTCCGAATAGTCCGGCACGGCGACCTTCGTGTCGCTCACTTTGTCCTGCGCGTTGATGTAAACCCGGACGGTCGGCTCCTTCGGCGGGCCGACACGCACACGGCGGCTCACGGTCACATTCGCCAGTTCGCCCGTCGGGCGATAGACGACATTCGCGACCGGGCTCATGAAGATCTCGGCCTCCTCGCCCTCGGAAGCCCCCATCGCGCCGCGCATCGTGAAGGTGACGGACGTCTCGCCCGCCGGAACAGGGACCTTCAGCAACGTCCGCCCATCCGTCGTCGAAACCAGCGTGTTCGCGCCCGAAGCCGCCAACACGACCTTCGACTCGTCGGAAGACCACAAATAGACGACCATCGCCTCGGCGTTCGTGCCGACTACCGTCAGGGACGGCATCGTGTCGGGGCCCAACCCCTCGTAGACCTCACGCCAATAGCCCTCCCCCGCGTTCGGATCGGCCGTGTCAAAGTCAATCGTCTTCACATACGCGCCTTCGGCCGCGAGATCGAAGTTCCGAACAGGGCCCGCCGTGCTGGCATCTCCATTCGGCCAATCCACGTGAGCCGGCAACACTTCTGCACCATAGAAGAAATTCGCGACCTTGCCGTCCTTGTCCTGAAGCGACCAGTAGTCAGCCCCAGGACGCGCATTGAGCAAATAGTAATCGGTCGCAACATCGCTGTTGGAAGCGGGGCCGCTCCCCGTCGAATTGAGGAGGCGAATCGGCAAGGCAAGGTCACCGGCCCGAACCGTGTAGCAGAAATAGAGATCCGTGTAATACTTGTGGCTGGAATCCTCATTGCCGAGATCGTCTCTCTCCAGTCGGCCGCTCAACTGCCACGCCTGCGGCCCCTGCTCGCTATATTCAGCCCATGCCGGCGCCCGGCCTTCGCCCATGTAGAGACCCAGTTTCGGACGATTGATCAAGCTGCCGCCCAACGTCCCGGCCTTGAACGACCACACGTTTTCGGAGGGGGCAAATTGAAAGGCGTCGTAGTCACGCACCAGCAAGCGAACACGGATATAAAGCTTGTCGCCCGCCGTCAATGGACGATCCGCCGAGCAGAGATAGGGGCTACCGCCGTTTCGGTCCGCCCCGAACACCATCAAGTTGGCCGCGTCATCCATCACGCGAATGTCAACGATGTCACCACCCGTAGCCGCGTGGATCGGTGTCGCCGCAAACGCCGCAAGGCCGAACGTCAGGACGGAGAACAGTTTGCTGATCTTCATGGTTGCTTTCCTCTTCACTTTGAAATGGATTCCTTGGGAGTAATGCGCGTGCGCACCGTCTTCAGCGTCGCCTGACGGCTTGCCTCAACCTGCGCATTGGCCTCTTCGCACTTCCGGGTCAAATCCTGCCACGCGGGATCGTCGTCCAGCACAGCCTTGACCGCCGCCAAATCGTTCGTCTGGAGTTCGCGCTTCTTCGCGTCGATCATCGCCTTCATCTGCCCGACGATCTCGGCACGCGAACGCAAAAGCCGCTGACGCTCCTTACGGTCGGCCGTGAGCTTCTGACGAAACGCCGAATCGTTCATGTAACTTTCGGGCGAGGACGGATCAACCGTCTTCTCCGCCGCCTTTTCGGCCTTACCGCACCCCGCGACAAACAGGAGACACGCGCCCGTCATGCACAGCATGAGGGGCACGTGCTTCAGCCTCGTACGTGTCTTCTCTGTCATATTCTCAAGTTCTGAGGACTCTCTCCCCAGCAAAGCATTACGCATGATACCAAAAAGAAGGGTTGAATGGCAAGTGCTATCGACAAGCGGGCAACAACTTCTCCACACGTTCTCAACGCCTTGTCAACAGCAATCACGGCGTGTCATCCTCCAGACGGCCCTCGTAAGTCGACTGCTTGTCCAGCACTTCCACCGTCGTCGGCGGGCTTGCCTGATCGTCCAACCGCCACTTGAAGAACATGGACGTGCCGCGCCATCCCGTCCAGCCGTAGTCATACCCTGGCGAAGACCGCGAGAACGGGTCGAGAATCTCGATCGTCGCCGTAAAGTCCGTCGCGTCAAAGCTGTTCGGCCCGAACGTGAACCAGCGGAACGGCAGGAAGCCGGCGTTGTGCTCAAGTCCGTTCTCTAGCGCCGCCGTCACCTTGAACGTCACCGACGTCCAGTTGCCGGCGAACGTGTCGGACTGCTCGTTGCCGAGGCCCTGCAAGCGAGACGGCGCCATCACGACATTGTCCGTGTCGTTCGAGAGATAGAGCTTCACCTGGACAAGGCGGTTCGTATAATGCTCTGTCCAAGACTCATTCCACTTGCGCTTGCGGTAAATCGGCGTGCCGTCGGCGTTGATGACATCGCCGCGCAGCCACCAGCCCGGATTCGTCGGATCCATGTCGAGCCAGTACATGTCCTTGAGGGAGAGCTCCTGCGGCACGGCCGACTCGCTCAGCCCCTTGTAGTGTCCCAGCACAATCGGCCCCTCCGGGTTCTTCAGCGTGCCGGCATCCGCACGGTCGGCGAGCCACTTCGCGACGGCGGGCGCATAGCGGTCGCTCGGATCAAGCCCCGCGTCGGTCAACGCCGAACTGAGGCCCGCGTACGCAACCACGTAGGTCGTCTCCGTGACGTTGTTCAGATTCAACGTGTAGGACGAGGCCCCCGTCGCCGACACATTCGTCTTTCCGTTCACCGTGAGTGCGCCAATGCCATGCCACGGCAACGCTTCGTAGACGATGTTCGTGCCGCCGCCAGAACTGACAATCACGAACGTGTCGCGCGCAGTGTCCGTGCCGATGCGCTGGGAGAGGGCATCGCCCAACACCTTCGCATAGACCCAGATGCTATCGCCGCGCGGCTGGACATACCAGCCCGTCAGCGGAGCCTGTCCCACGTTGACACGGCCGGGCGTGAACGCCATCTCGGCCGACCAGCCGCCCGCCTCGCCGTGCGCCGCACCCGTCACGCCGAACGAGGACAGCGTCTGCGCCCCCGGCAGGAAGGCGTTGTCGTTGCCGGCAAAATACCTGTTCGGGCTGTAGAGAATCTCGTTGAGCTCACGCACGAGATTCGTTCCTTCGTACTGATAGGCATAAGCGTCATACTCCGTCCCAATCAGCTCGTTCGTGCCGCCGACGACAATCTGCTGCTCCAGAATGCCGCTCGGACGATAGAGCGCAAACTCGTAGGGGCAGTCGTACTGGAACGACGAATTGGGGAAGGTGCTGGCAAGCTTCTCCGACGTCCATGTGCCGTCCGGCACGAACGGCGCGCCCGTCACGCTGTCGCGCAGACAGCCCGCCGCCTTCGTCTGCGGGCTCACGAGCACGAGGAAGTCGTAGTCACCGCTCCGATGCCCGTCCTCGCTCTTCTTCTTCGTCGGCACGCCGTTCTGCCCAAGGACGGCGAGCGTCACCGTACGGTGGTTGATGTCCGTCATCGTCAGACGCCAGTTCTTGAGATCGACGCCCCACGGCACGGCAAGCTCAATGAACTGGTTCGTCACGCTACGGTATTCGCCGTCATTCCAGTTCAGTTCGTTGATCCAAACGCGCCCCGGCAACACGGCGTCAAGAATCGTGTAGGGCGAGAAATGCTCATGGCCATTACCGTACGAGTCGTTGTAGTCAACGGGCGTGTACCAGGTCGGGTTCGTCCACTCCTCGCCCTCGACCGTGCCGTCGCCAATCGTCGCCGAAAGTTCATCCGTGCCGCCGCGCTCATAGTAGTAGACCGTGACGACATACTGCACGACCACTGTCCCCTCCGTCGCCGTCGGCTTGTAGATCGACGCCGGCACGCTCCCTGTCGAGCGGAAGACGTAGTTCGTCTTCGCGCCGACCTGCTTGAGCTCGACCTCGGCACTCGCGCGCGAATCGTCCAGCCAGCGGTCATAGCCCCAGGGGCTTGTCCCCGTGAACGTGCGCAGCGTCACGCGGAAGCCGCGATCCGTGTCAATGTCGTCCGCAAGCTGATCCAGCCGCAGCTGCGTCTGCACGCCCCACGACTCGCCGGTCAGCGGCTGTTGGGACTTGTCGAGGATGTCCTCGACCACCCAGTCGCTCTCAAGTCCCGTGCGGAACGGGCGCGCATAGACAAAGCCGACCTTCGAGTCCGTCTTCTCCGTGACGGCGACCTCGTCGAGAAGGACGCGCTGCGGCGTCACGCCTTCGGCGGGATTGATCACGTTGTCCACCACGAGGCGGATTGCCGCGAAATTCTTCTGGGCCGGCGCACGATACTCGAAGATCTCGTAGACGGGCGTCGTGACCGTGAAGTTGGTGACCGGCTCGCCCCAGTCGGTCGCCGAGCCATCGCGCGTGCCATAGAGCGTGACGGTCGCCGGCTTCATCGCGGCGGCATTCGTCTCGTAGAGGCGCGCACGGAAGCGCACCTGGCCAATGGACGCCTGCCGCGTCACGCCGTTCGTCTGCGCGTAGGAGCCGAACGTCGGCGACTGGATGCACGGATTGACCTTGTCGAACTCGGATTCATCGCCGAGGATCTGCCGCAGCGAATCGTTGAGTCCGGCCGAAAGGCCCGAACCGATTTCGCCGCCCGCCGTGCCGACGGACGCGTCGGAGAGCAGCATGCGCCGCTCCGTGTCGGCCGTGTCGCCAATCATGCGCAGGTTGAAGCCAATCCAGCTGCGCGTGTCAATCGCGGGTTCGTCATGGACGTAGACATCCGTCAGCGTAATCGCGCCGTAGTCGGGATTCTCCCGTGCAAGGCCCGCCGCCGTCGCCACGACGTCCGGCGCGACGGCAAGGCGAATCACGCCTTCCAGCGGACGCTCCGCGTGATCGTGCCAGCCCAGGTAGTACTCTTTCGTCGTCGCGTCCTTAAGTTCGTCGTAGCCGTATTCACGCACCGTGATCCACTGCGGAACAGCCGCGTCCGTTCCAAGCGGCACGGCGTTCGTGGAACGGTTGTAGCCCCCCGTGCCATTCAGGTTGCTCCGCACGTCATTCGTCGCCACCTGCACGAGGAGACGGCAGCCCTCCTGCACGTCCTTGTACGTGAAGCCGACCATGCCCAGGCCATTCAGCAACGGCGAGCGGACAGAAAGCGCCCGCCCTGGATTCGCCCGCGCCGGCTGGAGCGTGACGGCACGGTTCGTTGCGCCGCCCGCGATCTCCTCGTCCACGCGCGCCTGCGTGAAGATGAAGTCACGCGAAAGGCCGTCGATGCCCTCGATGTCCTGTCCGTTCCACGCCGTCTGCTCAATCTGCCAGACCGCGACGTCCGTTGGCCGCACACCCGAGACGAGCTGCACATGGCAGTTTGCATTCGTGCGCAGCGTGACCTCAAACGGCGTCTCGCCAAACGCATAGCTGCTGACGGGCACCTCCTGCACCGTCTGCCAGGACGCTTCGCCGCCGCTCACGGGCTTGAGCTGAACCTTTACCGTCTGCGCAAGATCGTTTGGCGCGCCAATGCCATACCGCCAGTCCAGGTTGCTGAGCATGTTCGTCGTCGCCACCGTGCGGCTGGGCTGGAAGACCCAGCCGTTCGCCGAAATCGCGTCGCCATGCGCGACCGTCGTCGAGCCAGCCTTGTTGGCAAAGTTGACCGCGCGCGAATCGGCATAGCCCTTGAAGTGCGGATACGCCGCCTGTTCGACACCTGACGGCGTCGTCCACGACAGGCTCGTCCGCGGCACGACGGCCGTCCAATGGCGTGGATCGATGAACTGGCCCTGGCAGTTCGTCGGCAGGATGCCGAACGTGCCGAACGTGTGGCGAGACGCCGTGTCGTCCACGCAGCAAAGCGACCGGTAGTTCACGCCGCTGAACGCCGCCGCCGGGCTGTCGCTGTTAACCGACAGCCCCGCCAAAATCGTCGTCGCGCCCGGCTCTGCGGGATCTTCGCCCAACGACAGGTAGAGGCACCACGTCTTCGGCACTTTCTCCGTGAGATTGCCGACCATGTTGCCCGCCGCGCCATCGTGCTGCATCGTCGCGCCTCCAAACCAGCGCGACGCGAGGCACTCGCTCTTCACCTCGCCGTCAATCAGGCTCCACTTGTAGATGAGCAACTGCAGCCCGTCGCTCCCGCGCCGCTCAACCCGGAACTCGTAGCAGCCCCGTCCCGGGAAATAGTAGCCGACGACACTCATCGACGCATTCGGCGCGTAGTCGTTGCCGTTCGCCTTCGACATGATTGCCGGGCAGACGAACGTGTAGTCCTTGAGCGTCAGCGTATCCGCGCTGTAGCACGGCGAAAAGTCGGCAAACGTGACAGCCTGCGCGAGACGCGCCTTGAAGCGGATCGTCTCGATTCCCGACGGCGTGTCGCTCTGCGTGTAGGAGACGCTGCCGCGCCCACGCCCGGCCATCTGCCAGGCGATGCCCGACTCGGTCATCTTCTGGACGAGGTTCGACGCCGTCAGCCGCGCATCGACGAAGAGGCCATTCACGCCGTTCCACTGATGCGGCATCTTCTGCGAGATGTAGTCCGCCGTATACTTCGGATAGCCCGCGTTGACGTAGTTCGCGAGGTCGAAGGTCTCGTTCCAGTTCGAGTCCGTCATCTTGAAAAGCGTCCACGTGTTCATGTGCGCGTTCGTCTGCACCATCTCAGCGACGGTCACGCCGCTCGTCTCCGCATAGGAGCCAACGAACGTCTCGCCCTCGCGCCGCGCATCGTGCCACTGGTTGAACGTCTGGAATTCGGCGTGCCCGACCGTGAAGACGCCCGTCTCGTCATTGAACTGGAACTCAAGGTAGCCTGAGGCATCATCGACCGCAATTGTCTGCGGCGTGCCCGTCGTCTGCGCCGTGCCGCGCCCGGGCAGCTGCTTGACCCCCGTGAGCGGGAACCACTGCGCCGACCCAACGGGGCGCGTTCCCCCATCCTCCCAGCGATCCTGGCCATCGAAGAAGAAGGTCGACGAACCCGTCGTGCCAACCGGGACTTTCACCATGCCGCGCCAGAGATGATTGCCCACAAGTTCCATCGGCTGGTTCGCCACAAGGTCGCCCGTCAAGACGACGCTCACGCCGCCCCAGGGACTCTGCCCCGCGCGATAGCGGAAGAACCAGTCCTTCGTCGCGCTCAGGCGATTCGTGACCGTGCCCGTCTCCTCCGTGAAGAGCGGCTTCCCGTCCGTGCCCGTCAACTTCAGCGCACGATTCGGGTCAGCGCCCGAATAGTCGTAGTAGTCGTAGTAGGGAATCGCCGTGAAACTCTCGAAGAAGAATTCGACGTCGCCCGACTGCGCCGGGACCTCAAGCGGCGTCGAAGCGCGATAGTCGTCGAACGGACTCAGGTCGACCGACCGCCACGAGCCGTCCTCGGGCTCAAAGCGCTGATTCAGATAGCGCCAGCGATAATGCATCCGCGCGAGCTGCACCATCGCCTTCGGGTCGAGGTTCGTCGCCGCGCTCACCCATGTCGCGTTCGTCGCGCGGGCATAGATTTCACGGTCGCTGACGGACGGGAACGGCACGCTGAACGCGCCCTCCTGCCCGACCGTCAGCCGCCCCGTCTTCTCGACATCCATCCGCCCGAACGGCTGGAGCGAAACGACCGACTTCGGATACGAGACGAGGACGTTGTCAACCGCCAACAAATAGTTGCCGTCGTCTGCTCCCCTGTCTGTGTCGGCCGTCAGGCGGCGAATCCGGAAGCGCGCGGGTCCGCGATAGTCCACGGATGCGCAGATGCGGAAGAAGTTGTTGACCGTCTTGCCCTGCGCGATGTCCAGGGTAACCACATCCGTCTCGGCCAGGCGCGTGAACGCCGTTGCGCCATTGTCGCGCTTGAGCGGGATGAGCGCGACGCGATGCCACACGGACTCCGTCAGGCGCCCGAACTCCTCGACGTTGCCGAAGGCATTCGGCCCTCGGCAGTTCGCGTCCGTCGGCGGCAGACTCGCCCCCGTCGCCGCGTCCGTCACATTTGTCGCGATCTCGACGACGAGCTGCGACACCTCCGGCGGACACATGGACGTGGTGTAGGTGTTGACGGCATCGAAGTAAACCGTCCCGATGCCGTTCGTATAGCACGGCGAATAGATGGCCGCGCCCGTCGTGTTGCGGAAGACCATCCAGCCCGCCTCGGTGTTCGTGCCGGCCACGCCCGTCTCGGACGAAATCGGCTGCGCCGTCGTGGACGTCGGCAAGAACACCTTCGCCGAACCTTCGCTCGCCACGTCTTCGTACCTGAACGTGTTGCCCAAAAGGACATCCGTCAACCGCCACAGCAGATTCGTCCGACCTGTCTCGTCACGAGAGGAAAGCCGATGGTTAACGCCCGCGAACCGCCGTAGGTTCGGGAAGAGGGCGGCGACGTCATGCTCTCCTTCGTGCGTCCAGAAGACGGCATGCTGCTCGGCGTCCGTCTGCCAATACCCCTGATCTGTCACCGCATGGCCAGGCGCCGTGTCGTCGTTCGCGAGCAGGACGCGCCCCGAAAGCGTGAGAGAGGACGCCGCGCCCTGGAGATCGTCCATCTCCTGTGAACCCATAATGCAGAAGTCGATATGGCATTCAAGCGGCTCGTACTCGAGGTTCGGATCAACCAACTCGTAACTGACGCGATACGCGCCACCATGCGTCGGCATCTCCGCGAGTTCGCTTCCGGTCGTGGCATCCAGGAACCGGCGCACAAACGTGCCTTCGGCGAGAATCGGGTCTGTCAAATCCGCAGACGGCTCGCCCTCGTTCCACATCGTCTTTGAGAGGGCCGGCAACCGCCGCCAGAAATTGACGCGATAGCCGTTGCGCACGACGAGGTCGAAGCCCGCGTCAATCTCCCCCTGCCGCGCATCCGCATCAGCCGGCGTCCAGTCGGCAAACACGTCATCAGGGTCGTGGTCGGGCACCGTCGCCATGGGCCGCAAAAGCCAGTAGAGGCGGACGAGCTGCGGCTCGGAGGTAACACGCGGCAGACGCACATAGACGACGCTCTCGCCACGCACCTTCCAGTCCTGCGTGCCGCAGGAGTAGGGCAACACATTTCCATCCGCGTCCGTGAAAGCGAGAGACTGGCCGTCCGTGCCCGCGCGCTCGTAAAGGAAACCCGGCAGCCCCCTCTCCGACAGCGTAATCCGGTACGGGAAGTTCGTCAGTTCCGCCGGAGACGCCCCCGTGTAGGTGAGGTTCGTGATTTCGACATAATCGACAAAGCGATCGCCGAGACCGTTCACGATTCGGAAGTCGGCATAGACAAACGCCGGCGTCGGCCGATAGTTGCCGCCTGGCAGCGCCGTCGCCCGCACCCAGTAGTGACCAATGGCCGTCGGCTTGTCCGTCGCCCACTGGTCGTCTGGAATGTCGCCCGCCGCGACGCCTTCCGCAAAAGCCGCATACGAGAAGTCAATCTCCGTCCACGCGGGGCTTACCTCAAGGATGGGGCGGGGCGTCGCCTCGTCTGGCGTTCCCAGCATCCAGTCCTTCTGACGAAAGTCGCCCAGCGTGACAGCGACTGGCGAAATCGTGAACGAAGCCGTTGCCGGCGTCGGCTCATAGTTGTCCGTGTCGGGCGCGGAGACGCGCACCCAGTAGTCGCCGGCATCCGTCGGACGCACATCCGACCAGCCGTCATCGGCCGGTGTCGCGCCGGTCTTCCGCTGGTAGAAATAGGTCGGCACAACCCAACTCGGAACAACCGTGCAGGTCGGCACGGGCAACACCTCCACGCCAAATTCCCAGTCGTCGAGCGCCAAGTCCGAGAACGTGACAGGGCATCTCGCGATCGTCATCGTCACCGTGACGGCGTCCGCCGAGCCGTCCGGCCACGTCACGCCATCCCGGAGCGTCGCCGTCGCAACGTAGGTGCCGGCGTTCGTCGCGACATTCGCACCTCTGACCGTATAGAAACTGTTCGGCTTGAGCGAGTAATGAACCTTGCCGTCATACGTGTAGGTGACCGTCGGATCAGGCTTTTGGAACACGCCTTCCATCGTCGCTGCGATTCGGACGTAGACGACGCCGTCGCCGCCCTTGCCCGCGACGCCGTCGTGGCTGCCGTTGCCGCCGCCGCCCGAACCCGTGCCGTCCGCGCCGTCCGCCGCCGCCGTCGCGCCGTAGCCGCCCGTGCCGCCGACCCCGCTGCCGCCCGACGCCCCGGCGCTCGCCGACGAGAGGTTGTAGCCGCCGCCGCCGCCGCCCGCGTAGTACCGCGCCTCGCCCGTGATGTCGCTCGCCTTGCCCACGCCGCCCACCGGGTCGCCGCTCGACGCCGCCGCGCCCGCGCCGCCCGCGCCGCCGCCGCCGCCGCCGTAGAGGGACGCGTCACCCGCGCCGCCCGCGAAGCCCTGGCCGTCCGTGCCCGCGCCCGACGCCGCCGCGTCGCTGCCGTCGGGATGCGAGCCGCCGCCGCCCGAACCGCCCGCACGCCCCGCGCCGAGGCCGCCGCCGCCGCCGCCGCCAAGCGCCTCGACCCACGAAGCCCCGTCCCTCCGAATCGCCGTCGCGCCGCCGTCCTCGCCCGCCGTGATGCTCGCGGACGATGTCGCCGTGCTGCCGCCCGCGCCGCCCGCGCCCACCGTCACCGCGTACGTGCCCGCCGACAGCAGCTCCCCGGACTTCTCCACGAAACCGCCCGCGCCGCCGCCGCCGCCGCCGCCAAACGCCTTCGTCGCCGAGGCCGCGTTCCGGCGGCTGCTGCCGCCGCCGCCGCCGCCGCCGCCCACCGCGAGGACTCGCGCCTTCGTCGTCCCGGGCAACACAAACGTGCCGCTCGCCGTCGTGTTCGAGTAGACAAGCAAAAGGTCACCGCCAATCCAGTTCGTTGCCGACGCACCCGTAAAGGAAATTGTTCCGCCGCCCGTGACAACCACATCGCCCGAAAGCGTTTCAGGCGCGTCCTCCGCGTACGTAAACAATGCCGAAGACGCCACAAGCACCGCCACGGCAAACAGCCTGACAACGCGCGGCAACGCGACTCTCTGAATGAAGCTCATGTCTCTGCCCTTTTTACAAAATCTCCGTCTGACAAGGCGAAAGGCGCCCACCCGCGAGGCGAGGGCACAATCCACCTAGTCTATTTTCCAGCGGATTATACCAAAAATCGTCGCCTGCGGACAAGAGCGGCCGCACGGCAGAGCGGAGAGGGCTGACAGCCGAGACAACGAGAGGACAAAGGCCCCCGCGCGGTCGCCTACCACGCCCTTGTTCCCGTACAGTTCGGGTAGGCCGTGCAACTCCAGAAGGCATTGCCCGCGTTGCGCCCCTTGCGCGCGACCATTTTTCGCATGGCCCGCCCGCATTTCGGACACGCCGGCGCCCCTGCCGCCTGCACCGCCGCATCACGCGCGGCCAGCCGCGCCGCGCTCATGCGTTCTGTAAAGCCGCCTTCGGTTGTGAAGTCCGTGGCCGTGCGTTGCATCTGGCCCGTCAGCAAGGCGCACGCGCGGCGAATCATGCCGCGACCAGGGCGCTTCGCCCGCATCGACAAGAAAGGCCTCGTAGTCGCCCGCCCATTCGTCGAGCGACCCCTTGGCGACATCGAGCCGCTTCAGTTCCTGCTCCTTCGACGTCGCCGCGCCGAACGCGCCGCACCCACCATCTGTCCGACGGTTTTCCCCAGCGCGTCATTCTTGTAGTTGTAATTCCGCCGGCAGAACAAAGTCGTCGCGTGATAGATGAGGCACGTCCAGCCAAAGGAATACATCTTGCGATAGCCGCCGAAATGCCCAATGATCGCCGTCTTCATGTGCGCGCCTCCAAAGACAGCCGACCGCCGACAAAGACGTTTCCCGTTTGTCCGTTGTCTTTTGTCCTCCAACTCCCGTTTGTCGACTGTCCTCTGTCCTTTGTCCTTCTCTCTCCCCCCTCTCTCCCACCAAAAACGCCGAGGGCTGGAGCGTAAGCCCCAGCCCTCGGTTGTTGGCCTTTCAGCCGCATTCAGTTGCCTAACTTACTGAACATTGCCCGTCGGCTTCGTGTTGATGAGAACCTCGTAGAAGCCCGAGCCCGTGAACTTCGTGGCCTTGATCTTAACCGTCGACGCCGTCGCCTGCACGCGCTCGCACTCACCCATTGCACCAAGCGTCTGGCCCTGTTTAACCGAGTAGTAGAGACCGGGCTTCGCATTCGAGACCGTCACGCCATCCTCAGCAATCTCGCCAAACTTGCCAACAAGCTCAGCCGCAACCTCGTCCGCCTTGACGACCGTCGTATCCAGCACCGCCATGACCGAGAACTTACCGTCCGCCGTCACAGTCACTTTCTTCGTGAAGTACTTCGCATAGTCTGCGGACGCGACGATGTTCTCATCCGGTGAAGTCGCGGAGATACCCAGATTCGATGCAGCCTCTTCCGTGTCAACGACAATCGCCTCACCATCCGGCGTAACACTCGCCGGGGCCTTCTCCGTCGCCGTGTAGACATTGCCCACATGAGACAGGTCACAGTCCGCCGGAGCCGTAACCGTTGCCTTCGCCAAGGTTTCATCGAGCGTAATCGACTCACCCTTCGCAAGCGCGATGCTCGGCGTGCCTTCCGCCATAACCTTCAGGCTCGCGCCCGCAGCCGCTTCGCTGTTCGCGACCAGCGTCGCCACGTTCTCCGCAACCGTCGCGAACGCGAGACCGTCAACGGAATGGTTGTTGCGATCACCAACCGTCGGCGCGTCCGTGCGAACCGTCAGCGTGCCCGCAACCGTGACACCGGCCGCATACATATAGCCGACAACCTGACCGACCTTCGCCGAAGCATGAGCCCCTTCGCCCTTGACAAGCGCACCCTCGTTGGAGCAGTCCTTAATCGTCAACCTGTCATCGCCCACATAGGCAATGATGCCGCCCAGCCCGTCTTGACCGGCCTTCTCAGCGTTGCCCGAAACCGTGAGCGTCCCCTTGTTGACGCAGCCCTCAATCCGGCATGCAGTCGTCGAATTCTGGTTGAGCACGACAATGCCGCCAACCTTCGTGTAGCTGCCCGTGACATTCGCCTCGTTCGTACACGCCTGGATCGTGGTGTCCTTGATGCGAACAACGATGCCGCCCGCGTTGTGCGTAGCAGAAGCAATCGAGCCCTTCGTCACGCAGTTCGAGATCGTGGAATCGTTCGCGCAACCCACGAGAAGCGCGCAACCGTACTCACCCGTCGGGACATTCGAACCAAACCCGTCACCCTGAACGGTCACATTCTTGATCGTCGCGTTGTGAATCTGGTTGAAGAAGCCGCGATAGTTGTTGGCATCCGTCGTTTTCGTGAACGTGACACCACTAATTGTATGGCCCTGACCATCGAACACGCCCTCGAACGCCGATGCGTTCGCCGTGTTGTCATACACGCCGACACCCGCCCATGCGCTCGTCAGCGTGAGGTCATTCTGCAGGACGAAGTGCTTGCCCGCGTTTCCGGAACCGACACCATACTGCGTCAGTTTCGCAAGGTCTTCCTCCGTGCTGATCGTGTAGGGATTCGCTGCCGAACCATCCTCCGCTCGTGCATCTCCCAGCACGTAGTATCCGTCCTGCTCGACCAACGCCTTGCCCTCCGGCAACGTCGCCACAATGCCATTCAGGTTCTTCTCGACGAGGAACTTGCCGCCCCGAATCGCAAGCATATCATCATCACCCGCGACTTCTCCGTCCACTTTACCCGTGCTGTCCGTCGACGAATCCATGATGATCAATTTCGAAAACGCATAAATGTAGTTCAAAACCGTATGCCCCGCAAGATCCAGCGTAACCGCTTTCTTAGAGACATTGTTAATCTCAATATAATTCTCAACATTCGCGCCAAGTCTCAACGTCACATCCTCCGCTGCCTCGTTGATGGCCGCAATGGCCTGCGTCAGCACCGCATAGTTCTCCGCTCGGTTGCCAATCGTCACCGTCGCCGCCAAAGCCTGGGCTGGCCCGACCACGTTCTCACTATTCGCCTCCCTGTTGACGCCGAACTTCTCCGGCCCGAAATACCCCGCCTCGTACACAATGTTCGTCACCTCGGTTGCCGCCTGCGCCGTCGAGAAACCAAGCAATGCAGCATCCCCCTTCTTCCACGTTCTGTTCTCATACACGAAGCTCTCGACATGGACGTCGCCCACAATCGTGAAGGTCTCCGTTGCCGCCGCCCACGACGGAATCACGTCCGTGAAGGACAAATCATCAATCCAGCCCTGACCCGCAAAGCCAACCTGCTGAATCGTCTTATCAGCTCCAATCAGCGACGGGAATATCCCCCCGTTGACATTCCACCCCATCGCCTCATTTGACAGGTTGCCAATGTTCGACACATCCGTCTTGACCTCGGACGAGGTCACGAGCTCCCCGTTGACAAAAACGACAAAGCCTGGAATGTTATATCCATTCGACACATCCGCAATGGCCTTGACCGTCAAGCGATACCACGCATCAATGTCCGTGAACTTACTCGAACAGGCATAGTCTGTCCGCGTCAATGCCGCTTTCTCCGAATCCCACTTACCAGCCGTCACCATCAGCTGATAGGACGATGCCGCACCATCCTCACCCTCAAGTTCCCTTACCCACACGGCCAGCTTCGCATTCGTGCCGTCAAGGCTCGCCGGGTCTTCCACATCATACGGCGTGAACTTGATCAGCGTGTCCACCACCACGGCATTGGTAAGGGGCTGCTTGACCGGCACGCCATTTTCACCCAATTGAATCGCGCGATACGTCGGATCCGTCAGCCCGCGCTTGAATTCAAGATTGTTCTTCCAGTCCTCATCATGAAACTGATCAGGCGCGCCCACCGCCGCACTAAACGTGGCTGGAGTCGTCGAGATGCTGAGACCCTCAAGCGACGTCCACAGGTTTGTCTCCGCCTCTATTTCCAGCCAATTCTCCTCATTGAAGCTAGAACCACTTGGATACGGCGACGCCGCCTGAAGGCCAAAGGCCACGGCAACCGCCGAGAGCATTGTCATCAGTTTTTTCATGCGTGTTTTCCTTGTTTGTATTGTCTAAAACCGTCACCCATTCGGGTGTCTTTTCCAACCAGCACTGCGAACTATACCATATTACCCTGTCAAGCGCACGGATCAATTCTTGTCGCCCTTGTCAATCAGCGAATAGTTCGAGCCATCGAATCCGACGTCTACACCCGCGCAGAGAAGCGCCGTCAACTGCTCGTCGGAAAGCCCGCCGCTTGAACGCGGCGCCAACAGCTTCTCCGTGTGCCCATCGGCGAAAACGACATGCGCGCACCAGCGCTTGCCGCTCTTGTGGTTGAACGCGATTGCCTCGGCCGCCCCGTCCCAGTCCGTATTATACCCCTTGCCATTGACGTTCGCCTTATACTGGAGAACGCAGTCCGTCAGCGGATTGCCATCGCCCGTCGGATAACTGTCCGCCTGCTTCGCGCTCATTTCCGTCGAGGGCACCGGCTGGCCGCTGATCGGCAACTCGGCGAAAAGCAACCGTCGATCCAGACGCGAACTGCTGAAATAGATGCCCCCGCTTCCGTCCGCCGTGCCCACGGCATCACTCCCCTTCGTCGAGTCATAGCCGAAATAGGCATTCATCACATAACTCCAGCGCACGCGCGTCTTCTTCTTGCCGGCGCGCAAGACATGCGCCGGACACGTGTAGACGGCGCGCTCCTTTCCGACGGCCGTCCAAAGCTTGCCATTCGAGAGCGCAAAATCGCCGTCCTCGTCCTGCCCGCTTTGGCTACAGTAGGCGCCCAGACTCTCGCAGGCCTGAAAGCTCGTCGGCTTGGCCTTGCTCTTCGTCCGCGTGCCGTATTCATCGTTCTTCGACAGCCAGCTGATCCAGCCCACTCGTTCCGAATAGATCGTCTCGCCCTTGCCATTAGCCCCGACAACGGCATGGCTTCCTGCATACGGATACCATGACGTCCGCGACGCGACACTGATGGCCCCCTGCGCAAGATTCCGCATGTTGGAGAGGCACTTTGCTGCACGCGCAGCCTCGGTTCCGCCCGAAAAGCTCGTCAACAGCACACCCGACAAGACGCCGATGATGGCGATGACGATGAGCAGTTCAATCAGCGTAAAGGCCGGAGAAAAGGCCCAGCCGTCAAGAGGTTTGGGTGTTCGCTTGTTCTGCATAAGATTCAGCCGTCTTTGAATGAAAATCGGTTCTGCCGTTCACGCTCACTCGAACTGATGGTAGAACAGCACGCGCGTGCGATGGGGCGCCTGGTCTTTTCGTGCATCCCGGACATCCTCGCGAACGGCGTCCCCCTGCCCTGCGAGTTCCTGCCGCGTCTTGCGCGTCGTCCCCGACGGATAACTCGGCACCGCCGGATCACGCCACACGAGCGCGACGGCCCGCCCGCCCAACTGCGACGGCGGCATCGCCTTGCCGACGCTGCCGCCCGATGTCGACATCGGCTCCGCGCGCACGAACACGAGGAAGAGCTGCTGGCGATTCTCGAAGCACTCGCGCCAGAACGAATAGAGGAACTTTCGGTCAACCTGATGAAGCGGTTTTCCCGTGGCATTCGCAAGATCGATGCCCATAAAGCTCGTGTTGACGTCATTGATCTTGCTCTTATCCAATTCCTGCCAGGCCAAGTCGTCAAATCCCCCCGTCCAGTCAAGGGCCTCCGCCACATTCGAATTCTTCGCCCGACTGCCAAAGGTTGCCTTAAACGAATCCATCACGTCCAGCAAGTCGTCCAGACTCATCTTCGCGAGATCGGCCTCGCCAAAGGAATAGCGACTCAAGCTGCTGTCCAGATTGATCTGCCCAATGAGATTGTTTTGCTTTCCTCCGACCTGTCGCTGATTGTCATTCGTCGAGGCGACATAATAGTCAAACGGCGTACCGACCAGTGCCGCCGCGAGCACGCGGTTATCGTCCGAATACGGATTCACCTTGAAGTCTCCGACGCCCGACTGGAACCGAATCTCCTGAGTGTTGTACAACAAGCCATAAACCGGATCCGTCCCGTCGCCGTTGTCATAGGCCGTGTACGTCCGCCAGAAACGGCCGCCGTTCGCAAACTCGCCACTTGTCGCACCCGTACGCGCGGAAAAGGCGTTCCCATGAAAGTTCGGCGAATAGTCTCCGCTGAGAAAATTCTCTGTTCCGTCCATCCGCCCCATGACCGGCAGGAACTGGAGTTCGCCAATCGCCTGCAGATACTCCTGGTCGGAGACGAACATGAAGATGTCGCGGTCACGACCATTCTGTCCGAGCAGGGCCGACGACGAGCCCAATCCGATTTCATTCGACCATTCGGTCTTCGAGACCGTCTCGTTTGCATTCTTTGAGAACCAGTCCTCTGGCGCAAAGTTGTAGCGCGGATCAACCGCATAGAGCGTCTTCCACAGGCCAAAAGTCGCCGGCGTCGCCAAATCAGCCGCCATCGACTCCGCCCATTTCACGTCATAGTCCGCACAAAAACTGAGAAGAGGCGTCCCGTCGCCGCATTTGCGCGCATTGACCGCCTGCGCCGCCGTGCTTGCACCGAGCCACTCGATGTCGTCCTTGATCGAAGCCGGCGCCATGTCGACCACATCGTTGCCGTCCCAAACCTGCAGCCAAACCGCCGCATAAAGCTTGTAGGACGACGTAAACCCCGACAGCGAATCCGTCACGACGCCGAGCCGCTCCTCCTTGAACGCATGCGCCGGCAGCGCCTGCAAATTGTTCCATTCCCCGTCAACAGTGCCATGGACAGTCAGCGGACGGAACGTCGCGTCGCTGTTCTTGAGACCGTCCAGCGACAGATAGGTCTTTGCCTCAAAGCCATCAGGCCCTTTCCCGTTTGTGCATTCCTCCTTGACGACATACATGATCGGCATGTCAATGCCCGTGCAATCGAACGTCAAGTTAATCGAATCGTCAATGGCGTCCGCCGTCTTCTCGATGTCCTTGTTGAAGACCGCCCCCGGACTCGGTGACGCCGCATCACAGTAAAACGACGCCACGCCGTTCTGCGCACGGCCGCCGCTCGTCCAAGCGTCCTCTGCCGGATACAGGAGACCGGCATCGTCGCTCGGACGACAGCCCATGCCCGCCGGCGCGGCAAAGACACGCAAGACACCGCGCAAGGAAACGTTCGGGTTGAAACGCTGTGTCGTCTTCATGCGCTTGAAGGGATAGGCCATCAGAGCCTTCATCTGCACCCGATTGCCGAATCCCGTGAAGGTCATTTTCGACCATGACCGTTTAATCTGCCATTTCTCTGGCTGCGAGGGATCATCCGGATCATAGTTTTCGTTTGGAATCTCAAAGGTGATCTCGTCTTGCTCACGCGCCTCGATTTCGGGCTTCAGCATCGCCGGGCAACTGACGCCCGTAACCATCGGCACGGCCTCCACCGTTGGCAGCGCCAGGGAAATCGGCTTTGAGTCGCTGTCAAGGTAATCATAGAGCGCAACCAGTCCAAGCCCAAGGTTTTTCTCGAAGATTTCGCCGACATTGTCCTGTGTGTTGCGCATGGTCAGAACCTGCGAAAATTGCCCGGCTTCAAAGTTCCGGAACGGCTGATGCGCGCCCGCCAAGTCATAGGTAACGCCCGTTCCGCTGGACGCAGGAATCCACTTGCCGGAATTGAAATTGTTGCCGGGATTGGATTTGTAAATTGACGTCGCGGCCGGAAACCACGTGTCGGTGATGAACAGCCCATTTGCCGCAGCGGCAGAGCCATTCTTCAGCAACTTCGTCGCAGCCCCGCCAATGTAATCCATGAACGGCGTAAAATCGGACTTTCCGGACAGCAGGTTGAAATCCGCCAGCGACACGAAGGGCGTGTTGTAGCCGCTCCTCGACCACCTCTGCAACAGCGTGTCCAACTCCGTTGCCCGCGACATGTCAATGTCAAACGGATCTCCCGCCGTCTGCGAGCAGAGCGCCGCAAGGGAAACCCGGTTCGGCCCCGAATCACGCGGATCGGCCGCACGCAGACGGTTGATGTCAAAGAGGTCGGAGACATTGACGGCCGTATAGGCATAGCGGCCCGCTTCATACGGCAGCGAACGCCACGCCGCCGTGCGCGTGTAGCGCGAAAACGTGCGAACGTCGTCAATCATCGCGGGCGGCAAGTAGGCAAGCGCCTCCAGCGTCAACGTCGGGACTGTCGCCTCGGCGAACTTCGTCGGCCCGAACGGCATAAACACGCGCCGAAACCAGAAATCACCGTCGTTTTGGCTGTCGTTGTCGCTTTTGTAACCGCACCCCGGATAGGGGTCGTCGTAAATGCCGTAGAACCCCCTGCGGACATCCGTCTCGGACAACTCGTACTTGCCCCAATTCGCGTCGTCGTTATACGCCCCCTCCAGTTCGTCGATTGCCCGCGCCAGCGCCGCGCGCACCAGATGGCGTGCCGCCAGATTGCGCCGCAGATAACTTGACGGCAACCGGCTTTGGCGCATGTAGATCGAAAAGCTCACGGCGGAGACCACCATGAACGACAGCAGTCCCAATACAATCAGCAGGGCAGAACCTTTTTTCATTGACGCTCCTCGTCCGTCAGCCGGTAGAAGTTGGGCAGGTTGGGGGCGCGCACAAACGTGGCCGACCCCGAATCGTCGCTTTCGCCAGCGAGCTTCTGAATCCTATACCGGTACGTCCGCCCCCAGGGATCGACAACTTTTCCTCCGCGCAACTGGGCATTGTAAAGGACCGGCACATCAGCGCCGCTCTCGGACTTCACGCCGCCGAGAATCAGGCTGAGGTTGCCTTCGGTCGTTTCCTTCCACCCGCCCGTGTCATAGTTGGCCAACGAACGGTCTTTCGCATAGTTCCGGAAACCGAGGATCGCGTTCGTGATTTCCTTCGCGTCCTGCGTCGCCTTGGCGATTTTAGCACGGCGACGCGCCTGGTTCATGCTCGTTCCGACCGCGCCAATGAGAATCGCGATCATCGCGATCACGACCAGGAGCTCCAACAGCGTAAACGCCCGTCTCATCAGTTCACCTCCTCGGGGAAGGTATTGATGTCATCCGCCGTGTCCCACTTCCCGTCGGGTCCCGCGCTCCAGACGCCGACGACGACCCCGCCCTCGCGATTCCGCTGACGGACGCTCGACCCCGAATTCTGAGCAGCCCCGTTCGCCGCGTTCTTGATATCGGTCACCTGCACAGATGCCCGCCCCCAGTTCGCACGGTCAAAGGCCCGTTGCCCCGCGCGCAACGTGTTCTTGGCGCCCTTCTGCCACAGTGAAACGGTGCGATAGACAAGACGGCGATTATCGGAATCTCCGCCCCGAACACCTTGTTCGGTGATGCCCGGCAACAAGTCGTCCTCCACGTCGTGATAGATGCCGAGCGACATCCGCTCCTCGCTCAAGTCGGAAACGCTCGACAGACCGGCCGTCCAAGCGACAGACGACTGGTTGAAAAGCATCGTCAGGATCGTGACCAGCATCGACAGCAGGAGCGAGGCGACCAGCAACTCCAAGATGGTAAAACCGCCGCGCCTCATTCGTCATCCCTCCCCTGATAGTGGACTTCCGTGTAGTAGACGGGCTGGCTCATCAAGGCATCCCGTCGACGTGACGCGCGAAACGCGAGCGAAATGGTCGCCCCCGTGCGCGTTGCCACAAGGCCATAGAAGTAGTCGCTCGGCAAAGTCGGCCACGAAATCGCAAGGTTCGGGCTTCCCTTCAGCGAGGCTCTCGCGATCTCCTGAAACGCCTGCTGTGCCTTGGCCGTGCAGCCGGAATCAACACGATACAGCCCCGACGAGTCCGATCCAACCTTTTGGACATAGTCCGACCAACCTTTTCCGCCCTGCGTCACGCCATCACAGACCTTTTCGCCCTCTCCCTGAGGCGTCGAGCCAATCGACGTCCACCCCTCCCATGTCATGTTCGTTGCCGACAACTTCGCGACAAGCGGGGCAAAGACCGCGTCCGCATAGCCCGCGATCGCGACATCCTCGACGGACTGACGGCTCTCGCGCATGCCAAGAGAATAAAGCGAGACCATCGCGAGAACACCCGCCGCCATAATGAAAATGGCAAGGTTGACCTCGACGAGCGTGAAACCTCTTCTCATCGACCTCATATCTTCGCATCCTCCTGGCTCGTCGCCGTACCGGCCTTGTGGTCAGGCTTCGGATTGCCCCCGGAATCGGGGCGACAGAAGTAGATGTCGACCGAATCGTCACTTCCCGACTGGTCTGGATCAAAGTAAAGCGCCTTGACGAAGCTGACGTCCCCGACCAGGCTCGGCACGTTCCCTCCACCAAAGACGAAGTCGTTTGGCAGCTGAACGTTCGCGAACTCAAAGCCATAGCCATCGCCGACCCTCCAGGCGCTCGGCTCATACTTGCTTGACTTCAGGTTGGCAAACGCATAGGCCCGAATGCTCAACTCGCCCTCGCCCGAAGGCGAGTTCTTGAACCTAAAGTTTTCCATGTCATCAACCCCCGAAACCGTCTGCCCGTTCACCAGCGTGCTACTCTCGTCCGCCGTCGGGTCAATCCCCCACCCGCGATAGGTCGTGCCGCCGATGTCGCCGTCCAGCATCACCACGGCGTCGGCAACGACCGAATACCGCATCTCGCTGATCCTGTCATCATCAAAACGCCAAAGCTTCATGCCCTTCCGCTCCTTGGCATCGTTCTCGTCAGGCACGACATCATAGCTGCTGGCAAGATCGGCAAACTCGTCGGCGATCAGGTCACCGCGCGCCCATGTCACGCGCCCAGCCCGGCGCACTGCGACCGCCTCGCCGACGACGATCGCGTTCTCGTCGCCCGTCGCCGCACGCACAAGCCGATTGTAGCAAAAAACAACGGTCGGCGCACGATCGATCATCGCCCGCTCCTTCGCCGCTTGCAGAAGCGATGTCGCGACCGCCGTGGCACCGCGCTCCGCCATGCCACGCTGAAGCGCGTTGTAGCCGCCGACTGCCGCGACGCCGAGGAATGACATGATTCCCACGACGACCATCAGCTCCATCAAGGTGAAGGCTTTTCTCATCGTCATTCCCAATCTTCGGGATACGCCTTGCCCGGATTCTGACGCGACACGCTCACCGAATCGGTGCGCCCGTTGTAGGTGATCCAGAATCGACAGAACTTGCCGGCCCGCGTGCCCTGATAGCCAAACGCCATGTTGTCGACCGAGAGACGGTTCTTTCCGCCCTTTTGCGTCGCGTTCGAGAAATCCCGCCCATTAACACAGTGCTTGTCGCCACAGTAGGAATCATACGTCTTGTCGTCGTGGTTGTCGTAGCAGCCCTCGCTGTTGTTCTTCACCTTGCTCGACTCTGCGACAAAAAGCGCCTGCGCGTCCAGAAGATGCATCGTCGCGCCCGAACCAACCGACTTCTTGACAATCTCGCGGAAAACGCTGTCCGCGTCACTTGCCGACAAGGTGACCGTCTCCTTGTCGCCCATGTTCGTGGCGTAGTCCTCGATTGCCTTCGGCCATTTCCCCTTCTGCGCGTAATAGGACGAAATCGCCTGGCTGAGGACCCTGCACATGGCCTCGGCCCGTTTCGCCCGTCCGTTGCGAATCGAACCGATCGTCGCCGTCGAGACAATGCCCAGAAGAATGCCGATGATCGCGACGACCACCAGAAGTTCGACAATTGTAAAGCCCTTCTTCATTTCCTTACTCCTTCACCTGATCACGACCCCAACTGTAAATGTCGTCCTTGCGGAGACCGTCCTTGTACTTCTCGAACTTGCCGTCGTAACCCGCGCACCAGACGGCAACCGAACCACGAATGATCACCGACTCGCCCTCGACGTTCGCCGTCACGAAACCGCGCCCATCCGTATCGACGGCATAGCGCAGGCGATGCGTCTTGATCGTTCCGCCGGAGGGAACCTTCATTGATTCGCTCACGCCCTGGCCCTTCTTCCGGCGAATCACGTCCTGTGCCCACGGCGAGACGACGCCACACTGGTCAAGCGCCGTGGTCTTCCTGGAGCCGTCGTCGTACGAGAGAGACAGCCCGTTATGCTTGGCCAGCGTATACGCCACCTTCTCGTCAATGCCGTTCTCGCTGTTGCTGCCGTTCAGGATGCGACGCGGCCACGCCCCCTCCTCCTGATAGATCTTCTCCAAGGCCGTGGCCACGTTGTGCACGAGTTCCTGACCCTTTGCCTTCTGGGCTTTCTTCGTCGTCGAGGTGAACGCCGAAAGGCTCGCGCCTATCAGCACCGCAAGGATGCCGACAACCACCAGCATCTCGACCAGGGTGAAGCCAGACTTCGCGCCCAAATGACTCGCTTTTTCACGCATTTCCGCACTCCTCGTAATTCTCAATGACTCATTTTCACGATATCGTCGCCCTTCCACTCCAGAACGGTCGTCTGCTCGCTGGTCGTGAGTTTCCGAATCTCCTCGTCCGACACCCATTGCGGGAATGTCTTCTTGTTCTTGCCCGCGCTCCAGAGAATGTAACTCTGATACGGCGGCGGCGAGTAGTAGTAGAATTCCTCCTTCCAGCCATCCACAACCGTCATGCCGTCCAGAACATACTGGTCGCCACTGGCACTCCCCGTCCCGCCCTGCGACTCGGTCGAGTACACCTCAGGGTTCGGATTGTTGGCAGAGACATTCGCAAACGAATCCGACGAATCGCGCAGTTGAATGCCATACGCCTCGAAGTCGTACTGGGTGCGGACCGTCCGTTCAAGGTTCGGCAACCAGCGCGCGCACGCCGCCTGTGACGGGAGAACCGAGACCTTCCACTTGAACTTGCGCACGTCTTCGTTCACGGCCCCCCAACTCGCATACGGCACCCCGTCCTCAAAACGGCACGGCAGGCGATTGTTGGCCGTCCAAGACTTCTGGTTCTGATAGATCTGATCCATGTTTGATTCGCCACCCAGCATGATGAGATAGCGCGGCAACAAATAGCTGAGAACGCCAAACTTGAAGATCTGGACTTCCGTCCACTCTTCGTCATTGCGCTTTGACGAGAGCATGCCCTCGTCCGTAATCGCCCGAAATCCCCTGGAAAGAACCGTTGCATTGGCCCGGTACGCGGCATCCTTCGAGTCGTCCGACTGCGCACGCTTGATCAGCATGTCCGAGACTTTGTTGACATAGTTCTGGATGCCTGACCTCGTGAACGGATAACTCATGCCGATTGGCTGAGACCGACAAGCCGCCCGCACACGGTCCCAGTTCAGTTCCGACGTCCGCGACCCGCCGCCAGACGACGAACTGCTCCCCTTGAGCCCCGAACTGGCCGAGCCAACCTGCTGGATACCATGCGCATCGACATCAAGCGTGTAGTCGCGGCTGCCATGGAGACGAACGGGCGGGTAACATCCATAGGCCGCATAATAGCCCGACAGGCAGTTCTCAAGGCGCTGCATCCGATTGACGGTCTGGTTCCGCGCCGAAGCATCGCCCCCCGCACCCGTGATCCGAAACGAAATCGTCATCAGCGTGACAAGCACGACGACGACAATCAGAAGCTCGACAAGTGTAA
>CAYSYT010000018.1:0-29852 GCA_964435195.1 uncultured Christensenella sp. | reverse complement strand
GAGACGAGATAATCTCTCCCCTTATGGAAAACCTTGTTATTATACCCGAAGAAGATTGGAACGCAACACACGAGGTTATCCGTAGGCGTAGCACTCGGCAAAGAGGTATCAAGATCACCACACACGGAACAATGCTATTGTCGGGACTTTTATTCTGCGGTTACTGTGGAAGAAAACTGACCTCTTTCCAAGCAAAAAGTAGAACGATTATTGTTGACGGAGAAAAGGAACGTAAATTTATCCCGAAATACCGTTGCAGTTCGTTTGCATATCCGCAAGAGGATATTTGCAAGGGACAATCTACATATAGTGCCAAAAAGGTTGAAAATGCCGTTGTAAACGCTATTAAAAGGTATATGGCAACGCTCAACACCGAAGATGTGTCTAAATCCTATGTGGAACGTCTTGACCGAGAAATAGGGTTTATACAAGGCGAATTGGTACGATTGAGGGAAATACAAGACAAAGCTGTTTTTGAGTTGAGTGCGTTAAAAGACGAGGTTGTAAAGGCTCTTATAGGCGAAAGCGGATTTGACAGTAAGATGTTGCAAGAACTTCTCTCCAAAAAGGAACTTGAAGTTAAGGAAAGTACGGAACAAGTTGAAATACGAGAACAAGAGCTTGCCGAACTGACCGATCGTAAACAAAGTGCGTTTGCTCTTAATGCCAAAATGAAGAATTGGAACACCGATTTTGACACACAAGAGGTTGACGGACAAAAGGCAATGCTATTCCAAGTGGTTGACCGTATTGATATTTTCCGTGACCGAGTTGAAATTTCCGTAAATATCAAGTTGGATATGTTCAAAAACGGCATATCGAAGAAAACTAACGCAAATCCTACGGGAGAATACTCTGCCGTAGGGGATGTAAATTCGGGATTGTTAGCGGTGTAATGAGTATAGGATCTGATGCGTTCGAGGGTTGCGATAGTTTAACAAGTGTATATTATACAGGAACGACAGACGAATGGGTACAGATAAGTTTTGGTAATGATTATTCTAATCCATATATATTATGCAAAAAAATTATACATACAATAACGAGTTGCAAACAGAAGCAAAAATAACGACGGCTTCAAAGATAAATGCTTATGCGTTCAGAGGTTGTTATAGATTAACAAGTGTAACGTTTAAAAACCCTGACGGATGGCATACGGATTTAGACGGAAAAGATGTAGATTTAGATTTGACCGATATTGAAAACAACGCAGTTTACCTTGAATCAATTTATTGTAATTATGATTGGTATAAAGCGTAGTTGAAAGTTTAATGCAAATGTGTAAAAAATTGCAGTTTGCTAAGAGAGAAAGATAAAATAAAAATAAGTGCAACAAAAAAGATAAAATCACCGGTTTACCGGTGATTTTATCTTACGTGAGGTTTTTGACTTTTTAATTTTTATTTTACCAATTGAATTAAATTTTCATAAGTGCCGGGGAAGAAAAGGAATACTACGATAAGTGCGAGGCAGGCGATGAAAATAATTTGGAAAACAAAATTGCGTTTAGACATTGCTTCGAGCCCGACTATACCGACGAGCGCAAGCGAACCGTAAGTTTGCAATATTTTCAAAACGTTCAAAAACGGTCCGTCAGGAATAAAACTGAAATTTGCGTTAATGATAAGCAGCACGTATACGAGAACTAAAACGACCGCTAAAATTTCACCCAAAATATCCCAAAATTTTTCCATACATTTAAACATAAAAAATCTCCTTAAAGTTTTTTATTATTATATTACACAATTCGACGAATGTCAACACAAAATTTAAATTGACAAAACAATAAAATTTAAGTTACAATATAAATAAATATAATTACTTAACTTAACAGGGTAAAAGGTTAAAATGATTAAAATATTGTTTGTATGCCACGGGAACGTTTGTCGTTCGCCGATGGCGGAATTCGTTATGAAGCATTACGTCTTAAAAAACGGATTGTCCGGGAATTTTTATATACAATCCGCAGCAACTTCTTACGAAGAAATAGGTAACCCCGTTCATTACGGAACGGCAAGAATTCTCGACCGATTAAACGTAGATTATTCTAATAAACGCGCGGTAAAACTCTTAAAAACCGATTACGGTAAATTCGATTATATTATAGGTATGGACGAAAGAAATATCGTTGCTATGAATGGAATTTTCGGCGGCGACCCCGAAAAGAAAATTTTTAAGATTTTGGATTTTACCTCTTCCGCGCGCGACGTCGCAGACCCGTGGTATACGGGCGATTTCGAGAAAACTTACTCCGATATTACCGTCGGGGTGGAAGGTTTGTTGAAAAAGTTACTTAAAAATTAAATTCGTTTTTCGCATTATAAACCAACGTTTAGCATTTTATATATTACCTTATATACTAAATAGGACGGCAGTAATATACTGTCGTCCCGTTTTATTAATAAAATTCAAAAACAAACTGAAAGTATCGTTACTATGCTTTTTTATAAATAATTGACAAGAATATAAAATTATTGTATTATATAAATGCTACACAAATTAATATTTTATCGTTGGGAATACTATAGGTAAACGGTATTTCTCTTTTACCCAATGATAAAATTTGTGTAGCAACAAAAGAATCTAAAAAGAGGGTACGTTTAGAGTGCGAAATCTTTTTAGGTTTCGCATTTTTTTATCAAAGGAGTTTTTATGAAAAAAGAATTGAAATGTCCGATTTGCGGAGAACCGACGTATGTATATTATGGTAATGCAAGGAAAGACGGATTATGTGCCAAGCACGCAAAAGAGTATAAGAACGGTATTATAGGTGTAGGTGCGTCAGGGGCTTGGATAAATTTAAAAACAGGAAAAGTTCTAAATAATATTTCAATTAAAAACACGGAAGAAATAACAGAAAACGAATTAACTTGTATTATTTGCGGTGAACCGTCTAACGGAAAACCGCAATGTAAAAATTGCTATTATGAAATGATAGATTATAAAGAATCTTTGGATAAAAATTTAAAATCGTTTGAATTAAAAGATTATTATTACAATCTGAAATCAAATATATATAGAATGAAAACATTTGATTATGTTAAATCGAATTGTAATAAACTGCTTGCAATAGCATTATTGTTAAAAGATTTATATAAAGACGAATCGTTAACCGACAGAGTGTATAATGAGATTAAAGAAATTATAGAGGCTAAAAAAGTTAAAGAATTAAAAAAGGAGGAGGTTTCAACCGATATAAGGACAAAAGATATTCATAAAGAGGAGATAATCAGAACAAAAGACGGACACTATGTAAAAAGCAGTGGCGAAAGCGATATAGACGATATTTTATATGATTTAAGAATAGTTCATTGTTATGAAAAAAAAGTGCCTATAAATGCCGATGAAGGAGCGATAACTTGTGATTGGTTTATACCCGTGAAAGATAACAGACACGGAATTTACATAGAATATTGGGGTATGAATACCGAAACTTATAAAAAAAATAAAGAGAGAAAAAGAAAAGCTTACAAAGACCACGATATACCGCTAATAGAAATAGAAAAAGACGATTATAAAGATAAGCAAGGTTTAGCGGATAGAATTGTTGGTGAAATTAATTCTTTGGCAAAAAAATATTTTAAAATAGAAGGATTTGTAGATTAAAAGTAATATAATTGGATATAAACCAACGTTTAGCGTTTTATTTGACAAATTTTTCCGTCTGTGTTATATTATGTCGCGGGGAAAAGGATTGTCAAATTTAAAAAAGGAGGTTGCATAAAATGGCTCTCACTAAAAAGCAGAAAGAACTTGACGAAAAGAAGTGGCTGAAAAGCGAAGAACAAGGATACGATGCTTGCGGTAGTTTCGATTACTGTGTAAAATGCGACAAAAATAAAGAAAACCCCTGTGACAAAGCCTTCAAAGCTTTCAACGGAAAACCCGCCGTCAAAAAGTCGGCAAGCAAAAAGAACGCGGCTAAAAAATAAAAAAAATCGTTAATTAAAAACGCTACGGGCGGCATTAAGTCGCCCGTAGCGTTTTTAAATGAAACGATATATTCGTATAAACTTTTTATTCATTAACCGTTGCGTTAAATAGTAAAATTTATCTTTTAAAATTACACGAGCCGCCATTATATAAGAGCGGCTCGTAAATATTTTACGTTTTTTAGAAAAGTTCTTTAACGGTTGCAACGACGTTGTCAACGGTAAAGCCGTATTTTTCAAAGAGTTTGCCTGCGGGTGCGGATGCGCCGAAAGTATTCATACCGATAACTTTTCCGTCGATACCTACGTATTTATACCAGCACATAGGCGAACCTGCTTCAACGGCGACTCTCGCGCGAACGGAAGAAGGAAGAACGCTTTCTTTATATTTTTCGCTTTGCGCTTCGAAATCTTCCATACAGGGCATAGAAACTACCCTTGCGTCTATTCCGCTTTCAGCGAGAACGGTTTTTGCTTTCATAACGAGGTTAACTTCGCTACCCGTTGCCATTAAGATAACGTCGGGCGTTTTCTTAACGCTGTCCGCAAGAACGTAACCGCCTTTGAATGCGTTTTTGCCCGTGCCTTCGAGCATGGGAAGCGTTTGACGGGACAAGAACAGACAAGACGGTGTTTTGCCTTTTAACGCGCTAATCCAAGCGGCAGCCGTTTCTCTGCCGTCGGCAGGACGGTAAACCCTCATATTAGGCATAGCGCGGAGACCTGCTAAATGTTCGATAGGTTGATGCGTAGGACCGTCTTCACCGACACCGATGGAATCGTGAGTAAGTATATAGGTAACGGGCAATTCCATAATTGCCGACATACGCATAGCGTTTTTCATATAATCGCTGAAAACCGCGAAGGTGGCGCAATAGGGGATTAAGCCGCCGTGCAAATACATACCGTTAACGATAGCCGCCATAGCGTGTTCCCTTATGCCGAAGTGCATATTAGAGCCGCTCTTGTCGGTGGGAAGGAAGTCTCCGCGACCTTTCATATTAGACTTATTCGCGGGCGCCAAATCGGCGCTGCCGCCGATAAGGTTGGGAATATATTTTGCAAGTTTATTAAGCACGGTTGCGCCGTAACCTCTCGAAGCGTCGTCCTTTTCAAACTGCCAAAGTTCGTCGATAGCCGCAAGGTCGGGGAGTTCTTTCTTTTTCCAAGAAATATATTCTTTTGCGAGTTCGGGGTATTTTGCCGAATATTCTTTGAACATCGCTTTCCAAACGCGTTCGGCACGTCTGCCTTTGTTTGCGAATTTTTTGCAATGCTTAAATACTTCTTCGGGGACTTCGAACGGTTCACAATTCCAACCGAGATTTTTCTTTAACGTTTCAACGCCTTCCGCACCCAAGGGAGCGCCGTGACAACTTGCGCTGCCGGCAAGGTGTGAGCCGTAGCCTATTACCGATTTAATTACTATAAGCGAAGGTTTTTCTTTTTCCGCTTTTGCTTTTTTGATTGCGCGGTTCAAAGCGTTGATATCGTTGGCGTCTTTAACCTTAATAACCTGCCAACCCATTGCTTCGTGGCGTTTGCCTACGTCTTCGGTAAAGGTTATGTCGGTATTTCCTTCGATTGTAATATCGTTATCGTCGTATAAAACGATAAGTTTGCCGAGTTTTAACGCGCCTGCGAGAGAAGCCGCTTCGTTTTCGATGCCTTCTTGCATACAGCCGTCGCCACAGAGAGCGTAGGTGTAATGGTCTACGACGGGGAAGCCGTCTTTATTGAATTTTTCCGCAAGATAGTTTTCCGCAATCGCCATACCGACGGCGTTGGCGATACCTTGACCGAGCGGACCGGTGCTCGTTTCCACGCCGGGGCATACTCCGTATTCGGGGTGACCTGCCGTTTTAGAACCGAGTTGACGGAAATTCATAATATCTTCTTTGGTAAGACCGAATCCGAAAAGATAATAAAGCGCGTAATCGAGCATAGAACCGTGTCCTGCGGAAAGAACGAAACGGTCTCTGTTATCGAACGCCGTATCTTTGGGATTGAAAACCATATTCGTGAAAGCCGCGTAACCGATAGGCGCTGCGCCGAGCGGAAGCCCGGGGTGACCGGAATTTGCTTTTTGAATAGCTTCTGCAGAAAGAACGCGGATTGCGTTAATAGTTAATTGTTTGGCATTGTCCATTAAAAAATCCTCCTATAAACGACGGTAAGTTCCGTCGCGCTATCGAGCGTATAGCGTAATTAAGTATGTTTTACCCCGTTGACGACAGTCGTTAGGGAAAAATCCGCGCGTTAGCGGATTTTCGCTCGTTACTCATTATAAAGCATATTCGACTGTTTTTCAAGCCTTTTCGATAAATAGTTTTAAAAAAACTTGTATATTTCCGTTTTGCGTGATATAATACGATAGATAAAATGTAGTTATATTTAATAACGTGATGGAGATTTATATGGACAATAAACAATTCGTAACGCAAATTGCAGACATTAACGAAAATTTCGCTCAATGGTATACCGACGTGGTCGTAAAAACCGAACTCGTTGACTACGGCCCCGTTAAAGGAACTATGGTTATACGCCCTTACGGTTACGCTATTTGGGAAAATATACAGAAAGATATGGACGAAAGGTTCAAAAAGGCGGGTTCGGTAAACGCATATTTTCCGTTACTTATTCCTATGAGTTTTTTTACGAAAGAAGCCGAGCACGTCGAAGGCTTCGCGCCCGAAGTGGCGGTGGTAACGCACGCAGGCGGGGCAAAACTCGAAGAACCGCTTGCAATCCGTCCGACGAGTGAAACCATTATAGGCACTATGTACGCTAAATGGATTCAGTCTTACAGAGATTTACCCGTAATAATGAATCAGTGGTGTAACGTTATGCGTTGGGAAAAAACTACCCGTCCGTTCCTTCGTACGAGCGAATTTTTGTGGCAGGAAGGTCATACCGTTCATGCAACCGAAGAAGAAGCAATGGAAGAAACCTTGAAGATGATGAACGTTTATCGTGATTTTATGGAAGATACTCTTGCAATGCCGGTATTTTGCGGAAGGAAAACCGAAAAAGAAAAATTCGCGGGAGCGGTGGCTACTTTCGGTTTGGAAGCAATGATGCTCGACGGTAAAAGTTTGCAGGCAGGTACTTCACATTATATGGGACAAAACTTCGCAAAGGCGTTCGATATAAAATTCCTCGATAAAGACGGCAAGTTGAAACACGGTTATACTACTTCTTGGGGAACTTCCACAAGAATGATAGGCGCGATTATTATGACGCACGGAGACCAGCGCGGGTTGGTGTTGCCGCCGAAGGTCGCTCCCGTTCAAGTTATAATAATACCCGTAGCGGCGCATAAAGGCGGCGTTATAGAAAAAGCCGAAGAAATAAGAGCAAGTCTTTCCGCGGCAGGCGTACGCGTTCAGGTCGATACGAGAGATATGAGCCCCGGTTGGAAGTTTAACGAATGGGAAATGAAAGGCGTTCCCGTGAGAATAGAAATAGGTCCGCGCGACATAGAGAATAATCAAACTATGGTCGTGAGAAGAGATAATTTCGAAAAGGAAGCCGTTTCTCTCGATAATTTAAGTGCGGAAATAACCGCGTTGCTCGACAACGTTCAAAAAGATATGTTCTTGAAGGCGAAGGCTAACCGCGACGGAAGAATAATCGAAGCAGACAGCCTCGAAGGTATATTAAACGGCGTAGAGGGAAAAAATTTCGTTAAAGCGGGTTGGTGCGGTTGTCAGGAGTGCGAAGACAAAATTAAAGAAACCGCCGCGGCTACGGCAAGGGTTATGTGCGACGACGAAGGTATTCCCGAAAGGTGTGCGGTATGCGGTAAGCCCGCAAAACATAAAGTTATTTTTGCAAGGGCTTATTAAGATAAAAAAGTTTATAAAGAGGTTGGAAAAATTTTTTAGGAGTAATATATGATTACTATTTTGGATTTCGAGGGTAAATCTATGCCCGTTTCTAACTTTTTGGTTTGGTTTACGGTTTGTATTTCGCTCGGCGTAACGGTTGCTTTTTACGTTTTGCGTTCGATAGGTATTTACAAACTTGCCAAGAACAACGGCGAGCAAAAATCTTATTTGGCTTGGATTCCGTGCGTGTGGATTTATCTTGCGGCGAAACTCGTTAAAGAGGGAAGATTTTTCAATACGACCATAAGTAAAATGGCTTTGGTTATCGTAATTGTTTTTACGGCAATACAGGTTTATAACTTTATTTACAATTTCCTTGCCTATTTCCCGTTGATAGGTTATTTCTTAAACGGCGGCGAAATTTTTTATTCGCTTGCGGATAATCCTTCGATACCGTACTTCGAGAGTTTTTGGATTGAAGGCGTATACGTAAAAAACAGTTTGCAATCGGGAGGCTTCGTTTATCCTTATTCTAACCCTAACGCCGTATTTAATTTTTTGAGAGTCAGCGACTATTTTTTGGGATTGTTGGAATTGGTTAACACGGTGTTGACCTTTGTATTGTATTTTAATTTATTTAGAAATTATTGGCCCGAGCATTACGTTATGGCAAGTATTTTCAGTTTCTTCGGTATATTCGCGCCGTTCGCGTTCGTAATTAGAAACAAAAAATTTATACCGTATAAAGATTTTTTGCGTTCGCGTTACAATTCTTTCTACTACGGTCCTCAAAATCCGTATTACAGAAATCCGAACACTCCTCCGCCTCCTCAAAATCCGTTCGAAGAGTTTGCGGGTAAAGGGGAAAAAGACCCGGGAGACCCGTTTGAAGAGTTTTCCGACAAAGACAAAAAGGACTGATAAATTATGGCGAGTGAAAATATCGTCGCTATATCGACTAGTTTGGGAGCAAGCGGAGTCGCCGTTATAAGAATGAGCGGAGACAGTCCGCTTTCCGTTGCGGAACAAATGTTTAAGCCTGTGGGCAAAACGGCGGTAAGCGACTTCGAACCGAATAAAATGTACGTCGGCGAAATTATCTGTAACGGTTTTAAGGATTACGGAATGTGCGTATATTTTAAAGCGCCTAAAAGTTTTACGGGAGAAGATTCCGTGGAATTTCATTGTCACGGCGGTGTGGCAATCACCAAGGGCGTGCTTAAACGCGCTTTGTCGTTAGGCGTGCGGCTCGCCACTAACGGCGAGTTTACCAAGCGCGCTTTTATAAACGGCAAACTGTCGCTTTCTTCTGCCGAAGGGCTTATAGATATGATTAACAGCGAATCGGAGAGCGGCGTTAAAGCAGGTTATTATTTGTATAGAGAAAAGCTCGATAAAGAGATTTCCGATATACAGACTATTCTTACGGACGTTCTTGCCGAAATAGACGCCGATATGGATTTCCCCGAAGAGGATTTGGAAACCGCATCGCGCGAGAATGCGAAAACGGGAATAGAAAAGGCTGTCGGCAGAATAACCGCATTGATAAACACCTTCGGAAAGGGAAGGTCGGTTTTAAACGGCGTAAGGGTAGGAATAGTCGGTAAACCGAATACGGGTAAAAGTTCGCTTTTAAACGCTTTGCTTAATTACGACAAGGCTATCGTTTCCGACGTTGCGGGCACTACGAGAGATATCGTAGAAGGCGGTATAGATATAAACGGCGTTCGGTTTAACTTTTTCGATACCGCGGGCATAAGAGAAAGCGGAGATAAAATAGAAGAACTCGGCGTAGAACTTTCTAAACGTATTTTAGAAGAAAGTGACCTTATTTTGTTGGTTCTGGACGGCTCGAATATGAGCGAAGAGGACGAAAAGATTTTTTCGCTGACCGAAAACAGAAACCGTTTGGTAGTGGTTAACAAAATCGATAAGTGTTCGTATACCGATGCGCGTGCCGATGCGTACGTTTCCGCGCGTAACGGCGATAACCTTGACGTGTTAAAAACGCTTATGTTCGAAAAAACTATAGGCACGGGCATAGACTTAAACGGAGATTTTTTGTGCGAAGAAAGACATTACGACGCACTTTGCTCGGCGAACGGAAAATTGAATTCCGCGCTTGACGGAATAGACTGTCTTCCGCTCGACCTGCTTGCCATAGATATAAAAGACGGCTGGGACGCGCTCGGCGAAATTTCGGGGAAAACCGCTTCCGAGGAAATAATTGACAATATATTTTCAAAATTTTGCGTGGGGAAATAAATTATGGTAAATTTAGAACTTTACAGAGTTTTTTATACCGTGGCAAAGTGCGGTAGCCTTACGAAAGCGGCGGAAGAACTTTATATATCGCAACCTGCCGTTTCGCAGGCAATAAAACAGTTGGAAAATCAACTTGGCGGACAGTTGTTTAACCGTACGCACAAGGGTATGGAATTGTCGGAAACCGGCGGAAAACAGATATTCGATACGGTAGAAAAGGCGTTAAAACTTTTTGACGAGGCGGAAAGCAAATACGCCGAATTAAAAGATACCGCTACGGGAATAGTAAGGATATGCGCTTCCGACACGGTGTCGACGCACTTTTTGCTTCCTTATATAAAGGAATATCATAAAAAGTACCCCGACGTAAATTTAATTTTGCAAAATTGCACTTCTAACGAGACGATTGAACTTTTGAAAAATAAAAAAGGAGATATAGGTTTCGTTAATTTGCCTATCGACGACAGCGATATAAATTTGCTTAATACCGTTATGCAACTTCACGATACTTTCGTTGCAAGCGACGGGTTCGAAGAACTTACCGACGGTGTGATTGACCTTAAACGATTGCAAGACTATCCTCTTTTAATGCTTGAATTAAATACCGCTACGAGACAAGCGATAGTCGGGTTTGCTCATTCGCAAGGTATTCATCTTCATCCGGAAATAGAACTCGCAAGTTTGGAACTTATGACGGAACTCGCTAAAAACGGTATAGGTATAGCGTGTATTCCGCGCGAATTCGTTACGCACGAATTAGAAGAAGAAAAAAGTTTGAAGGAAATAAAAACCAATCCGTCGTTGCCTACTCGGGCGATAGGGCTTGCGATTCCGAAAAACGAATCTATGACGTTCGCCGTCAGAGAATTTATAAAAATGTTGCAAAAAGACAAATAATATATATAGGTCTACAAGGAGAACGTTTATATGGAAATATGGCAAGCGATAGTATTAGGCGCGGTTCAGGGGTTTGCCGAATTTTTACCGGTTTCGTCAAGCGGACATTTGATTTTGTTTCAGCATTGGTTCGGTATAACGGAAAACGTAATGTTTTACAGCGTAATGTTGCACGTCGGCACGCTTATTCCCGTCGTCGCGGTGTTGTGGAAAGAGATAATAAGTCTTTTCAAAAGACCGTTTAACAAATTTTGGTACTTGGTTTTAGCAACGGTTCCCGCGGGCGTGGTCGGGCTTGTAAGTTCGATTTCGTTCGATTTAGACGAGTTGTTTTCCGAACACGTTTGGCTTCTCGCAATCACGTTTTTGTTTACGGCGGTGGAATTGCTTTATTCGGAATACAGAGCGAAAAAATATTCTATGGAAAATCCGCTAACGGTTAAAAACGCTTTCGTTATGGGTGTGGGTCAGGCGGTAGGCGTTTTTCCCGGGATTTCGCGCAGCGGTACGACCGTGTCGGCAGGGTGCTTAGTCAACGTGGACAAAACGGAAAATGCGAATTTCACCTTTTTGATGAGTATACCTATCATTCTCGCGGCGGTCGCTATGGAAGGGCTTAAAATAATAAAGGAGGGTTCGATAGGCACGGTAGAGTTTTTGCCTCTGGCAATCGGCGTTTTGACGGCGGCGGTTACGGGATACATAGCGGTTAAATTTATGTTGTCCGTGATAAGAAAGGCAAATTATAAATGGTTTTCGCTTTATTTAACGGGTATAGCCGTAGCGACTTTGATTACCGCTTTCGTGTAATACGAGACGGTTTGCGAAAATACATTATATGGGTGAAAATTGAAAAATACGGAAAAGTTGACGGCGCTTTTGGAAGGGGCTTCGCCCGAAGAATGCGGAAAGTTGGTAAAAAAATTAGTTAATAAAAAAATAAAAGGAAGTAAACGCAAATGAAAAAATTTTTCGAAGAATTTAAGGTTTTTATTACGCGCGGAAATGTTCTCGATATGGCTGTCGGCGTTATCGTCGGCGGCGCGTTTACCGCTATCGTAAACGGGCTCTCAGATTATATTCTGAAACCTATTATAAATTGGATTTTAAGTTTAATACTCGGCAAAGGCTCGTTGAGTGAAATTTATACCTTTTTAAGCATGGCTACTTTGGAAGGCGGCGCGATTGACCTTGAAAATTCGATTTATATCGATTGGGGTTCGCTGATAAACGCAATAATCAATTTCTTCCTTATAGCGTTCGTTTTGTTTTCGATAGTTAAGGTTATAAACAGAGTAAAAGACGAAAACGTAAAGTTTCAAAACGAACTCCGCAAAGGCAAACTTTCAAAAGAAGACAGAAAGGAACTTAAAAAACGCGGTATTAAATTAACCGATAGAAACGGCGTAAAACGGTATCTTGAAGAAAAAGCAGAAAAAGCGAAACAAGACGAAGAACAAGCACAAAAAGAAGCCGAAGAAAAGGCGAAGGCTGAACGGCTTGCAAACCCCACCGCCGAAGATTTGCTTAAAGATATAAAAGTTCTTTTGGAAAAGCAGGCAAAATAAACTTAAAGTTCGAAACAATTATCGATTTATAAAAAGACGACGGAAAAAGTAAGACGGAAAGATTGTGACTTTTTATTAAACGAATATAAAAAGTGTATGAAAGAAATTCAAAAGATAGAATTAGACGGACAAACATATTATTATATAAATAACAATTTCGTTGACGAAACTTATTGTACCGTACCCGAAGAAATAAAGAGAAAACTCGCAATGGAAATTTTCGGAAAAATGAATTACGAAAGTTTTTCAAAAAGAGAGTTGTCGGATGCTATTTTGCGGGCGAAAAGGGTCGGCGCATATGCTTACGTAATAAAAATGGCGACTTACGGGATAGATAAATTTATATCGAGTGAAAGATGGGTTACTTACATTTTACCCGTTTTGACCAGCAGTTACAGGGAAATGGGCAGACCCGACCAAGCCGTAAACGTGGCAAAAGAATGTACGTCAAAGGTCAAATGCGCGAGTGCGCAACTATGTACGTCGTTGGCGTCGGCTTATTGTGATTTAGGCGATTACGACAGGGCGAAAAAATTTATAGATAAAGCTTACGCTATGCAAGGCGGCGGCGTCGGATTTAAGAACGAAATATCTTTGGTTTATAAACGTATAGAAAAAGCAACTAAATAATTAAAACGATTAACAACAACCCCGTTGCGGATTACCGCAACGGGTGTGGGCAACCTGATTTTTAACGCCTTTAACGGCTTGTTTAAAAACGGTTATACGTATACTATCGAAATAAACGCATACGCGCCTAATCTGACTTCTATCGACAGCAGATACGTTATGTGCTTAAAATCAAGCGGCGCGCAAGACGGTTTACCTGCGTATAGGGGCGGTAGTAACGGTACGGTCGGAATAGCAAAATATTCCGACGGGTGGAGAAAAATTACGCACAGTTTTACCGTCGGCACGGATTTGATGGATAAAATTGCTTTCTACAACGCAAGCGGTTCGTACGAAATGTATATTTATTCGGTTACGATATTTGCTTTCGAAGATACGCGTACGGTAGTAACACCCACGGCTTCTAACTTGGAATATTTGAATTTGGATTTCAATTTGAGAACTTTAAGTTCGGGGTTGTTGTTTAATAGCGGCACGATAACGGCTTCTTGGTGCAAGTATAACGGAACTCTCGCTTGGCACGTTTTACCAAACGATACGGGTATTGCGGGTACGACGATAAGATTTGCCGATATAGATAGCAGTATGTTTACCGCAGGCAATACTTATAAAATTACCTTGCGTGCGACCGACATGGGTTCGTCTAATAATTTGACCGTGTTAAACAGTGCAAGCGTTAGCAAAACTCGTGTTCAGAAGGGAACTACGGCGGACGGCAAAGCAATTTACGAATACGGCCTTGAGTTTAGTATTCCTACGAGCGGACTTTTAACGGTTTATCATACGTCGTCCGTATTGAACGAATTTTATTTGTTCGGCGTTCGTATCGAAAACGTAACCGTAGAACAAACGGTTTCGAGTAAGGTCGATAAGGTTGTCGAAGTTGAAACGGGCAGAGACGTGCGCGTGCTTCAACTTACCGATACGCAGATTATAGATACCAGCCAAAGGTCTTTAAACGCCGCAAAAAACGAAACTTGGGCAAAAGATAAAGTTGATTACGTATTGTTCCGCTATATTAAAGACGCGGTAGAAAGAACAAACCCCGATTTGATTTTAATTACCGGAGATTTGATTTACGGTTCGTACGATAACAACGGCTCGGCGTTGATTGCCTTAATCGATTATATGGAATCTTTCCGAATTCCGTGGGCTCCGATTTTCGGTAATCACGAAAACGAAAGTGCAATGGGCGTCGCTTGGCAATGTACTCAACTCGAAAACGCTACGTATTGTCTTTTTGAAAGAGGTACTACCGACGGTAACGGTAATTACAGCGTCGGTATCGTTCAGGGCGGAGAGTTGGTAAGGGTTTTCTATATGCTCGATTCCAACGGTTGCGCCGCGGCTTACGGCAAAGACGACGTTGAAGACAACGGCGTAATAGAAAGCGCGGGATTCACGCAAAACCAAATAAACTGGCTCGGCGCAAATATGAACGCTTTGCTTACGGTAAATCCGAACGTGGAAATAAGTTTGTGTTATCACATACCCACGTATACGGTATTGCAGGCGTTTAAGAACCAATATACGGGCGACAACTTTAACCAAAATTTCTTAATCGGCGGCGACGTTGAAAGCAAAAACGGAGATTTCGGTATGTACAGATACGAAAGCGCGTTTAACGCTATGAACGTAAGCATACCTTATTACAACAACACCGATTACCTTACGTTGTTGCAAAATAACAACGTTGACAGCGTTTTTATGGGGCATTTGCATCAATTAAACACGAGCGTTTTATACGGCGGAATTCGTTGGACGTTCGGGCTTAAAACGGGCAGATACGACGAGCACGCTACCGACGAAGTAGGCGGAACGCTTATAACCTTTAACGCAGATTCGTTTAGCGTTAAACATATTTATTACGACGAAGCGTATCAGGCGGAAATGGACGCGTTGAGAGAGGGCGGGACATACACCGCAAAAACCGAGTGGAGTTTTGACGGCGACGATAAAGCCATAGTAGTAGATACCGGTACGGTGGAAGGGTATGACAACGGCAAACAAATCGCGCTTGACAATCAAACGGTAATTAACGGAGTCAGCGTGCCTTCGGGTACTTATATGCATATCAAACTCGGCTATCAAAAGAGCGCGCGTTTCGCGAACTTTAACGGAAGATTCGAGGCGGGCGAAACGTATGAGTTTACGATAAAGGGCTACGGAATAACTTATTCCACGAGTTGTCCGTTGTTGCTTTATACACAGTCGCAAATACAAACGTCGCTTTCTCCGACTTGCGCTTACCCCACGGTAAACGAACTTGAAAACGGTATGACGGAAATGAAGTTCGAATTCACCGCGACTTCCGATTGTTATATGGTAGGTATATACAATACCGATTCGTCCACCGTTCAAGAGTGGTACGTTAGCAACTTAACGTTAAAGAAAACTTCTTAACCGAAATCCCGCCGTTTGAAATGCACTTCAAACGTTAGATACTCGTGGGGGATTAGGTAAAATCAAAAGCAAATTGCGAATTCGTTAAGAGGGCATCTGAAATTTTCAGATGCCCTCTTAAAAAATATAAAAATTTTTTTTGTAAAATCGAAGTTGCAATTTATTTTGTTTTATTTCAATTTGATTTGATTTTCTTATAACGTGTCTGTCGACACACAAAACACAGATAAAGTCGGCGACGAAATTAAATAATACAATTTGCGTACACGCGCAAATTGGAATTTATTTATAAATGCACTTTTCGATATCCTGCAATAAAGCATATATAGACTTGCCGATTTTATTTTCAAAATATTCTTTGTATTCGTAAGTTTTATTCCAACGGTCGAGTGTAAACGGATAAATTCCATATCTTCTCGTCGTATCGATAAAACGCTTTTCTAAAATACAAAATCCTTTTATCGGGGAACATAGTTTATACCTCTCGTAAAACGTTTGAAAGAACCGTAATTTTGCCGTGTATAGAGATTTATACGGCGGGGAGGAATATTACCGCAAGCGAGCAATAAATTATAAGAGCCAAAGCGTCTACAATCGTCGTCATAAGCGGACTTGCCACTACGGCAGGGTCGAGTTTGCATTTTTTTGCTATAAGCGGCAGTATGCAACCTACGAACTTCGCCATAAAAATACTTATAAAGCAAACTGCTGAAATTAAAGCCGTTGCCGTAAGCGTGATATCCGAATTGTACAACCGGTCTATAAACCAAATCTTCAAAAAGCAAACTGCCGAAACGGTAAGCCCTACGAAGAAGCCGACGCGTAATTCCTTCCAAATAACCTTAAATATATCCTTAAACTCTACGTCGCCGACGGCAAGCGCACGGATTATAGTAACCGACGATTGACCGCCGCCGTTACCCGCGGTGTCCATAAGCATAGGCACGAATGCGTAAAGCACGGCGGAAAGACGGGCTTCGTAACTTGCAAGAATCATACTTGTAAAAGTCGAGGTGAGTAAAAGCAGAACCAACCACGGTATACGCCCCTTCCAAATGCTCCATACCGACTGTTTAAGGTAGGGCTTTTCGCTCGGAACGATAGCCGCCATTTTTTGTATATCTTCGGTTGCTTCTTCTTCCATAACGTCAACTGCGTCGTCGACGGTGATTATGCCGACCAAACAGCCTTCTTTATCGACGACGGGAAGAGCGAGGAAGTCGTATTTAGAGAATTTTTGAGCAACTTGTTCTTTGTCTTCGAGCGTTTCTACGGTTATAGGACTTGTGTCCATAATGTTTTCGATAAGGTCTTCTTTATCGGCAAGGAGCAAATCTTTTACCGTTACGACGCCGACGAGTATTTTTTTGCGGTTGGTAACGTAACAGGTATAAACGGTTTCTTTATTGATGCCCGTTTGACGGATTTTGTCGAACGCCCGTTCGACCGTCATTCCCGCGGAAAGCGAAATGAATTCGGGCGTCATAAGGCTACCTGCCGAATCGTCGGGGTATTCTAAAAGTTCGTTTATCTGTTTGCGGTTTTCGGGGTCGGAGTTTTTAAGTATACGCTTAACGACGTTGGCCGGCATTTCTTCGATAATATCGACGGTGTCGTCGAGGAACATATCGTCGATGACCGCTTTCAATTCTTTGTCGGTAAGGTTCTTAATAAGCGCTTCTTGCGTGTCCGTTTCCGTTTCTATAAAAACGTCCGACGCGAGTTCCTTCGGAAGCAAACGGAAAAACATAATCTGTTCTTTTTCTTCCAGATTGTTTTCCATATATTGCGCTATGTCGGCAGGCTCCATATCGAGGAGAACCATTCGGAGGTCGGCAAATTTTCGTGATTCAAAACAATAGGTTAATTTTTCATAAAGAACTTCCATTTCTTCGCTCATAACAATACCTCCCGAAAGAAAAAAACCTGCGCAAAACGGCAGGTAAAAATATACCGAAAAACGGCAACCATACGGGCTTTAGCTTCACAGGGCTGTGTAATTGCGTTAGATTATGCCTTGCTTTCGACATAGTCTGTTGACCTGCTAACGGTGTCTCCACCGTGTTGCGGTAGCAATCCGTATCCCTGTGGTAGCCTTACCTACCGGACGAATCGATTAACTTATACTTTTAATATACACGCTATACGAAAAGTTGTCAACGATATTTCAAATAAAAAATAAAAAAGTACGATTAAAACGGTTAAGAAGGCGTATCTTCTCCGTCAATCTCCGTATCGTAAATTATTCTTTTGTTTTGTTCGCGCAGCGCAAGAATAAAATCTTCGTATTTTTCGGGCGAAATTATTATAACGGTATACTTTGCGTCTGCGTAATATATTACGAGTTTGTTGCTTTTTTTAAACAGTGTGATTTGAACTATTTCTTCAACGGAGGTTTTAGTGCGAATAATTCCGAACCAAGAATATATATAGCCGTCTTTTATTACGTAGCAACCGTATACCGCCACGCTTACGTCGAGAACGAGCAACAGTAGATTAAGCGCGACGATGATAGAGTATATCACCGTTTTTGCCGCGCCGAGTTTGGTGTATTCTATAAGATTAAAAACGTTAAGACCGAGCCCGACGGCGGCAAGAACGAAAACCACACCGAGCAAAAGCCAAACTATAAAAGGGTAATTGAAACGAAATCTTTTCATAATTCACCTATACGAATTCCGATTAGATTATTAGCGCAATTTTCCGTTCGGTTAGAGTAAAATTAAAAAAAATTTTACGGTATTTTTTTGCCTAACGAACTTTTCTTTATCTATTGTATTATATTTTTAAATAAAAATCAACGGGTAAAATAAATTTTTTTGACAAAAAACCGAAGATTAAGTTTGCAAAATTTCCGTTATTGTTATATGATATATCTAAATATAAAAAATCACGGAGACTTTTTATGGTTAAATTTATAAACAAAGGCGTATATTATTCTAACGGAAAACTCGTTAAGGCAAAAACACCCGATGCTCAGGCTAAAAAAGGTACTATGGCGTACAGAATTTTATCTGCGCACAACGTTTCCGATAACGACGAAAAGTTAAACGTTAAATTCGACGAAATCACCTCTCACGATATTACTTACGTAGGTATTATACAAACGGCAAAGGCGAGCGGGTTGGAAAAATTTCCGATACCGTACACGCTTACGAATTGCCACAATTCGCTTTGTGCCGTCGGTGGTACTATTAACGAAGACGACCACGTATTCGGTCTTTCCGCCGCAAAAAAATACGGCGGAGCGTTCGTTCCTCCGCATTTAGCGGTTATACATCAGTATATGCGTGAAACCCGCGCTTTTGTCGGCGCAATGATTTTGGGTTCGGATTCGCATACCCGTTACGGTGCGCTCGGAACTCTTGCGGTCGGTGAAGGAGGACCCGAACTCGTAAAACAACTTCTCGGCAAAACTTACGACGTTGATATGCCTGAAATCGTCGCCGTTAACTTAAAAGGGCGTCTTCGTAAAGGGGTTGGCCCGCACGACGTTGCGCTTGCGCTCGTAAAAGCCACTTTTAAAGACGGTTTGGTTAAAAATAAAATTTTGGAATTCGTCGGCAACGGAATTAAAACGCTTTCTATGGATTTCAGAAACGGCATAGACGTTATGACTACCGAAACCACCTGTCTTTCTTCCATTTGGGAAACCGACGAAACGACGAAGGCTTATTACGCCGAACACGGCAGGGTAGAAGCGTACAAAGAATTAAAGCCGACGGAAGGCGCTTATTACGATAAAGGTATAGTTGTCGACCTTTCTAAAATAGAACCTATGATTGCGCTTCCGTTCCATCCTTCCAACGCTTATACGATAAGGGAATTTTTATCTCGTCCGTACGAACTTCTTAAAGAATGCGAAGAAGCGGGTAAAAAACTTCTCCCTAACGGCGAATTTAAGTTGACCGATAAAATTATCGACGGTAAAGTTTATGTAGAACAAGGCGTAATAGCGGGTTGCGCGGGCGGAATGTACGAGAACATCGCCGAAGCGTCTAATATTTTAGGCGACGCGTGCATAAACAATAACGATTTTACCTTAGACGTTTACCCGTCGAGTCAACCCGTTTATAAGGGGTTAGTCGACAACGGTTATATAGGTAAACTTATGGACAACGGCGCAGTCGTTAAAACTGCGTTTTGCGGTCCTTGTTTCGGCGCGGGAGACGTTCCTCAAAATAACGGGCTTTCGATAAGACACACTACCCGTAATTTTGAAAGCAGAGAAGGTAGTAAACCTGCAAACGGTCAACTTTCCGCAGTCGCGCTTATGGATGCGAGGAGTATCGCCGCAACCGCTTTGAATAACGGCGCGATTACTTCGGCAATGGATTTGGAATATTCTAAAAAGATAAAAAAATATCGTTTCGATACTAAAATTTACCGTTCGAGGGTGTTCGACGAAATAGGTAGAGGCGATTGCGAAAAACAGTTGAAGTACGGACCTAATATCGCAGACTGGCCGAAGATGGAAGAATTAAAGGACAATCTGCTTCTTAAAGTCGTTTCCGTTCTCAACGACCCTGTTACCACGACCGACGAACTTATACCTTCCGGGGAAACCTCTTCTTACCGCTCTAATCCTATGAAGTTGGCGGAATTCGCATTGTCGAGAAAAGACCCTGCGTACGTCGAAAGAGCAAAAGAAGTAAAAACGCAAGGCTTCCCGAAAGATTTGGGATTAGACGAAAATACCACTACTTACGGCAGCGTGGTTTGTTCGATTAAACCGGGGGACGGTTCGGCGAGGGAGCAAGCTGCGTCTTGCCAAAGAGTTTTGGGCGGCGTTGCCAATATAGCCAAAGAATACGCCACCAAACGTTACAGAAGCAATCTTATCAACTGGGGTATGTTACCGCTTCTTTCACCCGTTAACGATTTTGCCGTCGGAGAATACGTTTATATAGAAAACGCAAAAAAACTTATCGAGTCGGGCGCAAAAGAATTTAAGGCGAAAGTTATCGGCGACGAAACGAGGGAAATAATCCTCAAAATGGATGCGCTTACCGAAGCGGAAAAGAAGATAATTCTTAAAGGTTGTCTTATAAATTATTACAAAGGTTAAAATTTTTACGTAAAATCGTGTAAAAGGATGTCGGAATTTTGAACTTCACCCCAAAAAGTGCATGGATAAAAAAAGGCGAAACAGGAAGGAATTAAGTTTTCTTCCTGTTTTTTAATCTTTTAGTGTCGTAAAATTCTAGCCAATCTTCAACAATTGCTATGTATTCTTCTAAACTTGTGATATAATTGTTATACAAAGTCTCTTTTTTGAGTATGCTATGAAAACTCTCCATTGGAGAGTTTTCAATAGGCGTACCTTTACGGCTCATGGAAATGGTAATTCCATTAGCTTCACAAATGGCTTTGTATTCAAAAGACGTGTATTGAAACCCTTGGTCACTGTGAATGATTAGTTTTTTCACGTCTTTTTCTTTTGCTATTGCTTCATTTAATGTATCCGTCACAAGAGAAATATTGTTAAATTTTCCTATTCTATACGCTACAATTCTTCTATCATACAAATCTATTATTGTAGACAGATAAACTCTTTTATCGTTGTGTATTAAATATGTTATATCAGTTAACCAAACTTTGTTTGGAGCAGTAGAATAAAAATTACGTTTTATTAAATTGGGCTTAACGTTTTCTACTATTTGATGATATTTTGGTTTCGTTCTAATTCTTTTTACATATTCAGGTTTTATGGCATATTTTGCCATTATACGGTGAACTTTCTTATGATTAAATATTACACCATATTTAATTAGTAAGCCATCACATATCCTACGATAACCATAAGTTTTCTTGCTTTCATCAAAGATTTCTTTAATTAAAAGATAGTCGTAATAATCTTTATCTTCTGCATTGCGATATTTATAATATGTTCTTTTACTAATTTCTAAAGTAGCACACATATTATCTAATTTGTAATCTTTGATATGCAAATTGATAAAGATTACTTTTTCTCTCGTTGTGCTTTTATGAAGGCTTGGAATTTTTTTAGTATTTCATATCTTTCTTTGTAGTCAATATTTTCTTCTTTAGGTTTACCTTTCTTTTGACATCCTAATGGGATATCTTGCTTATATGCTCTTATCCACGTTTCAATGGTTTTATGTGAAATACCATATTCTTTAGATAGAGAACGGGAACTGCCTTGTCCAGATAAATATTTATCTACAAGTTCTTTTCTTTGTTCGTGTGTGTATTTTTTGAATTTTTGTCCTTTTTTGCCATAGAAAAAACCTCCCATGAAAATTATATCATAGAAGGTTTCTAAATTAGCCTTTTTTATTTTGTGAAATAAATGGGGTTCACTTCAATTTGCCGTCATCCTTTTTTTTGCATTCAGGCGGCGGTAAAGGTATTTTTATCGCTTTTTAACGCATAAACTATTCGGGGTGGAGTATGAGTTTTATCGACGACGTTTTTGAAAGTATGGGATTTTCCGATTTTGATAAAGACCGTAAATACCGTTACACCGTATTCGGCGACGAGGCGGGATATTTTGAAAATATATCGGGTATACGGTATTATACGGAAGAAGAAATTGCGCTTTCGCTAAAAAAAGGCGGAATTACCGTGAGAGGAGAAAAAATGTATATTAAAAAATTTTGTTCGGGAGACGTTGTGATTTGCGGAAAAATAACGGCGGTGGAAAAAAACTGAAAAAACTTTATTTTACCACGTACAGCGTGGTCGGATTGAACGCGGAAGGGCTTTTAAATAAGTTGAAGAAAAACGGCGTTACGCTTTACGACGTAAAAAAAACGGGAAGAAAAAAAATTATCGTAACCGTAAACGGCTACGATAATGAAAAATTTTTTGCAATTGCCGACGAAATGTGTTATAATGTAAAAAAACTTAAAGATAAAGGATTTTTTTATCCCTTGCTTTATGCGTTCAGGAACTTCGGCACGGTTATCGGTTTATGCGTTTTTATTGCCGTTGCGACGTTTTTCAACGACAGAATTTTTACGTTTTCTTTTATCGGAACGGGTAGCGTGTATCGTAGAGAAATAACGGATTTTCTAAACGAAAAGGGCATCGTTACGATGAGCAAATTTTCGGATATAGATTTTAGAAGCCTCGAAGACGAAATTTTGTCTTCCAATGCGCATTTATCGTTTGTTTCTTGCGTTAAAAACGGAAACAGACTGCAAATAAATACGGCGTTGGCGACCGACGGACGAGACGTTTTGTCGGGGAGCGTCGACGGTGTGTTTTCCGATTCCGACGGTGTAGTGGAAACGGTAAAAGCCTATCGCGGCACTGCCGTGGTTAAAGCGGGCGATATCGTCAGAGCGGGCGATTTACTCGTAGACGGGATTGTGACGATAGGCGACAACGTTATTAAAACCAACGTTATCGCAAGCGTTACGATAATCGTTTCGGATACGGTGGTGTATAAGTCCGAAAAAGACGGTGAAGACGATTACGCGCTTGTTTACGCGCGGGAGAATACGGATAAAGACTGTTTTGAAGAATTTTTGGAAAAAACTTTCGACGGCAAAGAATATATTTATACGGTAACGTTAAAAAGCCGTCGAACGATAAAAGCAGGTTGATTATATACGGGAGTAGAAAATTCAATGAATAAAAACGTTTCGCTGAAAATTCAGAAGTGGACTACGAAAGATATCGTTCTAAACGTTACGGTATACGTTTTGAACGCTCTTTTAATTATACTGATGTTTATCGGTATGGTGTATATAAGTTCGGAATCCCGAGACAGTTTTATAGGCTATTTTACCGCCTTCAAATCCCCGCTTCTGTTTATGGTTTTTTTGGTGCTTACCGTAGCCACTATGGGAATTTATTTTTACTTCGAAGAACGGGACTTTATGAAAAACGCGGTTAATTCCGAAATGCTTTTTCTTATAATAGAAGTTTCTTTCGTGGTGTGTTACGTTTTCGGCGAATACGTTAACGTGTATTTAAGACCGCTTACCCTCGTTGCTCTTTTGGTTACTTTTTTGGTGGGTAGAAAAAGCGCGATATTTATGAACGTTATATTTTGCCTTATTATGTTTATGTCCGATACTTTTTCGACGACGGTCGCCGGAATAGGCGAATATTCGGCACTTATTATAGGCGTGTCTTCGGGGCTGGTTGCGGTATTCGTTACGAGTAAAACGTATTCGCGGCTCAATCTTTTAACCGTTAGTTTTTTTATATCCGTTCCCGTAACTTTATCGGTAGTATTCATTCTTATGGAAAAAGGTTGGAACAACACGGTTGCGTCGCTTGTTTCGGGTGTGTTTTCAGGTCCCGTTTCCGTTGCGATTTTTCTCGTGCTGTTGCCGGTTTTCGAGGGACTGTTTAAGAAGGTTTCGAGTTTTAAGTTCGCCGAACTTACCGACCATAAAGCAAGGCTTATACGCAGACTTATAAAAGAAGCGCCGGGAACGTTTAATCATTCGATAGTGGTTTCGAACATTGCCGAGGCTTGCGCAACCGCAATCGGCGAAGACGCGCTTTTGGCGAGAACCTGCGCGTATTACCACGATATAGGCAAACTTCGCCGTCCCGAATTTTTCAGCGAAAACCAAACCGACGGTGTTAATCCGCATAACGATTTAACGCCCGAACTTTCCACTAATATTATAAAGGCGCACGCCAACGACGGATACAGTCTTGTATTGAAAAACAGATTGCCGAAAGAGATTGCCGACATTTGTCAACAACATCACGGAACGTTGCCTATTTTATTCTTCTACGATAAGGCAAAAAAGTTTACCGACGGCGAAGTGGATATTTCGCAGTTTTGTTACGAAGGTCCTAAACCGCAGACGAAGATTGCCGCAATTATAATGATTGCCGACGGTTGCGAAGCCGCTTCGCGTTCGCTGAAAGACCGTTCGAGAAGCAGCGTTAAAAAGATGGTAAGAAGCATCGTTAACGACCGAATGGGGTTAGGGCAATTCGACGAATGTGAAATTACGATAAAAGAACTTAATATAATAATTCATACCGTAGTTAACAATTTGACGGGTATTTATCACGGTAGGGTGGAATATCCGAAAGTAAATCTCGACGGAGTGGACCTTACGAAGGACGGAGAACAATAATGGGTAAACTTAAAATAGAATGTCTTGAAAGAAAAATTAAAACGAAACGTATAGCGAAAGCCGTTTACGAAGTTTTAGGACAAAAGGACAAACTTTTCGCAGAGTTGGTGTTCGTCGGTAGCGACGAAATTCACGCGCTTAACAGGAATACCAGAGGAGTAGACAGCGTTACTGACGTTTTGTCATATCCGAGTTTGGACGGTATAAAGGGTAAAGTTTTGCTTGCGGAAGATTACCCCACGGTTTTGGATAGAAGATACTTGTTCATAGGTTCAATCGTTCTCTGCGAAGATAAAATTCGCTCGCAAGCCGAAGAATACGGGCATAGCGAAGAAAAAGAGCGCACTTACCTTATAATACACGGCTTGTTGCATCTTTTCGGCTACGACCATATGACGGACGAAGATAAAAAAGAAATGAGAGAAAAAGAAAAAGCGGTATTATCTCTTCTCGGAACGGAGGACGAATAATGAAAAGCGGATACGTTGCGGTTATAGGTAGGGCTAACGCAGGTAAATCTACGCTCGTTAACGTTCTCGTCGGGGAAAAGGTTGCCATAGTTTCGCCTAAACCGCAAACGACACGGGATAGAATTTTAGGGGTTCTTACCGAAAAGGACTGCCAAATCGCTTTTATAGACACCCCCGGAATTTACCGCGCCGACAATCTTTTAAATTCGGTTATGCAAAAAACAGCAAACGATTCTACCGAAGACGTCGACTTGATTTTATTCGTTTTGGACGCTCACGCAGGACTGAGTGAAGCGGATAAAACTTTGGTGAAAAAGTTTTCTTCGCTAAAAGTACCGTTTATTTTGGCTCTTACCAAAATAGATATCATGCCCGAAAGTCTTCTCGTTTCGGAGTTAAAGGAACTCGGTGACGTGTGCGACGACGTCGTACCCGTTTCGGCAAGAAAGGGTAAAAATATAAAAGAATTAAAAAAGGTCGTTACCGCGCGCTTGCCGGAAGCCGAAAAAATTTTTACCGAAGATATTATTTCCGACCGTTCGGAAAAGTTTATGCTTTCCGAAATAATGCGAGAAAAAATTTTGCTTAAATTCGATAAAGAAATTCCTCACGGCGTCGCCGTTATAATTAACGAGTTTGCCCTTTCGGAAAACGGTAAATTTTACAACGTGTCCTTGGATATAGTTTGCGAAAAGCCCAACCATAAAGCGATACTCATAGGCAAGGGCGGAAAAGCAATAAAAGAAGTTTCTTCTTTTGCGCGGGAGGATATGGAAAAGTTTTTGGGTAAAAAAGTTTTCTTAACCACTTACGTAAAAGTAAAGGAAGACTGGCGAAACAGCGCGTTTTTAATGAAAGAATACGGCTACGGCGAGGAAGTTTAAAGTATAACACGTAAAAAACTCCGCATACTTAAAGCGGAGGGACATATGAAAAACGACGGTTTCGATTTTAAAAATCCTGCTGATTCCGCTTGGGACTTATTTGAAAAAACGGGTAACGTTTCGTATTATTTACTGTATAAAAATCTTTTAAAAAAGTAGGTTTGCAATGGAAGAAAAATCGAGGGGATTGGTTTTGAACGGCGTTTCGTTCGGGGAAAACGATAAAATACTTTCGATTTTCACGCCCGAAAAAGGCACTGTTTCGGCAGGAATAAAAGGAGTTAAAAAGGCAGGAGCGAAGTTAAAATTCGCCTCCGAGCCTTTTTGTTTTGCGGAATTCGTGTTTTCGGTAAAAGGAAACCGCAAAACGGTAATCGGCGCAAGTTTGATAGACAGCTTTTATCCCGTGCGCGAAGATATTATAAAGTTCTTTTGCGCGGGTACGGTTACGGAATTTATTAAAAAATTCATCAAAGAGGAAATGTCTTCGCCCGAAACCTTTTTGCTTGCCGTCGATACGCTCGGACGCATTGCGTACGGCGGAGAGCCTCCTAAAAGTTCGTTGGTGAGATTTTTGTTGTCGGCGTTGGCTCAAAACGGTTACGGATTATCTTTGAACGGTTGTATACGTTGCGGAAACGACGTTTCCGGACGAGTATTTTTCGAATACGGCTCGGGTGGTTTTTCCTGTGAAAAATGCAAGAGCGAATATGCAAGAGAGATAAACGGATTAACTTATCGAGGCTTGCTAAAAGTAAAAAGCGGAGAAACGCCGTCCGAAACGGAATCGGAACTCGCTTTGCGACTTTTAGATTATTATATAGTAAAAAAGACCGACGAAAGATTAAATTCGTTAAAAGAACTCGTAAAACTCGTCGATTAGATTGAAAAAAAACATAAAAAATAATTCAAACAATATCAAACAGTTGAAAAAAATCCGATTATGGTGTAAACTATTATAGTTACAAATAAAAAACAAATTTTGGAGGAATTCGGTAAATGAAATACGTTTACTTGTTCAGTGAAGGCGACGCTACGATGCGTGAAGTACTCGGCGGCAAAGGTGCGAACCTCGCGGAAATGACTAAGATAGGTCTTCCCGTGCCCCAGGGTTTTACAATCAGCACGGAAGCGTGTACTAAATATTATGACGACGGAAGACAGATTAACGACGACATAAAAGCGGAAATTATGGAAAATATCGAAAAACTCGAATCCATAACGGGCAAAAAATTCGGCGATAAAGAAAATCCTCTTCTCGTTTCCGTTCGTTCGGGCGCAAGGGCTTCTATGCCGGGTATGATGGATACCATTCTTAACTTGGGTTTAAACGAAGAAGTCGTTGAAGTTATTGCAAAAAAATCCGGTAATCCCAGATGGGCTTACGATTGTTACAGAAGGTTTATTCAAATGTATTCCGACGTCGTTATGGAAGTCGGTAAAAAATATTTTGAAGAGCTTATCGACATTATGAAAAGGGAAAAAGGCGTTGAATTCGACGTTGACCTTACCGCGGAAGACCTTAAAGAATTAGCGCGTCAATTCAAAGCGGAATATAAAAAGGCTCTCGGAACGGATTTCCCGTCCGACCCCAAAGAACAACTTTTCGGCGCGATTAAAGCGGTATTCCGTTCGTGGGACAACCCCAGAGCGAACGTTTACAGAATGGACCACGATATTCCTTACAGTTGGGGTACGGCGGTTAACGTTCAGATGATGGCGTTCGGCAATATGGGTAACGATTGTGGCACGGGCGTTGCGTTTACACGTAATCCCGCTACCGGCGAAAAGGGACTTATGGGCGAATTCCTTATGAACGCACAGGGCGAAGACGTCGTTGCGGGCGTTCGTACGCCTATGCCTATTTCTAAAATGGCGGAAGTACTTCCCGACGTATACAAGCAATTCCTCGAAATTTGCAAAACTCTCGAAAATCATTACAGAGATATGCAAGATATGGAATTTACTATCGAAAAAGGTAAACTCTATATGCTTCAAACGAGAAACGGTAAACGTACGGCCGCTGCCGCTATAAGAATCGCTTGCGACCTTCTCGACGAGGGAATGATTGACGAAAAAGAAGCGCTTTTGCAGATTGACGCAAAAACGCTCGATATGTTGTTGCATCCTACGTTCGATGCGGCAGACCTTAAAGTTGCCGATAAAAACAACGTAGTAGGCAAGGGTATTGCCGCTTCTCCCGGTGCGGCGGAAGGCACTATCGTATTTACTCCCGAGGAGGCTGTTAAACTCGGTAAAGAAGGCAAAAACGTTATTTTAGTTCGTCTTGAAACTTCTCCCGAAGATATCGAAGGTATGAAATATGCGCAAGGTATTTTGACCGTTCGCGGCGGACAAACTTCTCACGCGGCCGTAGTCGCTCGCGGTATGGGTACTTGTTGCGTTTCCGGTTGTGGCGATATAAAAATGCACGAACAAGAAAAGTATTTCGAACTTGCAGGAAAAATCTTCCGTGAAGGCGACGAACTTTCTCTCGACGGTTCTACCGGTAACATTTACGACAGAAGAATCAAAACCGTTCCGGCAGACCCCAACAGCGGTTATTTCGGAAGGATTATGCGTCTTGCGGATAAATATAAAGCGCTCGGCGTAAGAACCAACGCGGATACTCCCGAAGACGCCGGTCGCGCTGCCGAACTCGGCGCACAGGGTATAGGCCTTTGCCGTACCGAGCATATGTTCTTCGGCCCCGGCAGAATAGATAAGTTCCGTGAAATGATTTGTTCTGAAAACGTTACCGAAAGAGAAAAGGCTCTCGCAAAAATCGAACCTATGCAACAAGCGGATTTCGAAGGCCTTATGGAAGCGTTGAAAGGTCAACCCGTAACTATCAGATTCCTTGACCCGCCGCTTCACGAGTTCGTACCCACTACGGAGGCGGAAATTTCCGCACTTGCGCAAGCGCAGGGTAAAACCGTTAATGATATTAAGATTATTTGCGACGGCTTGCACGAAACAAACCCCATGATGGGACACCGCGGATGCCGTCTTACGGTAACGTATCCCGAAATTGCGGTTATGCAAACCAAAGCGGTTATAAAGGCTGCTATCAACGTTTCTAAACGTCACCCCGATTGGAAGGTCGTTCCCGAAATTATGATTCCGCTCGTAGGCGAAGTTAAGGAACTTGCTTTCTGTAAAAAAATCGTCGTTGAAACGGCTGACGCTATTATTAAAGAATCCGGTATAAAACTCGATTACGAAGTCGGTACGTTTCTAAACGTCACCCCGATTGGAAGGTCGTTCCCGAAATTATGATTCCGCTCGTAGGCGAAGTTAAGGAACTTGCTTTCTGTAAAAAAATCGTCGTTGAAACGGCTGACGCTATTATTAAAGAATCCGGTATAAAACTCGATTACGAAGTCGGTACTATGATTGAAATTCCGAGAGCGGCGCTTACCGCCGACGAAATTGCAACCGAAGCGCAATTCTTCTGTTTCGGAACAAACGATTTAACGCAGATGACGTTCGGTTTCTCGCGTGATGACGCAGGTAAATTCTTGCCTTCTTATTACGGCGCGAAAATTTACGAATCCGACCCGTTTGCAAGGCTTGATACGAACGGCGTAGGCAGACTTATGGATATGGCTGTCAAACTCGGTAAGGGCGCAAGAAAAGATATTCATTGTGGAATTTGCGGTGAACACGGCGGCGACCCCTCTTCTATTGAATTCTGCCATAATATAGGGCTCGATTACGTTTCTTGCTCGCCTTTTAGGGTCCCGATTGCAAGACTTGCCGCTGCGCAAGCTAATATCCGCAATCCCCGGTCCTAAATCTTGGATTTTAACTAAATAAAAACACTATATGTTGTGTTTTTGAGCCTGTATCTTTTAGATGCAGGCTCTATTTTTGCAATTTTTTAGGGTGAAAAA
>CAYSYT010000017.1:0-30694 GCA_964435195.1 uncultured Christensenella sp. | reverse complement strand
AAGACACCACCCTTTCACGGTGGTATCATGGGTTCGAATCCCGTTGGGGTCACCACTCATACACACTTCCATAAACCTAAAAGATTAGGTAAAACGGGAGTGTGTTTTGATTTTTAAACGAAAACCCTTAAAGGCTTAATAATGTGCCAAAAATAAACGATTTTAGCACAGAATAAAGGCTTTTAAGGGCTTTTTATATATTTGCTAAAAAATAAAAATCCACATATATATCTTAATAAAATTCTGGGGAATTTGGGGCACTTTCCAAGACGAGACTAAAACAGCTCAAAAACTCAAAAAACTGACTTGCCCTTAATTTTAAGGATTGCAACAAAAATGAATTTTTGGCAAAAACAAAGACTATGCCTTAATGTCAAGCAAAAAAACAAATATCTATGTCCCAAAAAAGTTGGGGATTTTGGGGAAACTTGGGTTAAATGATTGTCTTGCCATAAGTATGAATCCGCTGTATTGCCCCCAAAGGGGCTTAATAACAACTGAATTCGGCAAAAACTTCTATTCGGGGGTGGAGCGGGAACACTCTACTCTATTTTAGACACTTGTAAAAACAAGTGTCTTTTCATTTTAGAAACAGACTAAGGAGAATTATTATGAAACAAATCACAAATATATATACTTGTCGATACTTCTTTTAGAAACGAGAGAAATAAAGAAAGATTACAAACAATTCTTAACAAGTATACACGAGTATTGAACTTTAAAAAAGATAAAGCAAAACTACATATAATCGGTTATAACGACAAAGCAAAAATATTATCGCCTTTTAAAAGAATAACGACTAACGGCAATCCGAATTTGGGCGAAGGTTTAAAACTGTTAGAAAGCGTTATTAAATATCAACGAAAGTATGATGAAAAACAAACACGCTCGATATTTATTCTGCACGGGAGCGATAACGTTCTGCAAGGTTGGAACGCTCCGCTCGAACGGCTTTTTAACTTAAAAGAATTTGCTTTCGGGCATAGATACGTTGTTCACTACGGCAATCCCGATAAATATGTAAAGCAAGCATTTTGTCGTTTTACAGACTCTGACGATAAAATTTTGCGCCACTTTTCGGAAAGCCGTCTTAATGCACTTGTTCAAAACATAGTTAAAACAAAAAGTTCTTATTGTAAACTATAAAGTACTAAACATAAGGAGAAGCGATTATGCTTTTTAGCGAATTATTAACCCGTTGGCTCAACGAAAAACAAATTTACGAACTCAAACACCGAACATATTTAAGATACTGCGAATTGATTCACACACAAATATCCCCTATTCTCGGAAACTTAGACACGGAAGATTTAACCGTGTCTATACTAAACGATTTTCAAAAACATAAACTCACTTGCGGAAATTTAACAAACGGAAAACCGCTTGCTTCTAATACGGTAAAGAATATTATGTCTATCATAAAAAACGCTTTGATTTTCGGGAAAGAAGAATATCTTATAACCGCCACGGATTTTAGCAAGGTTTATAACTTAAAATTCAAAGAACCGCCCATAGAAGTTTTTACTAAAAACGAACAAAAGAAAATAGAAAATATTGTAATAAACAGTTCAAAAAACAACCATTTCGGAATTTTACTTTGCTTGTATACAGGGCTACGACTTGGAGAATTACTTGCACTCACTTGGGACGATATCGATTTCACCGTCGTCACAATCGCCATAAACAAAACGAGTTATTATCTAAAAGACGAGAACGGCGTTTACACAAAACAAACAGACACACCCAAAACGGATAGTTCCGTTAGAATTATTCCCGTTCCTAAACCAGTGCTTATTAAATTGAAACAAATCAAAAAAACGAGTATATCAATATGTTTGCGACAAATTTTTAAATTTATCCCTAAAAAAACGCTAAAAATTCTCATCAAAAGGTGCACCCTTCATATTATTCGGCGTACTAAAAAAATTAAGGAGATAAAATTATGGAATTCATCAAAAAGTTGCCTATTGCTTTTGCTGTAGAATTAAAAGGGTTTTCAAACAATGGCATAAAAGCGGCTCACTGTCAATGTAATTGTGGTAATGGAAATTGCAATTGTATGGCTCCAGTGTGCAGCAATTGTGATTGTGGTTCAGGTAATTGCAATTGCATAAGATAAAACAAATTAAAAGGATAAATATTATTATGTATGGATGTTGGCTTACTGTAAATAGAAGTTGTAATATACGTTGTAAATGGTGCTATGCCACTGGAACTGGATTCAAAAAAAATGATAACATGGACTTTGATTCAGCGAAAAAATTAGTGGACTTTTGTGAAAACTTAAAAGTCAAAGATATAATTCTTATTGGCGGCGAGCCAACAATTTATCCTTATATACTTGATTTAATTTCTTACATAAGTAAGAAGGGAATAACAACGGTTTTAGTTACCAACGGAATTATATTTTCACAAAAAAACAATATTGAAAAATATATTAATGCGGGTTTAAATTCATTTTCCATATCATTGAAAGCAAACAGTCAAACCGAATATCTTGAAGTAACGGGAAAAGATTGCTTTTCTAATGTTATATCGTGTATAAAAAATTTAAGAGAACTAAATGCTAATTTTTCTGTTTCACAGGTTTTAACAGCAGAAAACATTCCAACCCTATCAAATGGATTAAAAATATTCAAGGAAGCAGGCGCAAAAAACTTTTCGTTTGATTTTTGTCATAATTTTGTATGTTCTAACGTAAAAGACGATAACTTTATAAAAAATAACAATCCTTATATTGTTCCTAAGCTTAAAGAAGCAATGCAACTTTATAATTATACCGATAATGATTTTGCCTTTCTTATCGTCTATAAAAGCAAAATTTACCAAATTAACGAAGATTATACCGTTTTTAATCTCGAACACGCTTTGGCAATCGGTAGCGGAAGCACTGCAATAAGGCTCAAACTTTCAAAATTAAATACAAACGATGATATCGAATCTCAAATATTAGAGGCTTTAAGATTTAGCGCACAATATAATAGTGCGGTCGGCGCGCCCTTCCGTTTAGTAAATACCAAAGATTTAAAAACAAAAATAGTTGAGGAGTAAATAATGCTTTTATTTATAAAAAAAGAAAACGAAGCCTATATTGCGTCAACGTCATTAGACAACTTATCTTTCGATAATATTCAAAATAGCCTACTGAAAGAGAACTTGCCTTTTTTCGAGGTTAAAAACAGAAGGTGTTCCACAGGCTGAAAAATTAAATATAGATAAATTCGTTGCCGAAAGCGAAGGTTTTAACGGTGCGGACGTTGATTATTTATGTGAAAAGGCAAAAGAAAATGCTATACACAGAGTAATTGAAAACAACGAAACACTGCAAATAATTAAAAACGAAGATTTTGAAATGGCGTTCGAGCATATTAAGAGTTCGGTTTTAGAAAGCGATAAACGAGAAATGAAAAAATGGATTAAAGAGTTTCAGGGAGAATAATATAAACATAATCTTTACGTCATACAAAATAATTGATAAATACGACTTAAAGCCTTGAAATTCAAGGCTTTTTTACTTTAACGAAAAAAATCTTTAATATGATTGATTTTGACGTATATAATTGATAAAATATCTATACGAAGTAAATATTTTGCCTATCGGCATAATAGTGTAATACGACGAAGTTGTAATCCATTGCAAGCAAAACTCTTCTATCATAACGAATATATAACCAAAAGGAAAAAGTCATGGAAACGAAACGAATATTAGACAGCCTAAATAAAGAGCAGCAATCCGCCGTTAAAGAAACGGAAGGTTATATTCGTGTTGTCGCGGGTGCGGGGAGCGGAAAAACGAGATTACTCACCCACCGATACGTGTATATAGCAAAAATTTTGGGCGTGCCGACCGAACATATACTTTCGGTCACGTTTACAAACAAAGCGGCTAACGTTATGAAAAAGCGAATTCGGGACTTTATGCCCGACGAAGACGGCGGTTATATAGGGACTTTCCATAGCATTTGCCGAAAAATACTGTCATTCGATATATATAGATTAAATTATCCGAAAAACTTTAAAATATTAGACGTTGAAGACCAAAAAGAATTGCTCCGTGAAATATACGAAAAAAACGGGTTAAAACTAAAAAACAATACTTTCTCGAAAGTTTTAGATAAAATCGAGGTATATAAATATAACTTAAAATACGTACCCGAACTCACGTCTACCGAGAGCGTTAAAACTTTTTCTAACCTTAACGTAGAAAATAAAACTTCGACCGATTTTATCATAAACGAATACTTAAAAGAGCAAAGAAAGAATTTTTATTTGGATTTTGCCGACCTTATATATTTTACCTTGTATTTGCTAAAAACGGATAAGGAATTTAGCGACAAGTGGAGCAACTATTTCGAATATATTCAAGTGGACGAATTCCAAGACGTTTCCGCCGAACAGTACGAATTAGTGTCGCTCCTTTCAAAAAACAACGGCAATTTATTTATAGTAGGCGACCCCGACCAAACCATATACTCGTTTCGCGGCGCGGACGTTAATTTCTTTCTCGATTTCGACGCGAAGTTTAAAGGCGCTAAAACCATTATACTCGACACCAACTACCGTTCTACCCCGCAAATACTCGATGCAAGCAATTCGCTTATAACCAAAAACGCAAAGCGAATAGACAAACGGTTAAAACCCGTTAAAAGCGGCGGTTTATCGGTAGAATATCACCACGCCAAAACCCGAAAGGACGAATGTGATTATATAGCGAAAGAAATTGCGGATATAGTCAAAAAAGGCGGCCGTCTTAACGACTGCGCCGTGCTTTACAGAAACAACAACAATTCCCGCGCGATAGAAGAAGCGTTGATTAGGAACAAACTTTCTTACGTTATATTCAGCGGTTTTGCATTTTATAAACGAAAGGAAATTAAAGACGTTATAGCGTATCTGCAAATGGCGGAAACCACCGACGACGTTTCGTTTTTGCGAACCGTAAACGTCCCCGCTCGCGGTATAGGTAAAACAAGGCTTGCATATCTTCGCGAGGAAGCCGAAGCATACGGAACTACGCTTTATGCCGCGCTATATAATAACCGTTTTAATATGGCGTTTATCGGAACGGGAGCAAGCGAATACGTTGAACTTATAGAGAATATAAAGCAACTGAAAGAAAAATATTCCGTAAACGATTTGCTCGATTATATCTTAAAAGAAACGGGCTATGAAAAAATGCTTATGGAGGACGGCGACCAAGAACGGCTTGACAATATTGCCGAGCTTAAAGACTCTATCCGTGAGTATGAAACGGATGCAAAAGAAAAGGTTTTGCTTTCCGATTATTTAAACAACGTTGCTTTGATAACAAGCGCCGACAGAAGCGATAAAGCCGACTCCGTTAAAATGATGACCGTTCACACGGCAAAAGGTTTAGAGTTTAAAAACGTATTTGTTTGCCAACTGAACGAAGGGATATTCCCTTCTTCTCAAGCAAACACGCTTGAAGAAACGGAAGAAGAACGTCGGCTTTTATACGTTGCGATGACACGGGCGGAAGAAAGGCTTGTTCTTTCCGATTGCGAAACAAGTTCGAGCGGTCAAATGCAACTTGCTCCGTCAAGGTTTATATTCGATATAGACGAAAATGCTTTTAAGAAAACCGGTTTAATCTCCCCCGACTATACCGAATGGGCAAAAGGATATATAAGTAGGCTTATTCCGAGTATTCCGCCGCAAACGGCAAATGCAAACTTTAAGGTCGGCGATACGGTAATTCACGAAATTTTCGGACGCGGGACCATTGAAAGCATAACGAACGGCGCTTATAGAATACGCTTTAACGAAAACAAAATGCGAACTATATCGTTTAAAGTAGAACTTAAAAAAGCAAACGGTTAGATATAACTAAACACGCTCCCCTAATTATCGGGGAGCGTGTTTAATATTAAAACCTACCGTTTTATCTGTTATTACTAACCGTGCCGTCTGCGTTGAGAGTAAACTCTATACCGCCGTCTACGTAATAATACGTAATACCCGCGTTGTTCAAACGGCCTATTTCTTCAACGTTATAAGAAGTTGAATAAATAGATTCGATAGCCGCGAACACAGCATAATCGGGGTTAAGTTTTTCGATAAGAGCGTTAGAGCCGTAAGGACCGCCCGTACCGTGGTGGTTAACCTGCCAAATAATTACTTCTTCCGCAACCTCTACCGCGTTCGTGTCGCCGTCTAATTGTTGACCTGCTTCGTAATCGGTGCTTTCGGGCAAATCGCCGCCGAAGTATATAAGATTCGTATCGCCCGACTTATACATGACGGAAAGGCTGAAATAGTTGCCGTCGTAAGCGACGTCGTCTTTGAATACTTTTTGGTTATAGTAGAAAGTAAACTGCCCTACCGTACCGAATTCCGCCGTTTGACCGAAGGAAGTAATTTCGGATTTAACCGCAGAAGTTCCGTCGCTGTTAGTCTTGTTTTCGATTGCGCTCAATACCGCATTCATATATCCTTCCATAGAAGCGTCGTTAGAAACTTTTACCGAATAATCGGTATCTTTATAATAGAACGAACCGATATCGAAATGTTTGATAAGGTAAGTCATTGCGCCTACGTGGTCGCTGTGCGGATGCGTAAGAATAAGCGCGTCAATCTTGGTTACGCCGAGAGTTCTTAAGGTGTTTACAAGCGCGAACTTGTTATGTTCGGAAGCGGCTTCACCCGCATCGACCACTGCTACGTAGCCTTTATCGAGCACGATAGCGGAAAGCGCGCCGAAGTTATAATCGTCTAAAATATTAACGTTGGGGAATATTACCTTCGTAACGGACGTATCGAGAGTTTCGAGTTCTACAAAATCTTCCGCCTTAAAGTTTATTTCGTCGATATACATTTCGAACTTTTGATTCGTAGAGAACAATGCCCAGTTATCTATTCCTTCTATCGCGGTAAAGTGGAAACTAACCGTGCCGTCGTCGTTATTCTGTCCGTCGAAATGGTCTATTTCTTTACCGCTCGAATTAAACGCCATAAGAACTACTTTACCCCAAACGGAAAGGTCGCCTTTGAACGTTAAGGTATAATATAAATCGTTAGAACCGATATTTCCCATAAATCCGAGGTTGACTCTGTACGGGTAAGCCGAAAGGTTAACGTGCGCCGCCCATTCGGTCGAAGAAACCGCTACCCATTCGAGTGCGCCCGTGCTACTGCCGACGTTAGTCAATTTTTCCGCCTTGTTATTGAAATCGGACGTCCAACCCGTAGTCGATTCGACTTCGCTTGCGGTAGCAACGCTGCCGACGGTACGACTATCTTCTACCGCCTGTTTGATGCCGACGGTATAAACCGTAAATTCTCTTTCGTATTGTTGAGTAAGAAAAATCGCTATACCCGTGTCGCTTCCGCCGTAAGTAAACGTAAACGCGTATTCGTATAATCCGCCGTTCAAATCCGTTCTCGCAACCGAAATATTGCTACCCGCCTTGTCGAGAGTAAGGTTGCCGTTCGGCGCTATATACGTACTTTTTACGGTAAGCGTGTAAACCGAACCCGACGCAAGCACGCCTTGGTTAAGTCCGTTGAACCTAATAAGCCCGCCTGCCGTTTTGTCGTAGGTATGCACCATATAACCGATTCCGTTGGAATCTTTTACCCAACCGTGATTACTTAACCCGTTGTTTGCCGAAATGTCGAGTTTGTAGTTGCTTAAATTAACCGTGGTCGCGAATACATTGTCGGAGGTAAAGGTAAAGTCCGTTCTGGTTTCCTTAAACCCGATAAGCGTTACCGACGTGATATACAAATCGAACGAACCGGGGTTATAGAATACGCCGAGAGCCCAAGCGTTGTCGACGCTCATCGTAAGCGTAGCGGTTATTTCGATATCGCCGTTATTCATCGGTCTTACGGAAACGTCGCCGCTTTCGACTTGCTGTTTGCTTGCCCTGTTCGCATCGAACATCATAGCGTACATATTTCTGCTGAAAGAATTTGCGTGCGCTTTAATGCTGAAAGTATAAGTGTAACCGCTCTTTAACAATCCCGCAAAATCGTAGAATATAATTCTTCCCGCACCTGCGCTGTTCGATACGACGTGATAGTAGTTACCGGTAGCGTCGCCGCATTGCGTGGTATATTCCGCGGAATCTATTCTTTGCTCGGTATCGGTCAAGAACCCGTTTTCTGCGGTAACTTCGTAACCGTTGCTTACGTCGATAAGGTTTACCGATTTAACGTAGAAATCCGAAAGCGCGCCGTCATTCCAGAACAACTTTATCATATAAGAATTTTCGGGTGCGACGAAGTTAACTTTATACGTTCTCCACTTGCCGTCTATACTCGTAGTGTACTTACTGCCGACGTAATCCGTCGTAAAATGCGTGTCGGGATTAACCGCATTGTTACTCGAATCCACTATCATCAAATACGGGTTGCTCGGCATAACGGAATTATTGCTTACAACCATTTGGAAGGAATATAAATTCCCCGCGACAAGCGTGCTGTCGTAGTTTCTGAACTGAACTTCCGCCGCAGTGGAATTCGTCTGCGTTATATGCAAATAATAATTTTCGTCAGATTCGTCTATTCCCTCTATCGAAGAAACGTATTCCTGCGTGAAATAAAAGCCGTAGCCTTCGATAAGTTTTCTTTCGTTAAAGTTAAATTCACCTTCTCCCGACGCTATTTGCACTTTTGTAAACGCCGTTTGCGGCGCGGTGTTTTCAAGCCCCGTAACGGTTATTTTTTGCGCTGTTTTGCCCGATTCGTCGGTCGTAACCGTGTAACTTAAACCGTCGGCAACCCGAACGTCGAGCGCTTTAACTTCCGTCGTAAAAACGATATCGAGTTTCGCGCCCGTTCGCGTAGTAGTAAAATTGTTTACCGCAGAATATTTTGCAGACGCGTTATAGATATAATTCATATCTGCATCTACGTCGTTAAGCGCGGTAACGGTGCCGTCTTTTGCGACCGAAATCGCAGTGGTTTTGCCCACGACCTCGTTAACGGCAGCCGTCAACAAATCGTTCGTGTCTTCGGTGTTATACGCTTTAAGCATAACCTTTGCCGCGGAACGGCTTTGCGTGGTGCTGTAATAAACTTCGTCGCCGATTTTTACGTAACCGCGCCAACTTATATTGCGGTTATAACTTGCTTCGGGTATGTCGTAAAGATATACCACCGATTGCATATAATCGGTTGAAGAGCCGTCTTCGGCAAAATGCTCCGTCCACAAATCGGAAGTATCGGTATCTCTAACGGTAGCGGTCGAAAGCGTCAATTCGTTGCCGTCTAAAACGTCGGTAGGAATAATCAACGTTCCCGTAGTAACGTCTGCTTTTAAGTTGCCGTCATCGTCGATTAAAACTTGATTATAAACCTCTTTTTCGACGAGCACGAAGAACCTTATGCCTATCGGACTTTGCACGCGCACGGATGCCCCAGCCGCATAATAATAGTCCGAATTTTTAAGGTCGTCGGCGGTACGCGTAGTCGCCTTTGCCACCATAAAACCCGTTGCGGAAACCAAGCAGGCGAGAAGTACTGCGAATAAAGTTATCAAAGAGAATCTTTTAGCGTTCGTTTTCATATTTTTCCTCCCTTATTCAAACTATCATAATCGTCCCAGTCGGTGTTCCACTGTGCCGCGCCCTCTCCGGGGACAGATTCCATTATAACATCCGTAGAGTTATAACGGATTTCGCTGAAATCCGGCGCAAAATAGTGCTTTTTTGCCATAATAATTTTCCTCCTTTATTTATTAAGCCGTAAGGCTCAAAGTTACTGAACTTATATAAAACTCCTGAGTATCGCCGTCTAAAACGAAAATCTTTAAGTTTTTAACTCCGTCAAGCGCGGTAAACGTCGTTTTGAATTCGTAATACCCGTTACCTTTATCCTCCTTCGAGAACGTCGTATACGGCGAACCTGCAATTTGATTTCCGTCTGCGCCCAACTGTAAAAGTACAAGCGAAGCGCCGACCTTTTCGTAAGCCGTAAACGAGAATTCGTAAGTTTCGTTTTTGTTCATCAATCCGTCAAAATTGGAGAAAACGAAGCCCATATATTTAGGAACGGTCAAATGAATATATTTTTGCGCCGTTGCGTCAACGCCCGTTATACCCGTTTCAATCGACTTGGTTACGTCGCCGTCGGTATTACAGTACAGATAGTCCGTAGTCAACGTGAAGTTGTTTGTCGTACCCGTCTTCTTAAACGAGATTTCGGTTATATACATTTCGTTAAGCGAACCTTCTAATAAAAATACTCTTAAATTTACGCAACCCGAAGGTATTCGCAAATAATAAGTATAAGAACTTATTCCTTCTTCTTTCGTGTACTGCGCCGTTCTCGCATAATCGTTACCGATTTGCTTGTCGCTTGCGTTCATATACAGGACAACGAGAGTTCCGCCCGTTACCACTTTTGCTTTAAAGTTAAGCATATATACGCCGCCTGCCGAGTACGACCCGTTAAGCGAAGCAAAGTCAAAAGAGGGTGTTGCGCCGCCGACTTGTTTTACGTAATAGGTGTTTGCACCCTCGTAAACCGTACCGTAAATGGTAGCGCCGCCCGTAAACGTAAATTTTTCTTTTTCAAAATCCGAAACGTAACCGTCGCCGTCTACCGTTGCGGAAGTTACGTTTGCCGCTTTACGGGTATCCTCCGTCGAAGAGAAAGTTATTTGTTTTATAAACATTTCGTCGGTCGTTTGCGATTCGTGATGATTGAAAACGTTTATATACGAGTATTCCGCTTTACCGTCGAAAGTCAACGTAAGTTTTACGAATCCGTCGCCTGCGTCTTCTTCTATAAAGTCTGCGCTTGCGTTAAGTACTTGTTCTCCGTTTTTCCCCATAAACAAGGCTAATATATTGCTCTTGCTTATGCGTTTTGCGGTTATCGTAAGCGTATAACTCTTACCTGCCTCTATAAGACCTTTCGTAAAGTCGAGGTTAAAGTTTCCGGCAGGGTTGGACGTAACGTGCAAATATCTGTCCGTACCCGTTCCGTTTATTCCTACCGTCCATTCGTTCACGCAGTTGGAAGAACTTACTTTAAGAAGTTTATCGTTAAAGTTCGAAGAATAGCCGCTTGCAATCGCCTCTTTCGTAAGCGTTTCGTAATTTACGCCGTTCAACGCGTAAACGGTCATATCGGCGACGTAGAAGTCGAAGTTCTCCTTAGAGAAGAACGCTATATACTTGGTAGCGTTATCGCAAGTTATATAACCCGAAATTTCGTATACGCCCTCGTCTAACTTAACAATACCGAGTCTGTATGCGCCCGTAGTTTCGTCGGTTTGTTTCTTTAAAGCGTCGAGAAGCAGCAAGTGAATATTTCCGTCGATATTGCCTTCCGCATAAACCGTCATCTTTAAGCCGTATACGTTGCCCGTAGCGATATTGCCCGTAAAGGCGTCTAAAACCGTCGCCGCGTAGCCCGACATCTTTAACGCATAACCCGATTTGAAGTATTGTGTTTGAATGTTCTGCGGTATAGTTACGGGCGTTTTATCGAGCGAATAATATTCGAAGTCTGTGAAATCCGATTCGAGGTAAGGCAAGTTGCCGTCGCTCATATCGAAGGTGTAACCGTCTATTATATCTTGTTCTGTCGGTTCGTAACGTTTGCCGTCCATATCGATATCTTTACGTTCGGTAAGCGAAACGGTTATATTGCCAACGTAAACATCCCAACCCTCGTCGGAAGTATAGAAATAAAAGCCGTTTTCACCCGAACCGGTAATATAACGGACGCTAACGGAAGCAACCTGTCCGACTTTATTGAACAAATCGCCACGAAGCGTTCTGTTGTTTGCCGAGCCGTTAAACACCGTCAAATAACTGTTGTCGTTTTTAGCGACCGTATAATAATTTATCGTTATATTGTAAACTTTATTCGGTTCGAAGAAACGCGAGTTGTTTGCCGAAAGCAAACCATTAAGCAGCGAACTCCCCGTCAGGTGCATAACTCTGTCGCCGAAATTATCGGATGCGGTAAGCGCGTTTTTAACCGACGCGTTTTCTATATCGTTTACTAAAACGGGTTCTCCGAAGTATGCAAACTTATCGTCCGACCAGTCGTAAGTAAAGCCCGTTCCGAGTTCTTCGAGCGTAGGAATATAAGTAACGTAAGGCGTTTCTTCCCACTTAAAAGTAAAGTTGTCGAACGCCAATACCGATTCGATATATTCCGTGCCTACTTTATAAATATAAAAGTAGTATTCGCCCGCTTCGGCGTCGATTACCTCGAAAGTCTTCGTATACGAAATATGCCTTACCTCGCCCACGGTCATATCGGAAATATCGTAACGCTTGTCGTACGATTGAACGTCGGTTTCTCCGTTAAGCGAATAAGAGAACATAAAATCGCTAAAACCCACACCCGAAACGAGTTTGACGTCGAATTCTACCGTCCACCTACCCGTTTTAACGTAAGGCATAAGATTAGTCAGGCTTATTTTGTTTGTTTGATTAGAAAGTTTGCTATAATCTATTATCAAAGAATTGCCGTTTATCGCGTCCGTCGTACCCGTCAGAGTGAAATACGATTTATACGAATTCTTAAACAAAACGTTTTCCGGTCCGTTTTCAAAATTTTCATAGAAAACGTTTCCGCTCGTGTTAAGCGCGCTAAGGTCGTTAGAAGTTCCTTCCTTTTGCGCTTCGCTCGTTGCGGCGGTTACCGTTACGGTTACCGTTTCGTACGCTTCGTTACCCGCTTTATCTTCGGCGTAATAAATAACTTCGTACGTGCCGCCCACGTCCGACTTAAATACTCCGTTCGTTATCGAAGCAAATTTCGAGCCCGAAGACAAAACTCTGTATAAATCGGCGGATATATCTCCGTCGGTATCGTCGGTAACGGTCGCCGACGGCAAGGTAAGTTCTTCGCCGGCAGCAACGCTATACGTTTTTTCGCCGCTGATATTTATAACGGGCGAAACGGTATCTTCGGGTTTTTGCGAACAAGCCGCAAAAACCGAAGCACAACCGAGCATAATTACGGTTAACAATAAAACTAATATATTCCGTATTTTTCCCCTCATCTTTTAATCCTCCACAAAATAATACTTGGGCGATTTTGCCGTTTGTTTTTTAGTGGTTTCTACCCAGTGCGGAACGTTTGCGATTTGAATTCTCGAAATACCCGTTCTTTCCGCATCGGCGAATACCATATTAAACGTGATTTCGTCACCGTTGTCTATAAGCGATTTTACGGTCGGGAATACGCTGAACGGCAAGAAAATTTCTCCGCAATAACCGTCATTGTTGTCGGTGTATTTTACACTTACTTGCAGTTGGTCGCCATTAGCCATAATCGTATCGCTCGTTCTGTCCGAAATAAGCTCGTAACCGTTTTTCCACGAGGGTACGCAAACGAGTTGCAAACATTCGCCCTGGTTCTTATAAAGCGACATATCCGCGTCGGGCATACTCGAAACGGAGGTCATCATCAATTCGAAGCAATCGCCGTACCAGAAGTTTTCCTTTTTGGTGAAAACAAGTTCGTCGTCGCGTATATCGAATGCTATATAAATTCCGTTATCGTCCCAAGCGAGTTTCGCCGTTCTTACTTCGAAGTGTTCTTGATATTCGCTGTCGGTCGCTTTTGTAGAATCTGCTTTCGACTTGCCCACTATATCGACGGTCGTGCCGATATTTGCCCATTCGGTCAAATCGCCGTCTACCGTAATGCTGCCCGTAGCGAGTTTAGAAACGTTTACGCTTGCTCTTTCGAACTTGCCGTAACTGATTTCCAAATCGGTATTGTCGGCAACGGTAATACTGTCGACGTTAGTCGTACCCGAAGGTATTATGCCCTGGAAGTCGTCGTAAAGGCTATTGTAACAATAATTGCCTTTTATCTCTACGTCGCTTGAATTAGTTAAGTCTATCGCACATTCCTTGTCTATGGAAACACGCGAATTGTTATAGAATAAATTATCGTTTATTTTCGCGTCGCCTACTCCCCTGAAACATATGCCCGCCGCACCGTTACGGGAAATAAAGTTGTTTTCTATATAAATTTCGCGAATGGTGTGCGCCGGCGCGATTTGGTTCGTACTGCTTATCGCCGAAACCAATATATCGCCTTGCGGGGACACCATATAGTTGTTGTTAATCAACTTGTTGTTTCTTATAGTTACGTTTCTCGGAACTACCGCTTCGTTAAAACTATCCATAAAGCCGAGAACCATAATCGACCCGTGCGCTAAATTCAAGAAAGTGTTGTTTTCAACGACCGCATCGTGCAACTGAATCAAAATTCCGCGGTTGCGCTTGTTCCTTATAATATTGTTTTTAAAGGTGAGTTTTGCGCTCGAAACGTTGCCCGCCATACAAATTTCGTCGGTGCCGATATTGAGTTTAACGAGAGATTCTTTTACTTTTATAACGTAACGCTGTCCGTCGCCCGTAACGCTTACCACCGTAAGCGTTGCTTTCCTTTCGAAAGTTTCCTTATTGTAAACTTCTATTACGTCCCCTGCTCTCGGCGTAGGTATAGCCTGAGTTTTTTTAGTAATCGTAATTTGCTTGTTAAGTATATCGGGTTCGGAAAATTCGTACCAAAAACCCGCTTTAACGTTATAAGCGTCGTCTTGCGAATATTCTATAATATTGTTGGTTACGTTAATCGTGCCGTGTTGCTGAACGAGATGCAAACTGTCCGCCGCGGTGGTCAAAAGCAATTCCGAACCTTCTTTTCTTACGACCTTAAATCTGTTAATATTAAGGTGTTCGTTGTTGTTGCCGACAATACCCATCGAAGGACTGTAATGCATAGTAACGTTTTCTACGTTCACCGTTCCGCAATCGGCAAAGGTAAGACAATTATATACGTAATACGAAAACGCCACGTGAACGTAATTGCCCGTTTTAGAAGTTTGAAAAGAACTTTTTACGCTGTCGGCAAAACGGATTGACATTTGATAGCCCGTTTCCGCAGTTCCCGTTATGGTGTAGTCGTAAAAATTTTCACTGCTTGCAACGGCGTTTCCGCCCTGTTCGGGTATTTTGGTAAATTTGTTATATTCCAAATACGACCAGATTGTGCCGTTATTCGTTTTAAGCCTGTTTATAAGTTCGTTGAATTCCGGAAACACGTCTATCGTAACCGTCAACTTCTCGGAATCGCAAGAAACTATTTTACCGCTTATCGCACTCGGAACTTCGTAATCTATGGTGAAATTTTCAAGCCATACGTCTTCGCAATCGGTAAAATACAAAAATCCGCGCCATTCCAAATCTTTATATTGAAGATTAAACGTACAACCGTTACCCTGCAAATAAAATCCGTTGAGGTTTTCGGGAACTAACGCAAAATGCCCGGATTCCGCGGTAGCGGTATCCAAATCTATGGTTGCGTTCGCGGGCATATTGAGTTTTACTTTAACGGGCGTTTTTCCGTTATTCTTTTCTTTTACGTAATTGATTATGCTTTTGAGTTTTTCGAAATCGTTGCCCTCGAAAGAATAATCCTCCCAGTTCAAAACTTCGCCTTGGAAAGCGTCGTCTTCGGGTATATGATACATTACCTTGTTAAAATCGCCCTTTATAACGCCGACCTTACTCTCCTCGCTCAATCCGTAAACGGTGTCGGTCAAAGAAGAATCCGCATATTCGTCCGTTTGAAGAGCGTCGACGGTATCCAATAACGACTTGGTTGCCGCCGAAGGCGTGTCAGAACCGCCGTTATCGGCGTCTTTATCGCTTCCGTCCGTACAAGCCGCAAAAGAAAACAACATAGCTACCGCCAAAACGACGCTTAATATTTTAGTCAAAAATTTCCTCATAATTTTCTCCTTATACCGTTACGCTTTTGCAAGCGCATCGTTATAAATAGCAACCAACTCGGTATAATTATAACCGGAAAGAACGCTCAAATACTCGTTCCAATCGCCGTCTTTATTCGGGTCCTTGGTGCCTTTAATAAACGAGAATTCCCATTCTTTAACCTTGCTTTCCAAACTCGTACCTATCAAACTTTCTTTGTTATACTGTTCTTTGGTAAGTTTGATTTTCGCGGGTATCGGGTTTTTCAAATAATCTTGATAGCGTTCGGATAAAACGTTTAATTTAGAAGTATCGGCGGAAGAATCCTTCTTTACGAATTCGTATTTGTTATAAAGCGAAACTCCTAAGCCTACGCTCGGCGTAAGCGTCGCTCTGTACGTTTCGCTCGTACCCGTCCAGTTCTCCGGCATAATTCTGCTCCAACTCGTCTTATCGTCGTCGTCCCATTTCCAATCGACGTTTTCTTGTCCGAAAGTAGAAAGCGTAACGCCGAGGTCGGAATACATAATATCGAGCAAGCGCGCAACTTCGCGCGAATAATTAGTGGAGGAAGGTATAACCGCGCCGAGCGCATCTATCATTTGGAAACTGTACCACAAAGGCGTACCCGTATAATACGAACTCGTAAACGGTCCGGTAGTGGTATAGTCTGCGTCTTTATTCGTCCCTACTACGATATACGCAGCCGCGCCCGTAAACGAACCGAGCCTGCCTTCGTAACCTTTATTGTTTATCATAGTGGAACTATTAGAGAAAGTCGATTCGTCCATAAGCCCTTCTTTATAAAGAGTATTTGCGAATTTAAGATATTCTCTGTATGCGTCCGTAGCGGCGGTATACTCGAAAGCAGTACCTTGATTGTTGATTTCGATACCTTCCGAAACGTGCCCGTAAGCAGCCATAAGCATATTTCTCAAATCGTTCATCGAATTCGATGTTACGGGAACTATTTCGCCATTGCCACCGTAATACCCCGTCAAATCCGAACCGTATTTTTTGAAGGCGCGTAAAACCCTCAAATATTCCTCTATCGTGGTAATATTATCGGCGTCGGGGAGCGCGTTATCTCCCTTGAATTCGTCGACTTGTTCGTTAAGCAGCGAAATCCATTTTTGGTTTATATACAACTTAACCGAAAGGTCCCTCGGAACGTCGTTAACCGAAGCGGCGCTGTACATTAAGCCGTTTCTTATGGTAAGAATTTCTTTTGCGTTTTCGCCTTCTATATTAAAGTTGCTGTCTAAAAGCGCTTTATAGTTAGGCATATAGTTGTCTATAAGGCTGCCGATTGCAAGTCCGTTCTTGGAATAAGAAGCATCGTTAAACGGAGTAAGCGCGCCCTGCGCCGAATACATAACTATTTCCGAAATGGTATTGTTGTAAAGGAACAAATCGGGCAGGTCGGCTTTGTTTTCCCACGCCGTACTGCGAATGGTCATATACTGGTCTTCCGCCGCTTCGATAAATTCGAATTTAAGGTTGGTTTCCTCCGACAATACCTTGAACATACGCATTTCGCTGTACGAAGGGTTCATAGAGCCGCGCGGCACGAAAATTTTAATAGTTACGGGATTTTTAACTATCTTGTTAGGCGTACCGAGAGCGGTGGCTTCTTCGAGCGTTAAAAAGTTATCGGGGTCGTAACTCGTTTTACCGCCGCAGCCGACTGCGACAAGGCAACTTGCCGAAAGTAAAACCGCAAGCAACAAACTGAATAATTTTTTCATAATTTTCTCCTTTTTTTGCTAATGAAGGGCAATTTCTCATTTGCGCCAGCAAATGAGAAGGGTATACCCTTAAAAATTTTTTTATTTTTTATCTTTAATTTTTTATCCCTTTATGCTTCCTATCATCATACCCTTTTCAAAGTATTTTTGGAAGAACGGATAGAGTATTAAAAGCGGCGCGCTCGAAACTAATATAATCGCGTACTTCATACCCTCCGACTGCATAAGCGATTCGGCTTCGCCGAGCGAACCGCTCGATTGAGAACTTGCTATAAGTATTCTCTGCAATACCCTTTGCAACGGCCACAGCGCGTCGTTGGAAGTGTATATCAAAGAGTTGAAATACGAGTTCCAGTACCCTACTATTCCGTATAAAAGCATTACGCAAATAATCGGTTTGCAAAGCGGAAGTATTACCTTGAACAAACACTGTATAACGTTTGCGCCGTCCACCATAGATGCTTCCGTTAAATCGTACGGTATAGACGACGTCAAATACGTTCTTATAATTATAATGTTATAGAGTCCCAAAACGCCGGGAATTATTATCGCCCAAGGCGTATTCAAAAAGCCCACCCATTTTACTACGAGGTACGTAGGTATCATTCCTCCGCTTACGAACATAGGAAGCGCAAAGAATATATTTACGAAAGTTTTGCCTTTAAGGTCTTTTCTCGAAAGCGGGTACGCTACCGAAAATTGCAAAACGACCTGCAAAACCGTGCCGACAGCCGTATACCATAAGGTGTTCAAAAAGCCCCTTACGAGTTCTTCGTTTTGAAAGACGCTTATTATACTGTCAAACGTAAATCCGATAGGCCAAAAACTGACCTTGCCGCTGTAAACCGCAAGCGGGTCGGAAAAAGCGTTTGCCAAAATAAATAACAACGGAAAAAGGAAAAAGAGGGTTATCAAGCCCGATAAAATCCATACCGTAATATCGAAAGCGCCGTATTTACGTTTACCTTCTACCATAATACCGACCTCCTTTTACCATAAAGACGTTTCCGTCAAACGTTTAGAAATAATATTGGTTATAACGAGTAAAATAATATTAACGACGGAATTGAATATGCCTATTGCCGTAGCGTAACTGAATTGCGGAATATTTGATTTCAACGAAACTTCGTAAACGTAGGTGGAAATAATCCTCGAAACGCTCAAATTACCGGACGTTTGCATTAAGTAAGCCTTTTCGAACCCGACGTTCAATATATTGCCGACATTCATAATAAGCATTATCGTCATAATGGGCACTATCGTAGGCAAATTTACGTGAATAACCCTCTGAAATCTGTTCGCGCCGTCTAAAACGGCGGCTTCGTGCAGACTTTGGTCGACGTTTGCGAGCGTGCCGACGTAAATAATCGCAGACCACCCGAGCCCTTGCCATACGCCCGAAATAACGTAAGTAGCCACAAACCAACTCGATTCTTCCATAATCGCGATAGGCGCAATGCCGAACGCACCTAAAATTCTGTTTACCACGCCCGTTTCCACGTTACAGAATATAAAAAGCATACTTACGGCAACGACCGTAGATATAAAATAAGGCGCGTAAGATATAGTTTGCACGAATCTTTTATAGAACTTACCTTTTATTTCGTTCACCAAAAGCGCGAATATTATCGGCAAAACCGTACCGAAAAACAAAGAAACGAAGCTTAACGAAAAAGTATTCCAAAGCATCGGCCAGAAGTCGGGCGAAGAAAAGAACGTGGTGAAATGTTGAAACCCGACCCACGGCGAATCGAATATCCCTTGAAACGAATTGTAATCTTTGAATGCGATAATAAGACCGAACATCGGCACGTAGTGAAAAATTACCGTATATATTATGGCGGGCAACATTATAAGCCACAATATTAGCGACGGATTGTTTGTAAAAATACCGTCCTGATTTTTCTTCGTTTTTTTAACCATTCAGCATCTCCTTTGCGTTAATAAATAAAATCCGTAACCGACAAGTACGCGTCTAAAAATAAAGATACTTACCGATTATTTTATACCCTTTGTTCTATTATACAACATAATAAATGCGTTTTCTTGCTTTTTTTTGCTTTGTTGCGCCATATTATAGCGATTTTTTCACTTTTAAATTCTATTTTAAATAATTTTAACTTGACGCGGGTAAGTTTTTGCCGTATACTTTAATCGAGGGGATTATTATGAGTTTTTACGATAAAAACAAACAAGTTTACACTCCGCGCAGTTACACTAAAAAAGAAAAGGAATATACCAACCGTATTACGTATGAAAGTTTTTGGGAACATTCACACCCGTTTTGGGAATTTTTTCTCATTACAAAAGGTTCGGTTACCCATTATTTGAACGGTGTGCCTTGCAAACTTTCCGAAGGCGACTTGGTTTTGATACGACCGGGCGACCTACATTATTTTAAGAATATCTCCGAAAACTACGAACATCGCGACGTTTACGTAAATTCTTACTCTTTCAAACCTTTTTGCGATAGCATAAGCCCCTCGCTATACAAAGTTTTACACAGCACGACGGGACTTATTTGCGTAAAAATATCAACCAAACAAACGTCGTTCGTAAAAAGTATGCTCGACGAACTTTTTTACGCGCAAGATAACGAAAACAGTGATTACATAAACACTTTGCACGTTCCCGTTTCTATTCTACTTATCAGTTTGATTGCTAAAAAATATTATACCGTTCAAGACGAAGCCACGCGCGAATTCAATGATTTTTTAATGAAAATGAACACCGTTAAATATATTTGCGCCACGATGGAAGAAGTCGTCGAACTAAGTGGTTACAGTCACGGGTATTTATGCAAAATTTTCAAAGAACGCACGGGAAAAACTCTTAAAAATTATCATACGGAACTTAAAATAAATTACTCTATCGAATTATTAAAAAACCACAACCTTTCAATACTCAAAATTTCTTCGATATTAGGTTACGACAGTTTAAGCCACTTTATAAAACTTTTTAAGTCGTACACCTCGTTAACTCCGAAACAATACCGGCAAAAATACTTCGCGAATAAAAAACAAAACGTTCTCGACTGATTTTTATCGTTCAAGTCGATAACAACATAAAACCGCCCCGAGTCGGGGCGGGTTATCTTAAACATTTATGTTTACCGTTAATATTTTCCGTGCCGTCCAAAAACCTTTCGCACGGATTTTTTACGTCAATTTTCTTCTTTAATTTTTTCACACAAATCTATCGCAAAACGCACGGCAACGTCCATATTCACGTATTTGTAGTTCGCAAGTCGCCCCAACAAATATAGATTTTTATACTTTTCGGCTTCTTCCGAATATTGACGGTAATGAGTTTCGTTTTGAGAAAGCGGAATAGGATAATACGGTATTCTACCCTTGCGGAATTTTTTAGAATACTCTTTGACTATCACGGTTTTTTCCTTTTTTTCGCAGGCAAATTTGGTAAATTCGCTAATTCTCGTAAACTTTGCGCCGGTCGTATAGTTTACCACCGCCGCGTCTTGGAACGATTCGCACTTTTTGGTTTTGAACTTAAACTTTAAACTGCGATAAGGTAATACTCCCTTTTCATATCCGAAAAGTTCGTCTATGCAACCCGTATATACGAGTTTACCGTCAAAAGGTTTACCGTTTAAGTATATTTCGCCGTCTTTAAGCGACACGATTTTTAACGCGTCCTTGCCGAGTTTCAATTTAATATTCGGGTGACGTAACATATTTGCGACCATTTCGGTAAATCCGTTTTTCGGCATAAACTGATATTCGTCGGTAAAATACCTGTCCTCGTAAGAAATATATACGGGAACTCTGTTCATTACCGCTTCGCCTAATTCTTCGGGCTTAAAACCCCATTGCTTTTTTGTATAAATATAAAATATATTTTGATATACGAATTCCGCGAATTCGCGTATTTCCGCGCTGTCGTGTTCTTTCAGTTTAAGAATAGGAACTTTTTTATCTATACCTATTTCTTTTATCAAAACGTCTTTAATCCTTTCGGCTTTTTCCTTCGGATAAAGTTCTTCGAGAGATTTCAAGTTAAAAGGCACGGGAACGAGTTTGCCCTTAACTAAGGCTTTAACGCGATGTTCGTAAGGCGTCCATTCGGTAAACTTCGACAAAAAGTCGAAAACCCCTTTATCGTTGGTGTGGAATATATGCGGCCCGTACGCCTGAACGGTTACGTCGGTTTTTTTATCTACGTAATCGTAAACGTTTCCTCCGATGGTATTTCTTTTATCTATTACTATTACTTCTTCTCCGCCGTCGGCAAGAAGCCTTGCGACCGTCGCGCCCGAAAGCCCTGCGCCTACTATTATAGTCTTCCCCATATTATTCTCCTTTGAATTTTTTTCGTTCCGCCACGAATTCCGCAATCTTTTCCGTCGCATCCACAAGACTTTTCATCGAATACGCGTAAGAACACCTTACGTAATATTTGCCGAATTCACCGAATGCGTTACCCGGAACGACCGCCACCTTTTTACTTTCCAAAAGTTTGGTTGCAAACTCTTCTCCGTCCATACCCGTACTTTCAACGGACGGAAAAATATAAAACGCGCCTTTCGGCTCAAAACAATCCAACCCCATATCGGTAAACGTTTTATACATAAACTTTCTGCGTTTATCGTATTCTTCCACCATTTCCTTTACGGTGGAAAAACCGTCTTTTGAACCTTGTTCCAACCCCGCAAGCGCGGCGTATTGAGAGAATATCGGCGCGCAAATCGCGGAATATTGATGTATTTTAAGCAGCGTCGCGCAAATTTCCGACGGCGCGCAAACGTAACCGACACGCCACCCCGTCATCGCAAACGCTTTACTGAATCCGCTTATAAGCACCACCCTACCTTCGAGTTCGGGAAACGACGCTATCGAGCAGTGCCTCTTGCCGTAAGTGAGTTCGGCGTATATTTCGTCGGAAATCACGAGTAAATCGTGCTTCAATATAACCGGAATAATCTTTTCTATGTATTCCTTTTCCATTATACCGCCGGTAGGGTTGTTCGGATACGGAAAAATCAAAATCTTGGTTTTTTCGGTGATAACGCTCTCCAAATTTTCAGGCGTCAACTTAAACCCGTTACCGCCGTCGCACGGAACGGAAACGGCTCTGCCGCCTGCCAACTCTACGCACGGCGTATACGAAACGTAACTCGGATCGGGTATCAAAACTTCGTCGCCGTCGTTTACCACCGCGCGAAGCGTTATGTCTATGGCTTCGCTCGCGCCGAGCGTTATTACCGTTTGTTCCGCCGTAAAATGCGCGTCGAATCTTTCGGCAAGGTATTTTGAAATTGCTTTACGCAGTTGCAACAGACCTTTATTAGACGTATATTGCGTATAACCTTTTTTTATCGACTGAACGCCGGCGTCCCTTATCGCCCACGGGGTAATAAAATCAGGTTCGCCGACGCCGAGCGATATAACGTCGTCCATTTCGGAAGCGATATCGAAAAATTTACGTATCCCCGACGGCTTGATATTTTTCGCCCTCGCACTTAAAAAATCCCTCATGCCTGAATTATCTGCCTTTTCGATTCTTCGCTTTTTTTGGTAATATGCCCTTCGATTTTATATTTTCTCAAAATAAAATGCGTTTGAACGCCTGTAATACCGTCTATAACGCTTAACTTTTCCGCAACGAACCTCGCCACGTCTTCAAGCGTTTCCCCCTCGACGAAAACCGTCAAGTCGAAACCGCCGCTCATAAGATACAAACTCGTTACCTCGGAGAAAGAATAAATTTCTTCCGCGCACGAATCGAACCCCTTCAATTTTTGAGGAGCGACTTTTACTTCTATAAGCGCCTGAACGTTTTTGTTAGACATTATTTCGGTATTGAGTATTGCGGTATATTTTACGATAACGCCGTCCTTTTCCAACTGCTTTACCGCGGTTTCAACTACTTTTTCGTCCTCACCGAGCATTGCCGCCATTTGCGCGTAAGTATACCTTGCGTTATCGCCTAATAATTTTATAAGTTCGTTTTTTAATTTTTCCATTTTATGCTCCGTCCGTACAGACAAAGATTTTATTCTTATAATATAATACGATATTAAAAGCCGTTTGTCAATATAAAATTTAAAAACCCTTAAAATACGAGCGAAAAAAAATTAGCCTCGTAAAATTACGTATTTTTATAAAAAGTATTAAAAAGATTTTTATTACCTTGATTTGTATTCGATTTTAAGTTACAATATATTTTAACGGAAAAAGTTTTACCGTTACAAAAAATAAAGTATTCATTTGGCAGGTAAACGATGATTCGTATTTGGGCAAAAGTAATGAAAAACGATAAAATATTAAAACAATACGTTTTTGAAAAAACGGAAGCGATGGATTACTCCTTGTTTTTCGACTACGTAAGGGAAATTTGCGAAACCTTGGATATCCCGACCCCCGTTATAATAAAAACGCACCTCTTTAATTACGCAAAATATAACGTTCTCCGTTTTAAGCAAGACGACTTCGTTGAACGCATCGACTTTGACAAACTCGTTTTGGAAAACGCCTTTTTATAATTTTATAAATATTGCGAATACTGATACGGGAGGGTTGCAATATGAAAATTACAAGCATAATCGCTTTCGCGTTAGTTATAATCGGTTCGATAGTATGGCTTTTGATAGGCGTGTTCGATTTTAATCTCGTCGCGTTTATCTTCGGAAGCGGCGCGGATGCCGTCGTAAGCAGAATAATTTATTCCGCCGTAGGTTTATCGGCGTTATGGCTATTATTCGTTTGGGCGATTTATCGTCCGTTTAAGTCAATAGATTGACAAAAAACGCTCTTCAGAGCGTTTTTATTTTATATTTTTATTCGAATAGTTCGGGTCTTTTCGTTTTTAATTTATTTATAAAAATCGTTAGCGGGCAACCGACCGCATAAACGGAAATTCCTTGTCCGACCAAAAGCAACGCCGCTTGAATAATATACAAATATTCCGATTTTCCGTAACAAAAATACCAAATAATCGGCAACAAAAATGCGTTTAACAGTACGGGAAATAATCCTCCGACAAAAATTTTTACGGCAAAATTTTTAATAAGTTTACCCGTAACGTAAGTTAAAACCCCTGCCGCAAAAGTAACCGCCGCCCCGAAAATTACGTCTAAAACCATACATCCCGTCAATAAATTGGATAAAGCGCAGGCAACCGTTAGCGATAAAACCGCTTCGGGAAAAAACAACGCCGTAAGCGTTAACGCTTCCGAAATACGCAACTGAATCGTTCCGCTCGCAATCGGAAAAGTAAATACCGTAAACAAAATATACACCCCTGCGATTACGCCGCCTCTGGCAATTTTTTTGGTCGAAAACTTAAACATAAAAACCCTCTTTCGAACGACGCGCCGAAAAAGGGTTAAAACATACGAGCCTTTTTCGGTTGTTTTATAGAAGTGTTGTCCGAAAACCTTCTTTTAATGGTATAACGGTATTATATAATTTTTTCTTCCGTTTTGCAAACGTTTTACGTCGTTGACATATTTTTTATATTATGATAAAATTTTTTATATGAAAAACAAAATATCAACCTTAATTTTCGGCGTTGCCGTTTTTTTCTTTATCATAACTTTTTCAATCGGACTCCCGATTTATTGCCGTTTTTTTTACTACCTGCAAATCAAACCGTTAGGCATAGAAAGTTACTCGGGTTGCGATTACGCGACGATAAAAAACGCTTACGACGAAGTCCTTAATTTCCTAACTCTCCCGTGGGCACGCTTCGGAACAGGCGTGTTTAACTATTCGGAATCGGGCAAAGCGCACTTTTTCGATTGCAAAATATTGTTTAATTTGAATTTAATAATTCTTTTAACATCTTCGGCAATACTTATAACTCTCGGCATTTTGAACGCAAAAAAGAAAATATCGCTTATAAAACCCTTGGGGCTTTCAGTCGGGTTCTATTCTTGCGTAACGCTTTTAACGGTATTCGTCCTTCTCGCCGCGCTTGTTTCAATCGACTTTGACCGCGCCTTCGTGATTTTTCACACGGTGTTTTTTCCCGGCAAAACAAACTGGATATTCAACGAATCCGTCGACGAAATTTTGAAAATTCTGCCCGAAACCTTTTTTATGAATTGCGCGATTTTAATTGCTTCGAGCATTATAATTATTTCGCTCGCGGTAATAATCGTTCAACTCGTAAAAAGGCGCAAAACCCAAAAAACGTCGTCCGAAAACGGCGCGAATTAACTCAACTGCCCTTTCGCTTTTGAAAAAATTTGTTTTTTTTCACTTAAAGTTTCTTTATCCGCCGACTGCACTCGGTAATAATCGTGCTCGGTCGTGAGCAAAAAAACTTTAAATTGGTCGTTTGCCGTTTCAATCAAAAACTCTTCCGCTATCTTTCGAAAGCCCTTGGAACACCCTTCGGTTAGCGCGTAGGCGTAAATTTTGACCAAGTTTTTTTCTATTGCCAACGCATCTCGAAGGCTATCCTTTTCGTTAAGCGTTACTTCCGCTTTATAATCCATAATCTTCCTCCTTAACCTAATTCGTCGAACAGCGCGAAAAATCGTTTTTGATGATTGTTCGCTATTTTTTCAAAACTTTGCGCGAGTTCGACGTCGGTTAAAGTTCTGGCGTAAAGCCTTGCCTTTTTACAAGCAATTTCTTCGTAAGTTAAAAGTTCGCCGATAATTTCGGCTTCTTTTTTCGTTAACATATTTCCCATAATACTACTCCTTTTTTTAATTATTACCGACGAACGAATTTTTATACTTATAATCAACCTTAAACGGGGTATAAGAAATTCTAATAGAAAAAAATTAAAATCTTTTAGGTTTTTTTTGCGTTTTAAGTTATAATATGTACGGTTAAATTAACGGCTTATCGTTTATTACCAAAGGAGTGATTATTTTGGAACGTTTTTTCGGTACAGTATCAAGGGGTGTAAGAGCGCCCATAATAAAAAGCGGAGACGATATTGTTAAAATCGTTACCGATTCCGTGCTCAAAGCATCGGCAGGCGAAGGCGTAGCTTTTCACGATAGAGACGTCGTCGCTATGACGGAGGCGATAGTAGCAAGGGCGCAAGGCAACTACGCAACTACCGACGATATCGCAGCCGACGTTAAAAACAAACTCGGCGGAAACACGATAGGCGTAATATTCCCCATTCTTTCGCGTAACCGTTTTTCGGTATGTCTTAAAGGCATTGCCAAGGGCGCAAAAAAAATAGTATTGATGCTCTCTTATCCGTCGGACGAAGTCGGTAACCATTTAATCAGTATGGACGCTCTCGACGAAAAGGGCGTTAATCCGTATACCGACGTTTTGACGGAAGAAAAATACCGCGAACTTTTCGGTTACGGCAAGCATACTTTTACGGGCGTGGATTACGTTGAATATTATAAAAAACTTATTGAAGAAAACGGTGCGGAATGTGAAATAATTTTTGCGAACAACGCAAAATCCATACTCCCGTTCGCAACCGACGTTCTCTGTTGCGACATTCACACGAGAGCGCGCACCAAACGTTTGTTAAAAGATGCGGGCGCAAACGTAGTCGGTCTTGACGAAATCTTGAACGCCCCCGTTAACGGCAGCGGTTATAACGAAAATTACGGACTTCTCGGTTCAAACAAATCGTCGGAAGACAGCGTTAAGCTTTTCCCCCGCAATTGCCAACCCATAGTCGACGCTATACAAGAAAATCTTTATAAAGCGACGGGCAAAAAAGTCGAAGTTATGGTATACGGCGACGGCGCGTTCAAAGACCCGATAGGTAAAATTTGGGAACTTGCCGACCCCGTAGTTTCCCCCGCGTATACCAAAGGTCTCGAAGGCACTCCCAACGAACTTAAACTTAAATATCTTGCCGATAACGATTTTAAGGATTTGAAAGGCGACGAACTTAAAAACGCGATTAAAAACGAAATCGCCAAAAAAGACGGCACGGTTGCAGGTCAAATGGGCACTACGCCGAGAAGACTTACCGACCTTATCGGTTCGCTTTGCGACTTGACTTCGGGTTCCGGCGATAAAGGTACGCCGATTATTTGGATACAAGGTTACTTCGATAACTACACGACCGAATATTAAAAAAGTAATATATAGAAAATTCGTTTTTGCTATATTAAATCACCCTCTAACGGGAGTGTAGTTCGCCCGTCGGAGGGTGTTAATTTTTTCGCATATACCATACTCAATATTTTTTTGCTTTTGGAATCGCAAACGGTCGCTTTTTAATAACGGCGTCACGAGTATGCAATACCGCCGTAGTTACGGCTTTGTATTTATCCGCTAACTTCGTCCTTTTTATATAATCTTTTCAAAAACGAAATAAAAATCAAAAATCGCCCAAAAAATCACCCTAATCAACTTAATTTTCGATTAGGGTGATTAAGTTTTTATTTACTGCCGTTCGAAGTATCCGTATTTATAATCGTTCTATAAAGGAAGATATCAAAGGACTCTCTCTCATCGGTATCTGCCGAAACGCTGGTAAAGACGTATTTGTCGCCGTCTTTAACAAGGCGAAGTCTACCGTCGGCGCTACCGTCGTTCGAACGAATCGTTACCGCGCCGTCGTCGGCAAACGTTACGTTTATTCCGTAATTTACTTTGTCGCCGTAATTTCTGTATACTTTGCCGTCGGTTATATACGTGTACCCCGTTCTGTAAATATTCGGAGAGGTGAACAGCGCGCCGTCAACCGTGTCGGCTGACGAACGAACGAAATAAGAGCCGTAATAACCGGTCAAGAATTCCAAACTGTTTTTATCGTTTGAAAAATACCTCATATACACGAAGGCAAAATCGTCGTCGCCGCCGACGATAGCGTTGCCGCTTTGGTCAACGGAAATTTCTCTTGCTTCGGCTTCGGCGCCGCTTCCGATAGAAGGCGTTTGCATAATATAATACTTACCGTTATCCGCTTTGCCGATAATCGTGTAATAGTATAGTTCAAAGTTAATCCAAGACGAACTTTCACTCGTTTTAAATTCGTCGTCGGTCGTAATCTTTTTGTAAGTTTGAGTCGAAATCGTCGAATCTTGCGTTAAAACGGTTTTTCCGTCGTATACGAGTTCGAATCTGTACGAACCTGCTTTTATCGGACCGCAGAACTCGTTACCGATTGTTATTTTATCGTTTTTACCGCCAAAGTTTTTAACAATCTCGCCGTCAATAGTAACGTCGACGCCGTCGGTTGCAGCTTCCTCGTTCGTTGCCTTGTCAATCCACCTGTAAGAAATTTTATCCCAAATTTTAGAGGTTGATTTGAAATTATACAACTTAATTCCGTTTACTTTCACGTCTTGCAAAGAAATAAAGGTTGCTTTGCCGTCGTATTTATGGTCAAGATAAGAATAGCCTTCGGTAAACGTAAACTCTGCATTATCGGGGTCGATAACCGTAATTTGAATTTGCGTTTTTACGCTCGTGTTGAATTTATACGTATAAGTGATAGTATACGTGCCGACGACGTCAAGTTTAAGCGCGCCGTCGTCGATTATATAATCGCTTGCGGAAAGAGTCATATTAGACCCGGCAGCGCCCTTTGCATTTACCGTAAAGTTTTCGTAATCGATAGTATCCCCAATCGCAAAACCGACTTTGCCGTTCACGAAACCTTCGTCTGCCAAAGTAGTAGAGTCAATTTCGATAGACTTAACTTTTTCTCTAAACTTTACCTTTATCGATTTATTTTCGGTAATCGTTAGATTAATGGTTTTGTCCGTGGTAAACAATTCGGATTTACCACCCGTAACGTCGTACCAACCTAAAAATTCGTAGGAGCTTTTTTCACGAACGGTAAAACTTGCTTCTTCGCCGTTTTTGAAATATTTGGTTGCGTTTTCCCAAACGTAAGCATTGCCGAAATCATCAACTAATTCTCCTTCGCTATAATATCCGACTGAGATATCTAACTTAATTGAACTTGCTTCATATTTTCCTTGCAAAGTAACATCACTGTCTGGCATTTCAAAGCAATAGACAAGGTCTTTTGAAATCAAATTATCCCCATTATACCAACCTGTGAAAGCATATCCAGTCTTCGGCATTGCGGAAAGGGTTACAAGCCTGCCCGTCGGAATAACTTCGGTAAGATTATTCGTATAGTTACCGGCGTTATAATAGAAATAAAAATTGCCATCTCCCGTAACGTTGAGAGAGTGCGCGCTGTCCACGACCTGAACGACAAGCATTTGTTTGATATTAGAATTGTATTTATAAGTATACGTGATTGTGTACGTGCCGACCTTTGAATAATCGAGTCCGCCCAAATCTACGCTTAAAAGATTATCTGACTTCGAATACGAGCCGCAATTTTTCCAAGCTCCGTTTCCGAGCTCCGCCAAAACGTAAGCGCCCTCGTGGTTCGGTCTTTCCGCGTCGTCGCTTGAAGAAACGAGTGTAACGGTCGGTTCTCCGTTTCTATAACTAAAGCCGTATTCGTCGGCAATAAGCGTAAATCTCACGACGTCGGTTTTGTGCGCATACAACGCTAAAATATTAAAGTTTTTAGTAACTGTAAAAGTGTACGTAGGCTCGGCGGAAAGGAACGTTTCTTCCGTCGCTGCTTCGCGTTCGGTCGCTTCGTACCAACCGACAAAAGAATAATTCGCATTTGCACATTCGGATACAACCGTATATTCCGTTCCTTGAGCAAGCGTTAACGTTTTGTCTTCAACGTATTCGTCGTTTGTATTTAAGATTCTGCCGCCCGTACCGTAATCAGTTGAAGCAATTCTCGTTGCAAACGGTTTAACGGTATACTTCGTGGTCGAATCGTCGTCCGCGTCGCCCTTGTCGGAGCTACCGCCATCGTTTCCATCGGAGGATATCTTCTTTACGAACACAAACTTAGAAAAGCTATCCGTTTCAAAAGTTGCCATACCGTTTTTGTAGGTAACGGTTAGCCTTTCGATTTTTCCGTCACCCTTAATATGCAAAACGTCGTAATCGGTCAAATCGGCGCTTACGGGAACGCTGACCTTAACTTTGCCGTTCGGTTGAACTTTTACGTTATCTTTTTTAACGGAAATTTCAAACACGTAAACGGGTTGCGTTTTGTCGTAAGTTTGGCTTTCGATTATCGAAAGCGTTGAAGAGTAATCTTCGTTTTCGCTATCGATAACGCTCGTTTCCAGCACCGCGCCTTCTTCGAAGTTGCCGCCCTCGACGACGAAACCGCTTTCGTTGGTTAGTTTCGGCGGAGTTGTTCCCAAACCGCAAGCGGAAAGCACAAAGATGCTTGCCATTAGCAACGTTATGCATATCAATATTGTTA
>CAYSYT010000016.1:0-31117 GCA_964435195.1 uncultured Christensenella sp. | reverse complement strand
TTATAAATGTTTGTTTACAATATGCGGAATTAACGGTTACAAGCCTTTCCATAAACATTCCGCTTTTTAATATATTCATCAAAGGAACGCTTATGCTCGATTTTATAATCAACCCCATTGCCGGCGGTAAAGACGGAAAAAGAAACCGTAAAACCGTCCGCACGATAGAAACAATCTTAAAAAAGAAAGGAATAGATTATACCTTTCACTTTTCCTCCAAGCGCGGCGACGCAAAACTTTTAACCGAACGAATAATCGGTCAAGGCGCAACCGACGTTATAGTCGTCGGCGGCGACGGTACTCTACACGAAGTCATCAACGGTTTTTCTAACTTCGACGGAGTAACGCTCGGAATTATTCCCTGCGGTACGGGTAACGATTTCGCGTCGGCGTTAAATTTGCCTTTCAACGTCGAAAAAGCGCTCGACGTTATTTTAAACGGAAACGCGCGCTACGTCGATTATATGCAAATGCCTACCGTTAGAGGGCTAAACATTATAGGCACGGGTATCGACGTCGACGTACTAAAACGCTATGAAAGTCTTAAACGCAAAAATAAATTCGGTTATACTCGCTGTCTGGTTAAAACTCTGTTCGATTTTTCCTATTCGGAATTCACTGCGGATTTAGACGGACAAACCTCCGAGCATCATTCTTTTATAGCCGGCATAGCCAACGGTCACAGGTACGGCGGAGGAATTCCCATTTGCCCCGTTGCCGACCCTTTCGACGGCAAACTGGATTTTATAGCGGTAAAAGAAATGCCGAAGCTTAAAATAATCGGCGCGTTCGTAAAACTAAAATCGGGAAAAGTGCTCCGACTTAAAGAAACCGTTCACCGCCAAGCCGAAAAAATCAAAATAGATATTCAAAAGCCGTACACGGTAAACGTTGACGGCGAACTTTACGACGATATTCCTTTTGAAGTCGAAATAGTAAGCAACACGCTTAAAGTTTACAATTAGTTCGATATCGCGTTTAATTGAACCTCTTCGATTTTAACATAAACGTCCGCAGATTTTCTGCGGACGTCTTCGTTTACAAATCGTTATTATTATTTTACGCTTTTCAAAAGTTCTATACTGTCAACTTCGGTAAAACGAGTTTTCTTTTCGATGCCGTGTTGTTCTGCAAGAACTTCAATAAGTTTAAGTGCGTTTTTCAAACCCCTGTCGCTCTTAATTTTAACGGTAAAAGGTACTTCCGCATACGCTTTCGTACCCGAAAAATCTCTTTGGAAATAAACCTTTTCGTTAACGGCATCCATAGGAAGCGCCAAGTGGAAACGAAGCGTCTTTCCGCGAATGGTAAGTTTTGCGACCAACTGTCTGCCAAGACGGTAAGATATACCCTTGGAAGATACTCTCGGATTTATTTTCCTATACGAAATAAACGCATTGTAAACCGCATTATAATAATTTTGAACCTTTTTCTCCGCAAAAAGCATCTTTTCGTTAAACGGAACGCGTTTTGCGACAACCGCATTCGCATTGCCGATAACGACCTCGACGGGTTTTACGGGTTCTTCCGCAGGCGCAACTTCCGTAACGGGTTCTTCCGCCGTTTCGGGAACGACTTCTTCTGCGGGAGCAGGTGCTTCTTCAACCGTTTCTTCTATCGGTTTTTCTTCGATTACGGGAGCAGCGACAGGTTCTTCCGTAGGAACGGGAGCAACCGAATTATCGGAAGCTTCGTCTACGGACTTTTTGAATCTTACGAACGGAACTATAAGCAGTGCGATAAGCAATACCGCGTCAATCACTATCATTACTTTCAAAAAAACAGACATAACAATAATCCTTCCTGTATTTTTACAAAATTATAACACAACAAATCAAAGTTGTCAATACGTAAACGAAAAATTATATCACTATTTTTAAGTTTTACGTCAATTACTTTGTTTCTTGGGCTCGCAAGTAACGTTTACACCGAGTTTTTTGAAAACTTTGGTATCCACGTGCGACAAAATAACCGTAGAATGCAACTGTGCGCCTTTTAATTTAGACAACTGTTCCATAGCGAGCTTGGCGGTAGGGTTGGTAACCGCGGTTACCGCCAACGAAAGCAATATTTCGTCGGTATGTAACCTCGGATTTATGCTACCCATATGGTTTACTTTCAACTTTTGTATAGGTTCAATAACCGTAGAAGAAATAAGTTCTACTTCCGCGTTTATTCCCCCCAAAACTTTAAGCGCGTTAAGAAGCACCGCCGCACTCGCGCCCATAAGCTTGCCCGTTTTTCCCGTAACGATAGAGCCGTCCGTAAGTTCGAGAGCGCAACAAGGCGCGCCCGTGACGGTTTCCAACTCCAACGCGGGTCTTACCACTCTTCTGTCCTCGATGCTTATATTCATTTTACGCATCAAAATCTCTATTTTGGAAACGACTTCTTTTCCGACCATCCCCTTTCTTACTTCCAAAAGAGCATCGTAATAGCGGCGGATTATTTCTTGTTTGGAAGCCTCTCTTACCAAATCGTCGTCGATAATGCAGTTACCCGCCATATTGACGCCCATATCGGTAGGCGATTTATAAGGCGAACTGCCCATAATTCTTTCGAGCATCGCGCGGAGCACGGGGAAAATTTCCACGTCTCTGTTATAGTTCACCGTCGTTACGCCGTAAGCGTCCAAATGAAACGGGTCAATCATATTCATATCGTTAAGGTCGGCGGTCGCCGCCTCGTAAGCAATATTTACGGGGTGATTTAACGGTAAATTCCATATAGGAAAGGTTTCATACTTGGCGTAACCCGCTTTTACGCCGCGTTTGTGTTCGTGATAGAGTTGCGACAAGCAAGTTGCCATTTTACCGCTTCCCGGACCGGGGGCGGTAACGACTATTAGCGGACGGGTGGTAACCACGTATTCGTTTTTGCCGTACCCCTCGTCGCTGACGATTTTATCGACTTCCGACGGGTAACCCTCTATATTGTAATGCTTATAAACCTTTATTCCGAGCATTTCCAACCTTTTTATAAAAGCGTTTGCGGAAGGTTGCGCGGCGTACTGCGTCAACACGACGCTACCGACGTAAAAATCTTTTGCGCGGAATATATCTATCAAACGCAAAACCTCCGCGTCGTAGGTGATGCCTAAATCCGCCCTGTATTTGTTTTTTTCTATATCGCCCGCGTTAATGGCTATTAAAATTTCCGCTTGTTCTCTTAATTGAGAAAGCATTTTTAATTTACTGTCGGGCTCGAACCCCGGAAGCACTCTGGACGCGTGATAATCGTCGAAAAGTTTACCGCCGAATTCGAGATACAGTTTATTATCGAACATAGAAACCCTTTCGAGAATCTTTGCCGATTGCATTTCCAAATATTTTGCGTTGTCAAAACCAACTTTAACCATCTTCCGTTACACAAAGGCTATTCCGTCAGCCCTGCCTCCTTAATCCTGTCAACGAACGACCTTATATCTCGTTCCGCGATTTCTTCCGTGACGTCGTATTCTTCCAAAAGGGCTTTTTTAAGTCCGTCTTCGTCCGCGCCCTTTTCAAGCATTTTCCATAAAAACGCACCCGTTTCGTTAAGATTTATAATCCCGTTGAACTCTTTTACCCTGTTCCCGACGGCTACCACTATAAAACTGCCTGCAACTTCCCTTAAAATAAACCCTTCTTTTATTTTCATTTAATTTCTCCTTTACTCATAACGTTATACGAAAGTTCCGCCGCCTCTCTCGAAATATTGCACCCCAACTGATAAATATCGACGGTAGTTAACAATTTATCGATTAAAGTTAAAAGTTTATCCATTTCCTCCAAAGCGTTTGGACGAATCGTTTGATTTAATACGGTAACGAGCATCTCGTTAACGGGTGCTCTGCGAATAGTGTTTTTTTCCGCTTGCGAAATCGCGCATATAGCCTTTATCTTCGCCCTGCAATTAGTATCCAACCTGTGTTTGCCGTTCCAAGGCGTACCGTAAACGTAGAACGCACCGTCGATATACCTGATTATCGGTTTATCGTCGTTAATCATAACCGCTCTGTCGCCGAGCATTTCTCTCCATAACCTTGCGTGCGTAGATTTACCCGTTCCGCTCGGCGCGGTAAACAAATACGCTTCGCCGTCAACCATTATCGCACTGCTGTGAAAAATTATTCCGTTTGCTTCCGACAAAACGTAATTGCACAATTTTCTAAACAATGCAAGGCTTTCCAGATACGGTTCGGGAAACTCGGACGCTAAAGATTTTTCGTAGTCGATATCCGTTTGCGTCATTTTAACCGAAAAATCAACGGCTTCTTTACCCATATAAAGATACGACCTGCAAAGTTTTTCGGTATAAAGATGAATAAGTTCGGCGTCGAAAATAACGTCGGCTATTCTATATCTCGGCATCGCATTTTCTCCTGAAACGATATTTTAACAACACTTTATAAAACCTCTGACACATTGAGTATTTTACCAAAGACCGCCGATTTTGTCAATGTTTAATCTTGATTTAAAATATAATTTTATGTTATAATAATCATATGAAAAATTTAGCAAAAAAACTTATCGCCGTTTTTTCGGCGTTATTATTTATCGTTTTACCGTTAACCGCGTGTTCTTCGAATTGGCAAATTATAGAGTCGTCGAATTTTAACACCTCCGTTTACATAGCGGTAAAAGGAAAACCCGTAAAAGAAAAAAAACGTATACTCGATTTATTGACTTATCTCGAAGAATCTCTTTCCGTAAAAAGCCAAACGTCTTGCGTAAAAGAACTTAACGACGCCGATGCCGATACGCCCGTTGAAACGACCGACGAATGTATGGAACTTTTTACCCTTGCAAAAAAATATTACGACCTTACGAACGGAAAATTCAATATTGCGGTTCGCCCGGCGGCAATGCTTTTCAAACTTTCTTCCGACACCTTTAACGAAAAACCGCCCGAAAATTTCCCCTCGGAAGAAGATATCGAAAACTTAAAACCGATTATCGACTTAAACAATTTTACCGCCGAATACGAAAATAAAACGTTAAGCAAAAAGAACGCCGAAGCACAAATAGACCTCGGCGGAATTGCAAAAGGCTACGCAACCGATAAGGTTTACCGAATTCTGTCCGACGCAGGTTATACCGAAGGTTATATAAGCATAGGTTCGAGCAGTTTATATATTCTGAATATTCAAGACGGATTAAAAATAGCACACCCGAGAAAAAAGGAATCTTATATAATAAAGATTGATAAATCTCTGATACAAAACGAGCCCGTTTCCACGAGCGGCGATTACGTGAAATATTACGTAGACAAAAACACTAATAAAAGATATTGTCACGTAATGGACGGCACGACGGCGAAACCGATTTCGACGAATATCGTAAGCGTTACGGCAATAGGCGTTTCGGCGGCGTTTACCGACGCTTTAACGACAGCCCTCTGTTGTATGGAACACGACCCCGCTCGTAAAGATAATTCCCAAATAATCACGTATGCGCAAGCGTTATTCGAACAAGAAGAATATAAAAATCTATCGATTTTCGCCGTTTACGACGACGGAACGTACAAACAAATATTGACTAATAAAAAACAGGGTAAAGATTTTACCCTGCTCGACGCCGATTACGAAATCGTAGAATTTTAAAAATCATTTTCGGTTTTTTTCGCCAGTGCGTTAAAAAGCACTTCGACGGCAAGTCCGCAAATAACCGAAACCAAAACCAGTGCTATCATTTGCGCCGTTTCGAAGTTATAACTTGCGCCGTTCAACAAACCGCCTATGGAATGAGACGTCGCACTTAAAACCTCAGCCGCCACCATTAACTTAAAATTTAACGAAAATCCGCTACCGACCGAACGGAATACCGCAGGCAAAATCAACGGCAGTTCTATTTTGAAAAAAATCCCCCTTCCGTTTGCGCCGTCCACCATTCCCGCTTCGGTTACCGTTTTATCAACGCCGTCAAAGGCGTTTTTTATTTGAGTATACTCGGTAGGCATAACAACAAGCATAGTCACCACAACGGGCGCGACCTCGGAATTAGTCCAAACGAGCAAAATCAAAACGACCGCAACGGTAGGCAAAGCGCGCAAAACACCTATTACGGGCGAAATCAGTCCGTCGATTATTTTATTTTTTTTAGACGACACGGCAAAAACGAACGCAAGCGCGAAAGAACAAATAAAAGCCCCGAGCGTACGCAATAACGTACGCAATAACGCGCGATAAAATTTTAATTCGGCAAAAAGCCCGAAAAATTCTTTTACGGTACTGCCGATAGAGGGTAAAAGATATTCTTTCCCGACCGTTTTAGCGACGACCGCCCACAGTAAAAGCATAAAAGCCAAAGCGATTATCGGCAAAAAACCGTAAAACCTTTTTTTATTTTTCTCTTTCACGTCAATCTTCCGTATCGTAAACTTCTATACCGTGTTTTTTCATCGTCATACGGAAAGTCCAGTCGGGAACGGCGCCTTTATTAGGAACGGCAATACGTTTTCCCCTTAAATCCGTTACCGACATTTCTTCTGTACTGATTATATAAAAATTGCCGTGAGTTATAACCGAAACTATTTTATACGGGTCTTGCGAATTGCCGTCGGTATCGTAAAACTTGGACGCGGCGTTTACGGGCAAAATAACTATATCGTAATCGCCGTTTCTATAACTCGCAGGCAAAACGCTTGCCTTTACCACGCTATATTCAAAAGAAAGTTCCGTGCCGAAATTTTCTCCGTCGTTTATGAATTTTGCTATCGCAAGCGCGGGCGCACCGTCGGGTACGGCTACCTTTAACGTGGATTTTTCACAAATTCCGTTTGCCGTCCCGTTATAAAAAAACTCGTCGTTTACCGCTTTCGCCCCCGCTTCGTCTACGGCGATTATTCCGCTCAAATATTCGATAATCCGCTCTTTTTCGCCGTATGCGTTTTGATGATATATTTTACACCCGTTTACGGCGGCTTCCGACAGCGTAGCGGCAGAAAGCGTAGTCGCATCAAATTTCCCTTTTATCGCGTTTACCGCGCCTTCGGGATTGTTTTTAGCCCAAGAAACGTTCTCTTCTATCTTCGAAAGCATATTATTCACCGTATCTCCGTACGTTGCCAAAACGCTTTCTTTAACCATCATTACCGCTTGCGGATACTCTTTTTTCTCGGAATCGTAAAGCTCTTGCAAATCTAAACGATAAAGCGTTTTATTTTGCGCTTTCGCCTTTTTTATCAAATTGGACGCGGCAGGTTCGGGAACGAGCCCGATAGTTTCTTCGTCGGAAAGCATTGCTCTTACTATTAAACTTCCGTCGGCGTAATATTTTATTTCCGCCATTTCCGTTTGGTCGGGAGTAGACGCGCACGCGGTAAATCCGACAACCGAAATCAATAATAACGCCAACGTTAAACTTACAAACTTTTTCATAAAAACTCCTTAAACGATAATAAAGAAACGCCCTGCGCCAAATAACGGTACAGAGCGATACACGATTAAACAAGGAACTTGCCTTGTAAATTCCGCAATTAACCCCTTCGCTGTCAGGCGTACCTTTTAGTTTAGGTATTTCTATCGTTTTTATTTTATATAAAAAAATTTTTTTTGTCAACTTATTTACAATAAAAAAAAGAGCAATTAAAAACGCTCTTTCTTTAACAGATATTTCCTTTTAGTCGCTTCTCCACCGCGAATATGCCTCTCTTCGAGATTTTTTTTGAGAACTTTTTTTACCTGCTTAAAAAGTTCGGCGTCTAAATTTTTCAATCTTTCCGTAACGTCTTTATGAACGGTAGATTTGCTCGAATGGAACAGTTTTGCGGTTGCCCTTACCGTTGCGCCCGTTTCGGCGATATAATAAGCCTCTTCCAAAATTCTGTCCGTTATATATTCCCGCACAAGTTCACCCCCTAATAACGAGATTAGTTATGCTTATGCGGTTTTTCGACAAATTATGCTAAAAAAAAGTTAAAGCGCTTCTATTAAATTATTTTAATAAATTCTCGTAACGGTCGAATGCGAACAACAGGTTATTCGGATTATGCGCGTCGCTCGAAAGAACGAAACTTCCGCCAGACGATTTTATATAATCGATAACCCAAAGCGCGGGATACGGCGCATCTAAATAGCCGCGAGATATTCCTCCCGTGTTTATTTCGAACGGTTTTTTGCAAGCGACTAATTTATCCACCGCTTTTTTTACGGCATTAACGTAAACGGGAGAATTTTCGTCATAAAGTTTACCGTCGCCGTTAAACTTTCTTATTATATCGAAGTGTCCTATAATATCGGCGTTGGTTTTTTCCGCCACGTTTGAAGCGACTTCGAAAAATTCTTGCGCGAAAGTATAGTAATCGCCGCCGTAAAGCCTTTCGATTGCCGATACGAAAATTTCTTTTTTATGGTCGAGTGCAAAAAATTCACCGTTTTTTCGATGATAATGCACAGAGCCTATAACGTAATCGAAATCGTTAGCGGGTGCATCGGAGTAATAATCTTGTTCCACGCCGCAATAAATACGAAGTTTGCCTTTATACTTCTTCTTCAAACGCTTTATTTCTCCGATAAAATCCTTTTGTCTCTCTTTTTTTACGCAATAACTTTCGTCGAAAAAAGTGTAAGAGTGAACGCACAGTCCCAAAGCCTCCATATTAAGTTCCAAAGCGCGTTCTACAACCTCTTCCGGGGATTTTTGTCCGTCGCAATAATTTGTGTGAACGTGAAAATCGCTCTTTATCATTTGGTCATTTTTTCCTGTTTAACTTTACGGTCTATAACGTGCCTCGAAGCGAGTTCTTTGCGCACGTCGTCCAAAGAGATACCCATTTGTATCATAAGCACGAGAATATGATAAGTTAAATCGGCAATTTCGTACACCGTTTCTTTTTTGTCGTTTGCCTTACCCGCTATAATTACTTCAGTGCTTTCTTCACCGACTTTTTTAAGTATTTTATCTATACCTTTTTCAAACAAATAAGTAGTGTAAGAACCTTCTTTCTTTTCGGTTTTTCTGCCCTCGATAAGTTTTGAAAGAGCATCCAAAGAAAATTCGTGCAATTCGTCGTTTTCCCATAATGCGTTATGGAAACACGTTTCTTCCCCCGTATGACAAGCAGGTCCGTCGGGTTCGACCATAACCAAAAGCGCGTCTTTATCGCAATCGGCGGTAATCGAAACGACGTGTTGATAATTTCCGCTCGTTTCACCTTTCAGCCAAAGTTCGTTTCTCGACCTCGACCAAAAACAGGTAAGCTTCTTTTCCATAGTTGTTTTAAGGCTTTCTTCGTTCATATACGCCAAAGTAAGCACCTTTTTGCTAACGGCGTCGACCACTACCGCGGGTATAAGTCCGTCGGCGTTAAACTTCAATTCGTTAGTATCAATCATAGTTTCTCCTTACAGGCGAACGGGAATATTTTCATCCGCCATTTTTCTTTTTAAATCGTTTATTTTTACTTCACCGAAGTGGAATACCGATGCGGCGAGCCCCGCATCTACCTTCGGCAACGTTTTGAAAAGTTTTATAAAATCGTCTATCTTCCCTGCACCGCCCGATGCGATTAGGGTATAAGTCCGTCGGCGTTAAACTTCAATTCGTTAGTATCAATCATAGTTTCTCCTTACAGGCGAACGGGAATATTTTCATCCGCCATTTTTCTTTTTAAATCGTTTATTTTTACTTCACCGAAGTGGAATACCGATGCGGCGAGCCCCGCATCTACCTTCGGCAACGTTTTGAAAAGTTTTATAAAATCGTCTATCTTCCCTGCACCGCCCGATGCGATTACGGGTACGGAAACGATATTGCAAACGGCGTCGAGCATTTCGAGGTCGAAACCGTTCTTCACTCCGTCTGTATCTATGGAATTAAGCACGATTTCGCCTGCGCCGTTGTCCGCGCCGCGTTTTATCCATTCCAAAGCGTCTATCTCCGTATTTTCTCTTCCGCCTTTTGCGAATACCTTGAATTTACCGTCCACCCTTTTTACGTCAACGGAAAGAACCACGCATTGGTTTCCGTATTTTTTCGCCGCTCGATAAACGATATCGGGATTTTTTATCGCTCCGGAATTAACGCTCACCTTATCCGCGCCGCATTTAAGAACTCTGTCGAAGTCGTCGAGCGAATTTATACCGCCGCCGACCGTCAAGGGAATAAATATCCTGCTTGCAGCCTCTCTCAAAACGTCGGTAAACAACGCTCTACCTTCCGAAGAAGCGGTTATGTCGTAAAAAACCAATTCGTCCGCACCGCCGTCGCTGTAATATTCGGCAAGGGCAATCGGCGAATTCACGTCGGTTAACCCTTTAAAATTAACGCCTTTTACCACTCTGCCGTCTTTTACGTCAAGACACGGTATAATTCTTTTGGTAATCACTTTGCCACCTCAATCGCTTCTTTTACGGAAATAGCGTTCGTGTAATACGCCTTACCTATAATCGCGCCGTACAGTCCTTCTTTCTTTAATCTTGTCACGTCTTCTATCGAAGAAACACCGCCCGAAGCGATTATATCCATATCGAATCTGTCGTTAAGTTCTTTATAAAGAGAATGATTTGCGCCCTGCATAGCGCCGTCTTTACTTACGTCGGTGCAAATAACCGTTTTAACGCCCGTCTTTTCTAGATTTTCGAAAAAGGAAAAAACATCGATATCGGATTTTTCCGTCCAACCTTTAATGGCGACGAACCCGTCTTTTACGTCTGCGCTGACCGCTATTTTATCGCCGAACCTTTCAATCGCTCTTTTTAACAGTTCGGGGTCGGTTACCGCCACCGTACCTAAAATAATTCTGTCCACCCCTGCTTGCGCGTACCGTTCGATGACATCCATACTGCGTATTCCGCCGCCGACCTCGGCGAACAACCCCGTGTGTTCGATTATATTTTTAACCGTTTCGATATTAGGAGTGCCGCCCGTTTTCGCTCCCTCTAAATCAACTATATGAATATGTTTTGCACCGTGACGAAGAAAATCGTTCGCGACGGATAGCGGATTTATGCTGTAAACGGTCATCTGAGCGTAATCGCCTTTATATAATCTTACCGCGCTTCCGCCGAACAAATCTATTGCAGGAAATATTATCATAAATTTTCTCCGATTTCACAAAAAGCCTTTAATAAATTAAGACCGACTCGCCCGCTTTTTTCAGGGTGGAATTGACAACCGAAAACGTTTTTATTCGCTACCGCGGCAGTTAAATCGCTACCGTATTCGACGGTTGCAATAACACTGTCGTCACATTTCGCGCCGTAAAACGAGTGTACGAAATATACGTAATCGCCCTCGTTCACGTACTTAAACAGTCGATTTTTTTCGCCGACGAATTTAAGCGCGTTCCAGCCTATATGCGGAATTTTAAGCGTAGGTGCGACCTCCGAAACGGGTCTTATTTCTCCCTTTACGAGCCCCAAACCTTTATGTTCGCCGTGCTCGAAACTTTTATCGAATAAAAGTTGCATTCCGAGACAAATACCTAATAACGGTTTGCCGCGTTCGGTTTGTTCTACTACCGTTTCCGCAAGCCCGGAATTAAAAAGTTTTACCGAAGCGTCACCAAACGCCCCGACCCCCGGCAAAACGATTTTATCGGCTTTTCGTAAAACGTTTGCGTCGCCGCTGACGACGACGTTTTCGCCGATAGTTTTAAAAGAACTGATAAGCGAAAACAGATTGCCTACACCGTAATCTGCCACTACTATCATAAAACACCTTTCGTAGACGGAATTTCGTCCTTAAAATCGGGGTCGATTGCGACAGCCGTTTTGAGACTTCTCGCAAGGGATTTGAAAGTGCCTTCGATAATATGATGAGTATTACTGCCCGAAAACTGTTTTACGTGCAGAGTACATTCGGCGTTTCTCGAAAAAGCCGACAAAAATTCCTCCACGAGTTCGGTATCGAAATCGCCGACCTTCGCCGAAGGTATATTCATATCTTTAACCAAAAGGCATCTGCCCGACAAATCCACTGCGGTCAAAATAAGCGCCTCGTCCATAGGAAGAACGGTACTGCCGTATCTGTTAATTCCTTTTTTGTCGCCAAGCGCATTCGTAAAAGCTTTGCCGAGACATATACCGACGTCTTCTACCGAATGGTGAAAATCGACTTCTTTGTCACCCACGCAGGTTACTTGTAAATCGAACCGACCGTGCTTGGCAAAAAGCGTAAGCATATGGTCTAAAAAACCGCACCCCGTGTTAACGTTGCTTTCGCCACTGCCGTCGAGATTGAGTTTAAGACTAATCTGCGTTTCTTTGGTGTTTCTTTCAATTACAGCTTCTCTCATAACGTTGCTCCTTTAATTATTTTTTCTATCGTTTTTATAAACACGGTCATATCGTCTTTCGAACCGACCGTTATTCTTAAATAGTCCTTAATTCTCGGTTTATCGAAATGTCTGACCAAAACGCCCTCTTCTTTAAGTTTGCGGTATAGAAATCCGCCGTCTAACCCTTCTTTCTTGGCAAAAACGAAATTCGTTTTGGAATCGGTCAAAGTAAAACCGAGTTTTTTAAGTTGCGTTTCGGTATACTCTCTGTTTTCCGTTATCGTTTTACAATTTTTTTTGAAATATTCGACGTCTTCGATAGCGCCGACGCCCGCCGCCAGCGTCATTCTGTTTACGTTGTACGGGTTCGTGGAATACCTTATTCTGTTAAGGTCGGCGATTAAATCTTTATCGGCAACGCCGAAACCGAGCCTTGCGCCTGCCATAGAACGCGATTTGGAAAAAGTTTGCGTCACCAACAAATTTTTATATTTTTTTATCAACGGAACGGCGCTTTCGCCACCGAAGTCTATATACGCCTCGTCTATAACTACAACCCTGTCGGGGTTAGACGCGACGATTTTTTCAACCTCTTCTATCGAAAGGCAAATGCCCGTAGGCGCGTTGGGGTTGGCTATAAAAACCGTACCGTCGCAAGAAGTATAATCTTCCGTGCGAACGCAAAAATTTTCGTCAAGCGGTTTTTCCGTATATTCCACGCCGTTTAAATTCGCAAACACACCGTAAAACCCGTAAGTGATATCGGGGAAAATTGCTTTTTTATCACCGCAAAACGCCTTAAAAGCAAAATCCAAAACCTCGTCAGAACCGTTTGTAACTATAACGTTTTCGGGGGAAACGCCTAAAAAACCGGCTATTGTCCTTACCAAAACCGTACAATCGGGGTCGGGATAAAGTTGACAGCGTTCGATTTCTTCCGCCGCTTTTACAACTGCTTTCCGAGAAGGCGGAAAAGGCGATTCGTTGGTATTGAGTTTTATAAACTTTCTTTCCGCAGGCTGTTCGCCGGGGACGTACGGAACTAAATTTTCTAATTTACTACTGAAAAACTTACTCATCTTTTTCATTCCTTACGGTTGCGCTGCGGGCGTGTGCGGTAAGCCCCTCTTTACGAGCGAAATACGCAACGTCGTCGGCGACTTCTTTAAGCGACTGCTCGGTATAATAAATATACTGCGTTTTTTTAATAAAATCGTCGACCGATAACGGGCTTGAAAACCTTGCCGCGCCCGAAGTCGGCAACGTGTGGTTAGTGCCTGCGTAATAATCGCCTATCGCCTCGGGGCAAAACTTACCCAAAAATACCGAACCCGCGTTTTTGATTTTATCGAGGTACTTGAACGGTCGGTCGGAACAAATTTCCAAATGTTCGGGAGCGATACGGTTTGCCACGGTTATAGCCGTATCGAGATTATCGACCAAAATAATTTTGCCGTTAGCGTCTATCGACGCCCTTGCGATTTCCCGTCTTTCAAGCGTTTCGAGTTGAACTTCTATTTCCGCTTGAACCTTTACCGCCAAATCCGAACTGTCGGTAACCAAAACCGCGCTTGCGAGTTTATCGTGTTCGGCTTGCGAAAGCAAATCAGCCGCAATATCTTTCGCACGGCAATCGGCTTCGGCCACGACCATAATTTCGCTCGGACCCGCTACCGTATCTATGGAAACCTGTCCGAACACCTGTTTTTTCGCTTCCGCCACGAAGACGTTTCCCGGCCCTACGATTTTATCGACTTTGGGAACGGTTTCCGTGCCGTAAGCAAGCGCGGCAATCGCCTGCGCGCCGCCCGTTTTGAAAATTTTATCCACCCCCGCTATACTCGCCGCGACGAGGATTACAGGGTTAACCTTGCCGTCTGCGTTGGGAGGCGTAACGATTACGATTTCTTTTACTCCCGCGATTTTCGCGGGGACGGCGTCCATAAGCACGGTAGACGGATAAACCGCCGTACCGCCGGGTACGTAAAGGCCTGCCTTTTCTACGGGAATGATTTTTTGACCGAGAATAATTCCGTTTTCTTTTTTTATTTCAAACCCCGCGCGCAACTGTTTTTCGTGAAACTGCCTAATATTTTTTTCGGCTTTTTCCAAGATTTCTATAAATTCGGGTTCGACGAGCGAAAACGCTTGGTCGATTTCGCTCTGCTTAACGATAAGAGAGTCGAGTTTAACCTTATCGAATTTTTCGGCGTATTCGAAAAGCGCGGTATCGCCGCAACTTTTAACACGCTCTATAATTTCGGAAACGATTGATTTTACGTCTACGGCAGGAACGACTCTCGAAAAAATTTCGCCGTCGGAAACGTCGCCGTACTTCAAAATTTTAATCATATTTAGCCCCCGTTTGAAGCGAAAGATTTTTAACGATTTTTTCTATTTCTTCGGTTTTGAATTTAAAACTTGCCTTGTTCGAGACGAGCCTCGCGCTTATCGGCACGATTTCTTCCACGACGGCGAGGTCGTTTTCTTTAAGGGTAGTGCCCGTTTCGACGATATCGACTATAACGTCCGACAGACCCAGAATGGGCGCGAGTTCGATAGAGCCGTTAAGGTGAATAATATCTATATCCCTGCCGAGCGAGGCGTAATAATTTTTTGCTATATTAGTAAATTTAGTGGCTACGGTAAGGGTTTTAGCGGCGTCGTCGACGAAGCCTTTTTTAGCGGCGACAGCCATTTTGCACTTGCCTGCGTTAAGGTCTAAAAGTTCGTAAACGTCGGGCGAATATTCGAGCAATATATCTTTCCCCGCAACGCCGACGTCCGCCGCCCCGCGCTCTACGTAGATAGCAACGTCGGAAGGTTTTACCCAAAAATACCTTACGCCCTTTTCGGCGTTTTCGAAAATAAGTTTTCTTCCCGTTTCTTTTATTGCAGGACATTCGAAGCCCGCTTTTTCGAACATATCGTAAACCTTTTCACCGAGTCTACCCTTCGGCAACGCAACGTTAATCATTATAATCCTCCTTGCAGACGGTTACTAATTTGCCGTAACTTATTTTGTCGGGAATGGTCGGTTGAACGGATACCGAAAGTCCGCTTTCGATAAACGGTCGAACCACAGCGTTTATTTTTTCGGCTTTAACGCCATTACCGTAAACGATAAGCACGTCTACGAAAGGCGTTTCCGATTTTTCATCGAGTTTGATAAGCGCGTCGAGATAGACTGCAAACCCTATTGCGCCGTCCGTCCTTTTCATTTTGCGCATAAGGTTATCGTATTGTCCGCCCGACAATACGCCCGAAGGCACGCCGTCGATAAACCCTTTGAAAACTATGCCGTTGTAATAATTCATATCGTTAATAACGGAAAAATCCACCCGAGCGTTTTTTACCCCTGCCGAAATCAACGCCGAGCAAACGGCTTTCAATTGATTGACAGCGTCTTTCGTTTGGTCGCAAACGAAAGCGTCTAATTGCGGCAAAACTTTTTCTATATCGCCGTAAACGGTAACGAGCGAAATCAATGCTTTTTTAACGTCGCCTGAAATATTTTCTCTTTCGCAAACGGCGACTATGCCCGAACGGTTTTTGTTTTCTATGCAACTTAAAACTTTTTTAACGCCGCTTTCGGAAAGATTTGCTTTTTCAAGTATGCCCTTGGTTATGCCGAGGTGCGAAATATCTAAAACCGAACTGTCGGAAATTTCCGAAAGACTTTTACTTGCCAAAGTTAAAACTTCCGAAAGACAGTAATCGTCGATACAGCCCAAACACTCTAAACCGACCTGCTTAATTTCTTTAAAAGATTTAACGCCCTTGCCGACCCTGTAAACGTTTTCGGCATAATAAACTTTTTTAACGCCGTTTATAACGCCGCCGTTCTTAATAATAGATAAAGTTACGTCCGGTTTGAGTGCCAAAAGCCTGCCGTCGGTGTCGGTAAAAGTTATAACGTTTTCGGATACGAGAAAGTCCTTGTTCTTGGCGTAAAAATCGTATTCCTCGAACTTGCTCATTTTAAACTGCGTATAACCGTATTTGCCGTAAAGAGTGCGGAGTGCGAGTTCCGCCCTTTCACCGCTTTTTAACGCCGAAAGAGAATTTTCCATACTATTTATCACCCTCAATTCTGTCGAGAACGGTTTTGTAACCGCCGCCGCCGTACATAATGCATTTGTTTACCCTGCATATGGTGGTGGTGCTTGCGCCCGTTTCTTTAACGATTTCTTGATAACTCTTCTTTTTAGACAGCATAGACGCAACCTCTAACCGTTGCGAAATATCGCGCAGTTCTTTTATCGAGCAAATATCTTCGAAAAATTTTCTACATTCCTCTTCGGTTTTTAACTCTAAAATAGCCTTGTAAAAATTCTTTAATTCTTCGGTAAAAAAATTTTCCATTATTTTCACCTTCCCGATTAGATTTTCTATATTTTAGCACGATAAAGCGATAAAGTCAACGGTTACGCGTATTATTTTAAAAATATTTTTTCGCCCGTACAAAAGCCAATAACGGAAAATAAAAATTCGATAAATATATTTACCCTTGCTAAAATAAACGGCATAATATTTCCGTTATCGGAAATAAACACCGCATAAATTATTGACAAATTTCCGATAACGGAATATAATAATAGAAAAATAACGGGGATTACTCTAATGAATTTTATATCGGTCAGCGAAATCGCAAAAAAATGGAAGTTATCGGATAGAATGGTTAGAAACTATTGTGCGCAAGGTAAAATCCCCGGAGCGTTTTTAACGGGCAAAACTTGGAATATTCCCGCAAACGCGATAAAACCGACGGGGAAATCCGCAAAACCGTTTAGCGATAATCCGCTGTTAAATATATTAAAAGAACAAAAAGATTCGAGGCTAAGCGGCGGTATTTATCATAAAACTCAAATCGAACTCACCTACAATTCAAACCGTATCGAAGGCAGCACTTTAACCCACGACCAAACGAGATACATTTTTGAAACGAATACCATCGGCATAGAAAAAGGAACGGTAAACGTCGACGACGTGGTTGAAACCGCAAATCATTTTAAGTGCGTTGATTATATAATAGATAACGCAAAAAAACCCGTTTCGGAAAAGATGATTAAAGAACTTCATTTTATTCTTAAAAACGGAACGAGCGACAGTAGAAAAAGTTGGTTCAACGTAGGCGATTATAAAAAACTCCCGAACGAGGTCGGCGGAGAAGAAACTTGCCCGCCCGAAAAAGTAAAAGAAGAAATAAAAAAACTTTTAACTTCTTATAATAGCGTAAAGAAAAAGAGTTTTGAACAAATTTTAGAATTCCACGTAAATTTCGAATCCGTACACCCCTTTCAAGACGGAAACGGGCGCGTAGGAAGACTGTTAACGTTCAAAGAATGTTTAGCGAACAATATCGTTCCGTTTATAATCGACGAAGACCATAAATTATTTTACTATCGCGGTCTTAAAGAATGGAAAAAAGAAAAAGGTTATTTAACGGATACTTGCCTGTCTTGTCAAGACAAATATAAAGTTTGGTTAGATTATTTTAAAATAGAATATTAACCTTGCCAAAACAAAAGATAACGTTCGGCGATTTTAAAAACGGCGTAATTATTCAAGTTAAAGTAAAAGAGCATATTCTAAGGAAACTTCCTTAAAATATGCTCTTGTTTTTTTTAGACTGTTCTGCTATTTACGGCAGAGTCGCCTTATTTTACTTTTAGGTTATTGTACCTTTGTAAGCGTTACGTTATCGAAGTATGCACTGTAATAATTCGGCGTATCTCCCGTCATCACGTTTTGCACGATTACAAACAAAGCAACGTTATCGTAATCTTCCGTAAACGTAAACGTAAACGAAGTATCTTTAACGGAAGTATCAACGATTGCTTTAATAGTAGTATCTGCCGTATAACGTTCTTCGCTACTAGTCAATTGATAATGCATTGTCGGTGTATTTCCGCTTGTAACCTTATAATCAGCCTCCCACGAGATAGTATACGTGCCCGCCTCAACTTTACCGAAGTTGAAGTTAATAAAAGTTGCAACTTTATTATTTTGAACAACCGAAATATCGAGAGCCAACACACCGTTAGCGGTAGAAACCGTATATTCAGGCAAAGTCCAACTTCCGTCGGAAGTCTTATTTATTACCGTATAAATGCCGCCGTAAATTTTGGTAGTTAAAGTTTCATCCATAATAACAGCGTTTTCGAAATCTTCGCTTTGCGTATTTACAAAGGTTGACAGGTCGATTTCCGATATTTTAATGTTGTCTATCGTTACGGTGTATGCATTAGCACTTTCGCCGTCGGTAAACTGCAAAACCAATAAGTTAGCGTTTATATCTTGCGTAGCCACCCAACTCAAATTGTAATGTTTACTTGCGTTAACGCCGCTTAGTGTTTTAAGAATAGCGCCGTCGTTACATATTTGTAAATTACCGTTATACGTGCCGTTTATAATCTTCAAATCAAACTCGAACACGTAAGTTTTACCCGTAGTTACGGTCTTGTTCCCTACTATTCTGACAAAATTGAACGTATGGGTAGCACCGCTGTTCACTATTTTAAGTGCTTTGCCGCTACCGTTTACGGGTAATTCGTTAGCGTCGTCCGTAAGCGACCAACTAGCATTCACCGACGTGGTACTTAATACCTTCATAACGTCGCCTATACCATCGCCGTCGATAATTTCCATATCGTCGAAAGTTTCTGCATCGGGTTTAGTGCCTTCTACAACCGAAAGGTTATCTATATACATAGTATAATTGTCGGTTGAAGAACCGCTACCGATATAGACCATAATGTTGGAATAATCCGTAGTTGCCTCGAAGTAGAATTTATTAAGACCGTTCTTAAATCCGCTTTGCGTGTCGATTGTTGCCGTTCCGCTATAAATTTGCATATAGAACGTTACGCCGTCGGTACCTCTGAAATCGAAAGATACTTTATAACTCTTACCCGCCTCGAACGAACGGTTGGTAATAAACTGTACGAAGTTATAAGTAGCCGTTTCGCCTGCCGTACGTACCGCTTTCAACGCTTTGCCGCTGCCCGTGGAAGGAACTTCGTCAACGCTATCGGTAGAAGAGAGCACGATTTCTTCGTTACACTGCATATCCATAAGCGAACCGTAAGCGTGTCTGCTGTCGCCGAAAGTCAAATTGTCGAAATTTTCAACGTTTCTGTCTTTAAGATAATAAATATGCTCGATATTGAAATTCTTACCGTCGAGAGTGGTAAGCGTTCCGCCGAGTTCACCCTTTTGATAACCGTCGTAAGTACTGGTTTTTAAGCCGTAAGTATAACGGATGCCGTCATAGAGAATAGACGCGTTGTTTACGTGGTTATGACCTACGTTTACGCTGTCTACACCCGCGCCCTTTATAATGGTTAAAAATCTGTTTTCTTTATTAGTAGCCCATTTATCGCTTTCTATACCGAATTCGCCGTGCAAACAACCGAAGTCGCCGTCTTTCGCGTTAGCGGAAGTCAACTCCAAAGTATCGCCTGAAGAAAGCGAATATTTGCTTATAGCGGCGGTATCGAATACGCTCGTTTTTACGTGCATATACGCCGATGCGGGAACTTCGTTACCGATTTTAGATTTGATATCGGTTACCGCGCGTTCCAACCAGTTGAGTTGTATGCTCGACATACCGGAAATTTTAGACAACTGCGGTTCTGTAGTTAAACGGTTATAAGTAAGGTTGGTATCGAGGAGATACAACGTTCTGATATATTCGCCGTTTTGTTTGATATTAACCGTATAGTTAGAATCGCCGAGATAAACGTTTTGTTTATACAACAAGTATTCCGATTGAGCGTAGTGTGACATAAGCGTTGCGATATCAACGTATTCTCTGTCGTGGTTACCGAAAACGAACGACCAGTATATGCCGTAACTATCGAGTTTTTCGATAAGTTTGTCGAGCATTTTAAATTCCGCATCGAATTCGCCGCCGACGTTATCGCCGATAAGTATTATAAAATGCGGGTTGGCTTCGCTTACTACCGCGTCCATATAACTGAAAACGTTCGCTTCTAAATCCGCCCATTTTCCTTGCTCTAATACGTTAAGTCTGTTGCCTTCCTGCGTAGAATCGTAAATCTGCGTGTCGGAAAGTTGCAATATTCTTACGTCGCCGTCGGGTACGTTAAGGTTAAAGTCCGCACCGCTGTCTTCGTAAGAAAGATACGTGCCGTTAGAAAGAACCTTTGCCTCTTCGACGGTCACCGTGATATCTTTTGCAAGTCCGTTATACGTTGCGATAACGGTTGCCGTGCCGACGCTTACACCTTTAACGGTGTTGCCCGTTATCGTTATATTACCGCTTTCGGTAGAAAGGTCGGGGTAAACGCTTACGTTACGGCTGTTTTCACCGCTCGTGCCCGATACGGTCGCCGATACGGTCGCGGTTTCGCCTACGTGAACGGTTATATCGCTTACGTTAAGAGCGGCGTTCGTATACGATGTAGAATTTACGTATGCGTCAACCAAGTCACCGCTAACGCTTTCTTCGAGTTTTGCCGCGTTGGCGACGTACGCCGCACTTCTGCCGTCTTCGTCGTAATCAGCCGCGTAAACGACTTCGCCGTTTACTTGAATATACGCGCGCGCAACGAAAGTTCTATCGTAGTTGGTTGTTTGTAAATCCGACAAAACCGCATTGAAGTAATACGTTTCGCTATCGGATTGCGTGCCCCAAACGACTCTTTCGACGGTAACGTAATCTTCGCCTTCTACGAGGCCGCTCGACAACGAAAGTTCTTTGCCGTCAAGCAAATCCTTCGGTGCGATAAGCGTGCCCATTTTAACGTTTGCTTCGCCGTAATGCTCTACGACGGCATCGTATTGCTCTTTCGATATCGTCGAAGTAAATCTGATACCGGGGTTGCTTTTGTTAAGCCTTACCGACGCACCCTTTTGCATTACGAACGTTGAAACGTAATCGGCAAGTTCGACGGTATCGGTAGAAGCGTTGGTTTTAACTACGGTCATTGCAGTCGCAAAAAGACATACCGCGAAGAACGCCGACAGAAAAGCAATCAACAATTTTCTAAGTTTTACGCTCATTACCAATTTCCTCCCCACCCGGTAGGTGTCGTTGTTCCGTTATCGCCCGAGCCTGCATCGCTCCACGTTTCAGGGTCACCGCTCGCCAAAATCACATCCTCTGCCATCAACGTAAGAAACAGTTCGGGAATAACGTACTGTTTTTTGTTTTGCATAGAAACTCCTCCTTTTTTATTTTACATATAATCCGATAAAATCTTTAATCTTATCGGTTAATTGACTTATGGGTTTATCGCCGTTTATTACCTTAAAATAACTCTTGCCCACTTCTTTAACCACGTTGTCTACCGTAACCGACGGGTCGCATATACTTTGCAACATACCGAAGTTATTTTCGTAAACGGAAACGTCGGTCGCGTACAGGTTGGTTATTCTGAATACTATTACCGTATCTATAAACGGAAGTTGGTCTACGTAAGAGAACATTTTTTCAAGCAGTTCGGCGCACGCGCTTTCCGAATCGTCACTTTCCAAATCCATGCCATCATAATTATTGCCTGCCGAAAATCCCATTTCGGTAAACCATACGGGCGTGTTGCCGTCGTTATGTTTTTGCGCTACCGCGTAAAAATCTCTTTGGAATTGCGCCCAACTTTCGTCCATCGCTTTCGCGCCGTTAGACAATATATACGGGTGCCAGTTCAAAATTTCAAAATAACTGTCGGGGTCGGTTACCGAATAGTTTTTGCCCGTAGGCAAGGTTTCGGATTCAATCGCCTCGTAACACATATCCAAAAAGTCCATACTTACCGTATAAGCGCAAAACGCGGGCGAAAGAATTTTTTTGTCTTGCGAAACTTTCCTTACGCCACTGGTCGCGTAATACTGCAAATCCATCCAAATGCGTACCCTTTCGGTATCGCTGTAAAAGAATTCTTGGTTTTGCGTAGTACTTCCGTTGAATATATATCCGTTTTTATGAATAACGCTTTGTATTTCGTGGTCGGGTTCGTTCATTACCTCGAAGTAATCTATTTCGGTGAATTCTCTTGCCAAAAGTTCGTAACACTTCTCGGTCATATTCAAAAATCTTACGTAATAATCGTATTCGTCTATCGGGTCGGGAACTACCGCATTTGTAGTTTGCGTATAACCGTACGGAAATAAAAACGTATTGTTCATCGCGCAAAGACGGGTTACGCCCTGCGCCTTCATTTTAGCGCACAAATCGTGTATAGCCGCCGTTTTTGTGGGGTTAAGCGAAACTTCGTCGGATTTAGCGTCCCTTATAAACAAATCGCTGTTGCTCATCCAAATACGGAAGGTGTTTACACCGTAACCGCCGCACACTGCCGAAAGATAATCCGCCGTACAGCAGGGCTCTAACAAACTGTTCATTTCGTAACTTACGTCGCCGAGACCGTAATTGAGTTTAGTACGAACGTAATTGGATTCGGAAAAACAACCGCCGAACGAAACCGCCGAAAACATCGATATTAAGCAAATCAACAAGGAACAAAATCTTTTAAGTTTAGTTTTCATTTTTGCTCCTCCTGTTTTTCTTGATTACAATCGGTACGATAACCGCCGCAGCGACTACCACAACCGCCGCAACCGTTATAAGTACTATCGTAAGCGTGGTTTTGCTTTTTGCGTTCAACTGCTTTTGAGTGTATTGGACGGGTTTTTTAGTATACGTTACCACGTCGTCGGCAGGGTCGTAATTTCTCGTCGGAATATCGTAACCCGTTACCACGGGGAAAACTTTCAAAACGTCTATCGTAGCGTTTTCCGTTCCGTCGTTTTTAACCGAAATTTTACCGTCGGTAAAGTCCGTCATCTCGTGCGTAGCAACGGTTTCGTAAACTCTTTCGAGAGCGTCGCCTTTACCGACTACGCCTATTTTCATTCCGCCGTTATGCTCTCTAACCACGTACGCGTCGTCTTCAATCGCGGTTTCGCAAGTTTTACCCGATACGGTTACATATACCGAATATTCCGAATAATCTATCGAACGCTCTACGGTGTATACCGTGTCGACGGAATTTTCGGTTACCGTTACCGAATTAGTCGCCGTGTCGAGGGTTACCTGCGTTGTGCCGAAGTTAACCGTCAATTTATCGCACTTTACTCCGCCGACGAATATGCTGAAAAACTTCGTCTGCTCGGCGGTTTCGATTTTTCCGCCGACGTTAAGCGTGAGTTTACCGTTTGCGACCGAACCGTCGGTAACGGTAACGCCCGTAGGCGTTTCTTCGAAGTCGCAACGGATTGCGGTCATAACCGTGCTCGAAGTTGCGTCCGCATTTACGTTAACGGTAAACGCGCCCGTAACGAAAACGAATAATGCCAAACAAATTGCCAAAGCGGCAACAAAACTTAAACATTTCTTTTTCATTGCACACCTCACGACAATCCCATATTGGTTATTTTGAAGTTCATAAGTTCGAAACTTACGCCGTTAGTACCGAATACCGAAGGATACCCGTAAGTATTTACGTCGGTATATTTAGCGCGGCAGACGGCAAGTTGTTCTATGGGTTGGCTTTCTTCTTTAAAGTAAACTTCCACACTGCGGTTTCTTACTATAAAGCAAATATTGTACGTTCTGCCGTCCCACATATTAACGGGTTCGCCGTTTTCCCTAATGAAGGCGTAAGTATCGCCCTTTTCGGTAGTTACGCCGTAATACCCCTGAATAACCGTTTGCACTATCGGGTCTGCATCGTCTTTATGCAGTTTGTTTACGTCGTTATAAGTAAAGCCGACCGCCGTAGTAAGCAAAATGTTAGAACTGAAAGAGGTTTTGCCGAACGCCAGCCCGAACGACGCAATGCTTTTATCAGACGCGCCGCCCGTAACTTTTACGTCGAACTGCACCATATACTCACTGTATTTCGCCTTCGGTCCGAAAGCCGAGTTGCCGTCGCAGTTGTTGAAAATCAAACTGCTTCTGTTCGAATTGTATCTTTCGGGAAATTTGACGTTAGAGCCCAAATACCATTCTTTTTTATTTATATAATAGGAAAGGTAACCTTCTTCATCTTCTTTCGTACCCTTGAAGTTTACCGACATATCCGCGGCGTCGGAATATACGTACGTGTTATATCTGTAATCGAAATTATCTATTTCAAACGACGCGCCCGTGCCTACCGTACCTATACCGATAAGCCCATTATAATCGACGTCGCTGAAAACCGCCGTTTCGCCGTTTACCGAAAATTCTACGCGGTTATCCGCATACACGGAAAGTTTAAGCACGTATTTCGTGTCGTTATCGAGCGAAACGGAACCTTGTTTTTCTATTAACGCGCCTTTTCTCAAAAGACAAAAATCGTATTTCCCGCTAACGTTTTTACGGAGCCCTATCGCGTTGACCTTGTCGAGCGAAGCGGAATCTTCTTTAAGCCCGAAACCGAAAGCAACGCCCGAACCGTCCGTTGCGTCTGAAATTTTCACTTCGACGGAAACGCCGAAAATTTTATCGATATAATCGGAAACTCTGAAAACGTTTTCTGTATACGTCATAAACGCGTCGTCGGAAAATTTAGCCGAGCCGATAGGCGCGATATACAAATTATCTTTACCGTAACTCATACATACGTGCCATTTTTTATCTCCTACGGCTTCGTCCGAATAAGTTATGGACGGCGTTGCGAAATCGTCCGAGAACACCTCTCCCTCGTCGTCGGTAATGTCTACTTTAAGCAAATCGACAACGTGATTCATACAGTTAAAACCTAAATAATCGAGCGATATATTAACGTTGGTAAACGAACACTCGAACACGCTTTCGCCGAAGTCGGCGGTTTTGTCCGTATAATCGTACTCCGCGAACGGAACTTTATAAACGTTAAATTCTACGCCGTACATACCCGTTTCCTCATTATAAGTAAGGTCGAAAACCATTCTTAAAACGTTAGAAGTCGAATCGTTAAAAACCGTCGTTTCATAAGATTGCGCCTCAACCCTCGTAAGTCCGCCGCCGCCGACGGTTTCATAAAGGGTAACGTCTGCTATCGAAATAATTATCGCACTGTCGTAACCGTAGAAAGCAGAGCCTGTATCGAGGCCGCCGAAAGCCACGGCAAACCAACTACCCAAACTTTCGGAACGCAAATCGACGGAAATGGTTAGGTCGTTTTTTTCGTCGAATATTTTTTGACTGACTACCGCCGCGCCTTCCCAGTAATAGCCGCCGTTAAAACGCAAAGCGTTATACGGTGTGTAAGACGTTGCGCCGTTGTTTTTCCATTCGGCAGAAAATTCGGACGAGTTAAAATCGTCGTAAAACCCTTGAACTTCCGTCGAAGAGGCTTTTGCGGGAACTATGAACAGAAACGCTCCCGCAACAAGCACGAACGCCATTATAACCGCAAGGACGGTATATTTTTTGAAAGTTTTTTTCATTTAGAAATATACCTCCGGTGTAAGTTTATCGAGCCCCCACTTCGCGAACAGTATAATCGGCAACATAAATACCGACCAACTTATACCGACCGTGGTTGCGTTTATAAGCGAATCGGTCGTTCCGTTTGCGACTTGGTTGAATATATACCATCCGAGCGTGTATGCCTGCCCGTTAGTACCGTGGTCTTGCGCGATGAACATAGGCGCGTAAGTGAACCCGAATACGCCCATAATTATATTCAACACGAAAACGGTAATGGTCGGCATTATGAGCGGCAAAACTATACTCCAAAATTCACGCCAAAAGCCCAAACCGTCTATTTTGCAATAATCGGTGATATCCGCGGGGATGCGTTGCATATTGCCGCAAATCATAATAACGTTTACGCCGAAGCCCGACCAAATACAGTATGCGTAAATGAGCGGCCAAATAACGTTCGATTTTTCAACTACGTCGAACCAGTCTACATTTAAACCGATTGAGTTGAAAACCGACGCCAAAGGTCCTACGAAAGACGTTTCGGGGTAATTGTAAAACAAAAACCTGAAACACATAACCAACACGACCATACTGACCATATTAGGCATATAGAACATTATTCTGAAATATTTTTCGCAAGGTACTTTTTTGTAAAACGCGTAAGAAGCGACCAACGCTATCGGTAAAATAATTAAATTTATAAGGATAGAGTGATAAGAATTCAAAAACGCGTTAAACATTGTCGGGTCGGTTGCCTGCCCGAAGAAAACCTCCGGTATCAACCTTACGTAGTTTGCAAACCCTACGAAGCGTAAACCTTCGCCCGTGTATTCTTGAAAGGTAAGCGTAATGGTTTGGAAGTTAACGTAAAACCAAAACACTCCCCATTGAATAAGCGGGTAGGCTATTAACGCTATGTAAAACCCTATTTGCGCGGGTCTTAATTTTTTCTTTTTGATTTTTATTTCCATTTTTTAATTCCCGTTAATCGACCAATTTCATATCGAAAGAGGTTTTAAATCCGTCAAACTGCTTTTTACTTTCGTTTTTAACGTGCGCCATAAGTTCGGTGCCGTTTTTACTTTTCAACAAAGAAAGCAAATTTTCGAGAGAAACGTTGCCGAACATATGCGGTTTAGAATATTTGTACACGTCGGAAATAAGGTCTTTTTCAGTATTCTTGGGGTATTCTATAAGCATTTCGCTGTTATTGTAAACTTCGAATACCGACTTATTGAAATCCGTCCAAGCGTAACTCGAATCTATTTCCATAGGATTGCAATCAAACGGTCTTAAACTACCCGTCTTTTTTGCAAAGTCCACTACCTGACTTTCTTGCGACAAGAAGGTAAGGAAATCTTTTGCCAACTGTTTATCGTTTGCCTTTGCGGGAATATACATAACTTCGCCTACGGAAGCGTAGCACAATTGATTGCCCGTATAAGAATTGAGCGACGGAACGTTCATAAACTTATAGTTCGGGGTTAAATCGTTCTTCCACGCTTCGTTTTCTTTTTCCAAGAAAGACGATGCGAGCGAAATCGCTATTTTGGTACTACCGCGAACGAAAGTTTGACCGAGTGAGTTAATACTGGTGGAGTTTACGTTGCTTAAACTGTTGATATAGTTACCTTCGCTGTCGAAAATCAACGAACGGAGAGTATCTATTGCGTCTTTTTGACCCTGTTGGTCGAAAACCGAAAGAGAAAGCGTTTGTTGGTCGCTGACGGAAGTTGCGGTGTTGCCGTAGTTCCAGAAATCGTACCAACTGCCCTGACCCGAGTGATTGCTCGTGTTTACGCCTTGACTTTCAGCCCACCATTGATAGAGGACGAAGAAAAGTATGTTAGGCGATTGCCCCGGCCAACCGAGAGGAATGATTTTACTGCTTGCGGTTTTGTTGTATTCGTTAATATCGTAAAAATAAGCCATCAACTCGTCAATCGTCTCGGGGGGAGCAACCCATTTGCCGCTTTCGATTTTATCCGCGCCGACGGTAAAGCCGCTTTCTACGTGCGTAGTGGATTCGAGAACGTCTACGTTATAAACCATTGCGCCGGGGAGTATGGACATCGGTACCGCCCAAGGCACGTTGTCGCCCTGACCGGCTTTTTTCTGACGCCAGTATTTATCTCTTACCGCGGGGAGCAAAAAGTCGTAAACGGTTTTTTCGCCTGCGCTCGTGGTAACTTTGCTTTCGTAAACGTCTTTAAGCGGTTCTATATAGCCGCTGGAAACGAATTCGTTAAATCCGTTATCGTTAGCCATATAAATATCCGACAAATTCGAGCCTGCCTTCAAAGCGGAAGCGGCGTTACAATCTTGCGCCGATTCGGGTATAAGGTTATATTCGAAATCGGGACGGATTTTTTTATACGCCTCGCAAGCGTCCTCTAACCATTGCGTACCGTAGCCGCCCTTGTAAAAAGTAATGTCGAGTACGCCTTCTTTCGTACCGCTGCCGCCCGAACAACCGAACAGCGCGCAAGTCGAAACCGACATAACCAAAGCCATAAGTAAAACGATAAATTTTTTCATAATTTTCTCCTTTTTTATTCTTTAATACCGCCGCCCATACTGAAACTCATAATCTTTTCTTGGAAAACGAGGAACAGTACGACCATAGGTATAGTTGTAATAATTATCGCGCAGAACAGTTTGGGGAATTGCCCGTTCCATTCTCCGCCGCCTTCGACCATATCGCTTATGTTCTTAATACCCGTAGCGATAGTCGGGTGCGCGCGCAAGTAGAGGTAAGGCGCTTCGTACGCACTCCAAATGCCGATAAAACTCAAAAGCCAAATGGAAGTGCAAACGGGCATAACCTGAGGCATTATAATTTGCAAAAAGGTTCGCCATTGCCCTGCGCCGTCGATTTCCGCCGCTTCCGAATAGGTGGGCGAAATGTTCTTAAACGTTGCGTACATTAACAAAAAGTTAAAGCCCATACCCGAACTCGACATTATTATAAAGCCGAAGTGGTTGTTCATAAGGTTCAAATCGCTCATCAACTTGAACATCGATGCCGCCGAACCCGCAACGGGTATAAACATAGGCGATATCGCTATAAGGTAAACGAATTTGTTCGCTTTAACGTTGAATTTGGTAAGCGCGTACGCAAGGCAACTGCACATAAGAATGGTAACCGTAGGTATAACGGTACAGAGTATAAGCGAGTTGCCGAGCATTTTAAACAAATCGAATTCCTTAAATACGTCTACGTAATTCGAAAAGAGAAATTCGCTTGGCCACGACCACAAGTTGAACATAAAGTCTTGGTGACTTCTTGCCGAATTGTAAAGCATCCACGCAAACGGGAATATAAGCGTTAGCGTGTAGATAAAGAATATCACGCACAAAACTATAAGTATAGGTCTGTGGGCTTTATCCATTTTCGGTTTGTCTTTTTTGATTTTTACGTTAATCTTCATTATAAAGTCCTTATATCGTTAAATTTCTTCAATCGTTATCGCCGTAAGCGCAACTTTGTTGTTTCCGCTAAAGTCAGCCAACTTAAATAATAAACCATCACAATTCTTGCTTGCGGTGAACGTCCAACTTACCGTGCCCGTAGCCGCCGAATCGATAATGCATTTTACTTCGTTACCGTCAGTGGAGTTATCGTCGCTGCTCTCAACCTTCGTGCCGTCGGAATAGTATAAATAGAATAGACGCGCAAACGTACCTTCGATAACAGAATAGTCGATTGTGAATTTATACTGTTTGCCTTCCGCTATATCGAAGTATTGTATCATTTCCGCCAAATGGTAACTATCGGTATAATTGTTGTTCCTTACAAGCGCCTGCTTTCCGTTTACCGTTTCGAGAGTATACGGAGCATCGTCGTGTTGATGCGGTGCGGTAAACAATACCTTCCATGCGGTTAAATCTACAAAGTAATCTAATATATCGTTATACGTGGGACTCGTTTCATTTGCGCGCGTCGTTGCGAAACGGAAGTCTTCAACGAATTTTTTAATTTCCACGCCTTCGGACGAAACGAATTCGCTTGTTCTTACAACCTGTAAATCGTTTACCGCTATAACGTTTTTACCGTTTGCGTCGCAAAGTATCACGTAGAAAACCTCAATATCTTGCGGCGCGGTAAACGCGAATTCTATTCTGTTAAAGCCGTTAGCCCTGTATTTCGGGTCATAATCCGAATGTAAAGTTACGTTATGAGTAGTAGACGCATCGTGGTCGGTAACTATTCTTGCGTTTACGGGGTCGTTAGCCCAACAGAACGCAATACCCGTTGCGCTCAAACCGTATATATGTTGCACGTCGAGAGCGACGGTGTATTCGTAACCCTTATAAAGTTTATTATAGATTGCAAAACCGAACGTATGGTAACTACCTTGTTCGTAAGCGTTTATCCACTGAATATAATTATTGTTTTTATAAGTTTCTACCGATAAGGTTTGCGTTGCGTCTAAATCGCCGACCGTACTTACCGAAGTTACCCCGCCTTTGGTAAAGTGAACTTTATTATCCGTCGAAGAATACACCGCCGTCGAGAAATCCGCAGTAAAAGATTTTACTTCTATTACCCTTACGTTTAATTCGTCTTTAACGGTGCCGTCTTCGTTTTGAAGCGTTATCTTAGCCGTGCCGAGCGCATGTGCGGTCAAGTTGCCGTTTCCGTCTACGCTTACGACCGTTTCGTTATCGGAAACGAAAGAGAAACTTTCGGTATGGTCTACGGGCTCCACTTCGAAACCGAGCGTTTTCGTTTCTTCTACTTCCATAGAAAGAGTTTCGTCACTGCCGACTATGGAAAGCATAGTTATAATTTTTTCGTTAGTATATACGTTTATTACGAAAGAGTCTTTAACCTGCCCGTCCGCCAATAACGATACCGTACTTCTACCGATTTGCACGCCCGTAAGAGTGCCGCCGTCGGTAATCGTCGCCACGTCCGTATTAGAACTGTTCCAAGTTACCGTTCCCGCGGTTGCACCCGACGGAGTCACGCTGTAACCGAGCGTAACGGAAGTATCTATCAAAAGTTCGTTATCGGTAGGTTTGTTGGTTATGGCATATTCTACCGTAACCTCTCCCCCCCCCGAAGGTTCTTTGTCATCGTCGTTATTTCCGCTATCGCTACAACCGACCGCAAAGAAAAGCGCGGCGCAAAGCGACAGTATAAGCGTTAAAAATACAAGTGTTTTCTTCTTCACAATTTTCCTCCCGACGGACTTGACCGCCTTTACTTTCGGGTTTTCGAATTTACCGTCTTAAAACCCGTTATACCGTTTTGCCGACAATATTCGACGATAAGGTATAATATGACCTTAATATAATATAGCATACCCCCCCCCAAGTTCTACACCGCTCATTGATATAAAGTTGCAAATTTTTAACATTTATAAAAATCACGTCAAAAGATGGGTTTAGTTAGGGATTTTCTAATTTGCATCTTAAGAGGTAAAAAAAAAGAACCATACTCAAGAGTTATTAGCTCAAGGGTATGGTTTTTTCGTTGTTTTATTTATTTTATGGTAAGAAAACCGTTGATAAAGGCATCAGGGAATATAAATTGTTTTTCTACGTTTT
>CAYSYT010000015.1:0-31408 GCA_964435195.1 uncultured Christensenella sp. | reverse complement strand
GCAGTACGGAGAATATATTATGGCGTTAAAAGACGAGCGTCCGCCGAGGATAATTTCCGAAACGCAAAAATAAAATATATATAAAAATAAAAATTCTCTGCTATAACGGAGAATTTTTGTTTTTTGATTGTGTTTTTTTATAAAAAAATGTATAATGTATAAGAAAAAATTTATAGAGAAATTTTTTATGATTGAAATTAAAGAAGTAAAAACTAAAAAGGACTTGAAACTTTTTGCTACTTACCCTGTTAAATTATATGAAAACTGCCCCTATTACGTGCCGTCGTTACTCAGTGACGAAATGGATACTTTTAACGAAAATAAGAATTTTAATCTTAAAAATAACAAGGCGAAAGGCTTTTTATGTTTTAAAGACGGAGAGTTGGTCGGTCGTATAGCAGGGCTTATAAATTACGAAGACAACAGATTAAGCGGTAAAAAATACATAAGGTTTTCCCGTTTCGAATGTATAGACGATATAGAAGTTTTCAAAGCGCTTTTGGGCGCGGTGGAAAAGTTCGGCAAAGATAACGGAATGGAATTGATACACGGGCCGTGGGGCTTTAACGATACGGACAGAGAAGGTATGCTTACCTACGGTTTCGACGTTCGCAGTACTTATGCGACCAACTATTCGTATCCTTATTTTTCCGAAAAAATGCCGTTGTTGGGATTTAACGACGAAAGCAAATGGGTTGAATTCCGCTTCGATATACCCGAAGAACGACCTGAAAAAATAGTCAAACTCGGTGCGATGTTTAAGGAGAAATATCAACTTACCGACGTTGCCGAAACGATGTCGATAAAACAGATTTTAAAACGCTATGGCAACCAATTTTTTGAAGTGCTTAACGAATCTTACGGGCATCTTGACGGCTACGTTCCCGTTGAAGGCGCTGCAAGAAAGAACGTTCTAAATCAATTCGCGACCATTATAAATACCAGATACATAAGTTTTTTGGTGGATAAAAACGACGAAGTCGCAGGTTTCGGCGTAGTGTTGCCGTCTATCAGCGACGCACTTATAAATAATAAAGGTAAATTGTTCCCGTGGGGATTCATACAAGTGCTTATTTCTATAAAAAAGCCGAAACAACTCGAAATGGCTCTTATAGGCGTAAGGAAAAAGTATAAGAATTCCGGAATAAACGCGGTTATAATTTCGAATATTCTTAAAAACGTTATTGCCGACGGAATCGAATTAGTGGAATCCAATCCTATGTTGGAACATAATTTCAACATTCAACAACAATGGAAAAATTTCAACCACAAAATAACTAAAAAACGCCAAACTTACGTAAAAGAAATAGGAAGTTTGATAGAACACGTCAAAAACTAAGATATATTTAACCGTACGGCGAGTTTATTTTGTTTGCCGTATATTAAAATAAATTACTAAACAATTAAAATATTCTAAAAAATATACTAAGATTATACAGGTGGCAGTATGAAAAGAACACAGTTAAAAAGTATTTTTTGCGACAGCGGCGCTTTTGACGGAAAACAGGTTACCGTTTGCGGTTGGGCAAGAACCATAAGGGATTCCAAACAGTTCGGATTTATCGAACTTAACGACGGTTCGTATTTTAAGAATTGTCAAATAGTATTCGATAGAGATAAAGTATCTAATTACGACGAGATTGCGGCGCAGAACGTAGGCGCGTGCCTAACGGTTACGGGGACTTTGATTTTAACTCCCGAAAATAAGCAGCCGTTTGAAATAAACGCTTCTGAAATTAAGGTTTTAGGTACGTCCACGCCGGAATATCCGTTGCAGAAAAAACGCCATTCGATGGAGTTTTTGCGTACCATTCCGCATCTTCGTCCGAGAACGAATACTTTTAACGCGGTTTTTAAAATTCGTAGCGAGGCGGCGTTCGCCATTCACAGTTTCTTTAACGAACGCGGATTCGTTTACGTTCATACGCCCATTATTACGGGGAGCGATTGTGAAGGCGCGGGAGCAATGTTTCAGGTAACTACGTTCGACCTTGACAACGTACCCACGGAAAACGGTTCGGTTGATTACAAACAGGACTTTTTCGGTAAAAAATCCAGTCTTACGGTATCGGGACAGTTAGACGTCGAAAATTACGCAATGGCGTTCGCTAACGTATATACGTTCGGACCTACGTTTAGGGCGGAACGCTCCAATACCGTTCGGCACGCCGCGGAATTTTGGATGATAGAACCCGAACTCGCTTTTGCAGACCTTTCCGACGATATGGACTGTGCGGAAGCGATGGTTAAATACGTTATAAGCAGAGTTATGCAAACTTGTTCGGCAGAGTTGGCTTTCCTTAACAAATTCGTAGATACGGGTCTTTTGGATAGACTTAATAACGTGAAGGACAGCGAATTCAAGCGTCTTACTTATACCGAAGCGATTTCGATTTTGGAAAAGGTTAAAGACAGATTCGAATTTCCCGTTTACTGGGGTGTTGACCTTCAAAGCGAACACGAAAGATATTTGACCGAAGAAGTATTTAAAAAGCCGGTGTTCCTTACGGATTATCCCAAAGAAATAAAAGCCTTTTACATGCGCTTAAACGACGACGGAAAGACCGTTGCCGCAAGCGACCTTCTCGTTCCCGGCATAGGCGAACTTATCGGCGGTAGCCAGAGGGAAGAGAGAATCGACGTTTTGGAAAAAAGAATGTCGGAATGCGGTTTGAATAAAGAAGATTATAAGTATTATCTCGATTTAAGAAAGTACGGCGGCGTAGTTCATTCGGGTTTCGGGCTCGGCTTCGAAAGAATGATTATGTATCTTACGGGTATTGCGAATATAAGGGACGTTTTGCCCTTCCCGAGAACGGTCGGTTCGCTTGATTAAACTACAAAGGAAATCGGATTATGAAAATTTTGATTGACGCGTTCGGCGGCGACCATTCTCCGAACGAAATTATTGCAGGTACGATTGACGCGCTTAACGTTAAAAGCGGTTTTACCGCCGTTTTGGTCGGCAAAAGCGAAATAATCGAGGAGCAACTTAAAAATTACGAATACGACTCGAAAAGAGTGGAAATTATAAATGCCGACGAGGTTATTACGTGCGAAGAAGAACCTACCATCGCTATACGGCGAAAACCTAATTCGTCTATTTGCGTGGCTTTTAAGGAACTTAAGGAGAATCCCGAAGTAAAAGCATTCGTGTCGGCGGGGTCTACTGGCGCGGTGCTTGTCGGTGCAACGCTTAAATTAGGTAGAATAAAAGGCGTTAACAGACCTGCTTTGTGTCCCGTTATGCCTACGGTTAAAGATGGTAAAAGCGTGTTGTTGCTCGACGCCGGCGCTAATGCCGATTGCAAAAGCGTAAATTTACGTCAGTTTGCCGCTATGGGTTCCGCGTTCGCAAAAACGATAGGCGTCGAAAATCCGAAAGTCGCGCTTTTATCGAACGGCACGGAAGACGAAAAGGGCAACGCACTCAATCACGAAGTTTTTCCGTTGCTGAAAGAAATGAAAGAAATAAACTTCGTAGGGAATTGCGAAGCGAGAGATATTTTAACGGGTGAATACGACGTTATAGTTGCCGACGGTTTTTCCGGCAACGTTGCGATAAAATCTTTGGAAGGCGCGATAAAATCTTTGTTCGAAGTAATGAAGAACGGCATCTATTCTTCGTTTAAGGGTAAAATAGGCGGAATGTTGTTAAAAGGTACTTTCAAAGAAATAAAAAACAAAATGGACTATAACAAAAACGGCGGCGCGCTTTTCCTCGGTGTTGAAAAAACGGTTATAAAAGCGCACGGTTCGTCTAAACGCGACGCGTTTATGAACGCGGTTTTGCAGGCGGTGAATTATGCCGAACTTAATCTTGCCGAAAACGTAAAAGCAAATATTTTGGCGGTTACGACCGACGGTGCGGAGTAATTATGATTTTTGACGTTTCCGAATGTGAAAGCAGAATAGGTTACGTTTTTAACGACAAAACTTTGTTAAGACAATGTTTTACACATTCTTCTTACGGTTACGAACACGATACCGACGATAACGAACTTCTTGAATTTTTCGGCGACGCTATCATAGAGTACGTGGTTACCGAATACCTTTATAAAAATGCATACGGCGACGAGGGAAAACTTACGGAAATAAGGAAAAATATCGTTTCCAAAGTTCCGCTGTTAAATTCAGTTAAGAAAAGGGGATTGACGGAATTCGTGTTGCTCGGTAACGGGCTGATTAAATCGAAGAACGAGGACGATAAACTTTATTCGAGTTTATACGAAGCCGTCGTCGCGGGAATTTATCTCGACGGAGGAATAGTTCCGGTAAAAAAATTTATAAACGAAACTATTATTGCCGATTACGAAGAGGAAAAAAGGAAAAAGCAAAAAAGGTCCGTCAAAAACAATTCGTCGGATTTTAAGAGCGCGCTTCAAGAATACGTTCAAAAAAGTAAAATCGGAAGTGTTTCGTATGAAACTTTGTCGAAAAAAGGGCCCGACCATAAACCGGAATTCAGGGTCGCGGTGCTTTTGAACGGAACAAGGTTGGCGGAGGGAAAAGGCAACAGTAAAAAATCCGCGGAAAATCAAGCGGCGGAAAAAGCCTTGGAAAAACTCAGAAACAGGGAGTAGAAAAAGTGAATTTCGAAAAGGTAGAAATATACGGGTTTAAATCTTTCGCGGATAAAGCGGAAATTAAATTCGGTAAAGGAATAACGGGTATAGTAGGACCTAACGGATGCGGGAAAAGCAACGTTGCCGACGCTATAAAATGGGTACTCGGCGAACAGTCGGCAAAAAGCCTTCGCGGGTCGAGTATGCAAGACGTTATTTTCAGCGGAACGCAGGGAAGAAAATCGCTTTCTTACTGCGAAGTTTCGCTTTACTTCGATAACTCGAACAAAATGTTCAGTATAGATTATAACGAAGTAATTATTACGCGTAAACTTTTCCGTAGCGGCGAAAGTGAATATTACATAAACAAGCAACCTGCAAGGCTACGCGATATAGTCGAACTTTTACACGAATGCGGTATCGGTAAAGAGGGCTACACCATTATCGGTCAAGGCAAGGTAGAAGAAATTATGTCCGCAAAACCCGAAGACAGGCGTATGATTTTCGAAGAAGCGACGGGTATTGCGAAGTTTAAGACGAGAAAAGTGGAATCCGAACGCAAACTTGACAGAACGCACGAAAATATCGTAAGGTATTCCGATATTCTTTCCGAAATAGAAAATCAACTCGTACCGCTCGAACGACAGGCGGAAAAGGCGAAAGAATTCAACGCTTTGTCGGAAGAACTCAAAAGGCACGAATTAAACACTTATATAGCAAAGGTGGACGGCGTAGAAAACGCTAAAAATAAAATTTACGTAAAAATCAAAGGTATAGACGAAGCGTCTGCGTTAAGACAGTCGGAATTAGACGCCGCTACCGCCGATTACGAAAAAATAATTACCGATACCGGCGAAGCCGATTTAAAACTTAAAAGACTTAACGACGAACTTTTGGAAAAACGCGTCAATATGGAAAAATCTTCGGGGGCGAAACAACTTTTCGAAGAAAAAATTTCCTATATAAAAGGACAGATAGAACGCGCGGAAAACGAAATAAAAGAAAACCGTTCTTTAATCGAGGAATGTAAAAACTCTTTCGATAAAAACGGAAAAGAGTTGATCGAAAAAGAAAAATCGTTGAAGGAAACTTCTGCGAAAGCCGAGCAAACGTCTAAAAAACTTTTAGCGGTCAGCGAAAAAATCGCCTTGGGTGAAGAACTTGCCACCGCAAACCAAAAAAAGGTTATAGAATCTATCGAATCGCTTACGGATATTAAGGTTAATAAAGGTACGATGTCGATAGAAAGAAGCAATTTGAACGATAAGTTGAAAGAATTAACCGCTCGTCTTGACGAACTTTCGGTTAAGAGAGATAAACTGTTCAACGATAAAGAGCGTTGCGATAAGGCGATAGACGATTTGGACAGGTCGGTTTTCGAACTTAAAAACGAAATTGCCGATAAAGAGAACGAAGTTCGTAGCGGCAACGAAGAAGTCGCAAAGGTGGAAAACCGCATATATAACTTAAATTCGGTTATAACCACCTTGATTACCAAAGACAATTTTTATCGCGGTTTAAAAGACAGTTACGAAGGCTATGCGCCGTCGGTTAAACTTTTGCTTAACAAGGCAAAACAAGTTCCCGAACTCAAAAAGCGTATTAAAGGCGTGGTTGCGGAACTTATAAAGAGCGATAAAAAATTCGATATAGCGCTCGAAACGGCGTTAGCCGCCGCCGCTCAAAACGTGGTTACGGCAACTGCGGACGACGCTAAATATCTTATAGAATACTTAAAAGCAAATAAATTCGGCAGGATTACTTTTTTGCCGATAAGTTCGGTAAAACCCAGAGAGCAGAGTTATCAAGTAACCAACGCTTTGAAAGAAAAGGGTGTTTTGGGCGTTGCGGACAAACTCGTTTCGTACGACGCTCAATATGAAAATATTATATCCAACTTGTTGGGCAATACCGTTATCGTAGATACGCTTGAAAACGCCACTGCAATAGCGAACAAATATCGTTTTGCCTTTAAGATGGTTACTTTGGACGGCGACGTATTCTCTACGCAGGGCGCAATGACGGGCGGTTCGCGTAGGCAAGATACGGTAGGCATACTTTCGAGCGACAGAAAAATAGAAGACAACGCCGCGTTGCTTAAAGAAAAACGCGACGAAATGGATAAATTAAAATCCGAAAAATCCGATATGGAAACCAAACGCGACAGGGCTCTCGACGAACTTTCCATACTTAACGAACGTTATAACGGAAAGCGTCAACAAATACTCGTCGAGCGCGAAAAACAGACGGTTGCCGAGTCAGGGCTTTCCGAAGTCGGCAAGGAGATTGAAAACGCTTCCGACCTTATAGAAGAAGTAAACAGGCGTATAGCCAAGATAGACGACGATTTCAGCGCGGTAAATACGGGCAGTAAACAGTTGGAAAAAGACAGACAAAGTGCAACGGAAATAGCCGATAAACATCAAGCCGAATACGATGCGTTGAGAAAAGAGAGGGACGTTTTAAGTGCGGAAAATACCGAATTACAGATACGCATAACCGAACTTAAAGGCAGAATAGCGACGCTGAAAGATGACAACGCAAGGTTAAGCACAGCCGTTCGCGAAGCCGAAGAAACGGTTGCGCGTTTGGAAAAAAGTAATCTCGGTGCGCTCGGTATAATAGAAGATTTGCGCTGCGAACAAGAGAAGGTCGCGCTGACGAAAGAAGAACAGGACTATATTAACGGCATACGCGAAGAAATAGAAAATATCGAAGAATATAAGAAAAACTTAAAGGCGCGTCTTACTCGTAACGACGAGGTAAAACAACGGCTTACCGCCGAAATAAACGAACTTTCGGAGAAAAAGCACGCCGAGGAAATAGCCCTTGCCAAAATAGATTCCGATTTGGAATATTTGCAGCAAAGCATTTGGGAAGATTATCAGGAAACTTACGAAACCGCCGTAAAAGTAAGAGAAGAAAATTACGATGCCGTTCACGGCGAAGCGGAAATAGCGAGAATCAGACGTAAACGTAATTCTTTGGGCGCGATAAACGCGACGGCAATCGACGACTGCAAGGTTTTAAAAGAGCGTTACGACGAAATGATTAGACAAAAGGAAGATTTGGAAAAGGCGGAAGCGGACTTAAAGGAAGCGATAGACAAAATCAAATCGGAAATGATTACGCAGTTCGACGAAGGCTTTACCAAGATAAACGAAAACTTCCAGAGAATATTCAAAGAACTTTTCGGCGGCGGCAGAGCAATGCTCGAACTCGATTACGAAGGCGTAGAGGATAGGTTGGAAGCGGGCGTGGAAATAATCGCCGAACCTCCGGGAAAAAAATTGCAGAAACTTTCTCTGCTTTCCGGTGGAGAAAAAGCGCTTACCGCAATTGCGATACTTTTCGCGATATTAAAACTTCGTCCTATGCCTTTCTGCGTTCTTGACGAAATAGAAGCCGCGCTCGACGAAGCCAACGTAGACCGATTTGCAAGGTATTTGCAGAAATTCAGTCAGGAAACTCAATTTATAGTTATTACTCACAGAAAGCCGACTATGGAAATGGCAGACGCGCTCTTTGGCGTAACTATGCAAGAAAAAGGCGTTTCTAAAACGGTATCGGTTAAACTTTCCGACGTTGCCGATATAACGGGCGAAACGCTTGCGTAATAAAAGTAATCGGGGTATTTATGGGGTTATTCGGTAAACTTAAAGCAGTTCTTTCGAAAACGAGGGACGGCATATCAAAAAAACTTAACGATTTGTTTGCGAAAAACAAACTCGGCGAAGAATTTTACGAGGAGTTGGAAGATATACTTATATCTTCCGACGTTTCCGTTAAAACGGCTATGGAAATAGTCGACGAAATTCGAGATACGGCAATAAAAGAAAAATGCAAAGATAAAGATTACGTTATAGGGCTTTTAAAAAACGAACTTTTCGAAACGCTCGATTACGCCGAACCTTTGGAGATAAAACGTCCCGCGGTTATAATGGTCGTGGGTGTAAACGGGGTCGGTAAAACCACTACGATAGGTAAACTTGCAAATAAGTTCGTTAAAGAAAAAAAGAGCGTTACGATAGCGGCAGGCGATACCTTCAGGGCGGCGGCGGCAGACCAACTTTCCGTTTGGGCGGATAGGGCTAACGTAAGAATAATCAAACACGAAGAAGGCGCGGACGCATCCGCCGTCGTGTTCGATGCTATTTCTTCGGGCAAAGCAAAAAATACCGACGTAATTATTATAGATACGGCGGGCAGATTGCACGTAAAAGCCAACCTTATGGAAGAACTTAAAAAAATGGACAGGGTTATAAAAAGAGAATACCCCCAAGCCAACTATTACAAACTTATCGTGTTGGACGCTACTACCGGTCAGAACGCCTATAACCAAGTGGAAGTTTTCAATCAGGCGGTCGGTATAGACGGCATTATTCTTACAAAACTCGACGGCACCGCGAAGGGCGGGTTTATAGTTTCGTTGTCTTACGAACTTGAAGTTCCCGTTGTATACGTCGGTACGGGTGAGAAAATAGACGATATAGAAGATTTTGACGCAAAAGAATTCGTCGAGGGGTTGTTTTAAATCTTAGCCGATACGAATAATTTTTTTAACGCTGTGAATTAAAAACGGGTCGATAAAATACGGCTTGTTTTTTTATTTTAAACCGTCTTTTGACTTTCGTGAAAAATTAACCGTATTAAAAACGGCGGAAATTTTATTTTGTAATTTTAAATTCAATGTTTTGTTTTAAGTTTTCTATGATTTGTTTTGTCTTTTAAAAAGGGTATTGACAAGTCGAATTTAATGTATTAAAATTGCCTTGAAAAAATTATAAGGAGAATATTGTATGACGAAAAAACACAATAAACGAATTGCCTTATTAGGGGCGGTTGCGGTTATATGTTTCGCGATAGCGGGTATTTTTTTGTGTTTGCCGTTGTTAAATAAAACGGCTGTCGCAAGCACTTATTCGGGGAATACCAAAGTTACTGCGACCGAACTTACTTACAACGGGGAAAACCGTAGCGACGACGACGGCAATGCGGGAACGAACTCTATCGCAGACAGAGGACTTATCGTTTACACGAGTACGAGCAGTACGGTAGGTACAGGCTCTACGCTTACCGTTCCTTCCGACGTAAAAGGGAAAATCAGCGTAAAAATGAATACTCAAATAAACAAGTCTAATCAATGGGGTACGTCTTTTGCCGAATTCAGGCTTGTGCTTAATAACACGGTATTATTTCCGGTTGACGGCGGTTGGTTCGATTTGTACGAATATATTTCGGATACGAGCGACGGAACGGATGCTGTAACGGGCGGTAAATTGATGTCGGGTTTGGCTGCTTTCGATATGCAGGCGGGTGATAAACTTCACTTTATTTTCAGAGATAAAAACGGCATTAGCAATTGGGGTAACTACTATTGCACTTTCGGTATGACGATAAACGGCGTATGGTTCGACGCGACCAGCGCTAACTACATAAATCCCGAAAACGATACCGCTACGAGCAGTTATTTCGGCGGCACGTATAATTACAGCGATTTTTGGTCTTACAATCAATATACTTGGCACGATTACGAAGTCGCAAGCATAGGTATAGACGGTTACGAATCCGCCGTGTTGCAAAACAACGCTACGAGCAGTAGAATTTACACTTCGAACGCTATTTCCGATATGTCGGGAACGGAATATTTTTATTTCAACGTAAAAAATAGCAGCGATACGGCTCAAACTTTATGGATGAATTATTACGAAGGTCCTCATACGGGCGATTACGGTCAAACTTGGACTACTGCGGAATATAATTATTACTATTTGTACAGCGAAGGCGAAACCACCAAAGAACAAATGCCTGCCGCGTTTATGTATAATAACAGTAAAATGAGTATTCCGGCAGGGTTCGAAGGCGTTATATATTTACCCGTAGAAAGCCTCGAAGAAAACGGTTGGACGCGCTCTTACGAGAGAAACGGCAAATTCAACGATAAAGACACTTTGTATTTGAAAAACGCGTTTATAGATTTATCGTCTTCTTCTTGGAGCGACGTTACGGTTAGCGTATTCGGTATTATGGGCGCGGACTTAACGCAGGTTACCGATACATACGATACCGCTATAAACCTTATAAAGAAAATCGGCACGGTTACGCTTGCAAGCGAAAACGCTATTGCAAACGCGCGCGCCTGTTACGACGCTTTGAGTGAAACCGCGCGCGCAAACGTAACCAACTATGCTTCTCTTACGGCGGCAGAGGAAACGTTTGCTTCTCTCGGCAAGGTAGATTCCAACGTTTCGACGCACGGTAAAAACTTTACCGGTACCGAAGGTGTAACCCTTTCAAGCGTTTACGCTCAATCGCCTTCGACTTTCTCAGCTTACGTTAAAGTGGCGAGAGATTACGACGATGTAAACGGCGTAGGTACGGTTTTGGGCAATAAAGAGGTCGTTTTGAACGGTCAAAGTTTACAAGAAGGTTATAACTGTTTTGCAATCGAAGTTACCTCGGACGGTTGTCCGAAATTCGTTTGGAGATATTCCAAAGAAAACAAAGTGGAATGGACGGTTAAAAACGCGGATTTGCGCAACGGTAAATGGACCAACCTTGCGTTTACGAGAAACGCTCAAAGCGGATTGATTTCCTGTTATATAAACGGCGAACTGGTTGACACACTTCAAGTATCTTCTTCGGCTATCGGCGATTTGACTTTTATAAAACCCGTAAAAATCGGCAGTACGTATACGGCGGATTCGGTTCTTGCTTACGGCTACAAACCCGATTTTAAGGGGCAGATAGCTAACGTAAGAGTTTATTCCGACGTTTTGGACGCGGAAGAAATTAAAACCAACCTTACGGCGATTGTCGCAAACAACGGGCTTATGACGGCTATCGACTTTGCAAGCGGTGAAACGGGTAATTATTACGACTTTGCGGTAAATTCGTACGCTACCGACGGCTTTGAATGGGCGGGTAGTTCGTCTAACTTAAAACTCGGCGATTATACTATGGCTGTTTTAGGCGATACGCAAATGCACTTGTCGGTTGCGACCGACGGAAACGGACTTTCGCTTTACGATGAAGGTTACGACTATACGAGCAACGCATTCTATAAAAATATTCAGTGGCTTATTGCTAATAAAGACGCTTTGAATTTGCAGTTCGTTATGCATATGGGCGATTTGACCGATAATTTGAATAATAACGTATCTGCTTCTAACGGCGTAAATAAAGGCAATAAAGAAATGGATTACGCTATGCAGTTTATGGACTATTTGACGGAAGCGGGCATTCCGTGGTCGTTAAACCGCGGCAATCACGATTCGAGAGATTACTGGTATCAAAGTTATAATTATTCCGAATATGGTGAAACGTACGAAGAAAACTTTACGGGCGTCGAGTTCGGTGCGTATAGCGAAGACGATATGTGCAACACGTATTATAAGTTCAACGTAAACGGACTTAAATATATGATTGTTTCGCTCAACCTTATTCCGTCGCTTGCGGAAATGGAATGGGCAAACGATATTATATCGGCAAATCCGGACAGACTGGTTATCGTAACTACGCACGCTTACGTAGGGCATAGCGGAGGTTATGCAAGCGACGTTATGAATTTGACTAACGAATACAGTAATTTGGAAGCCGTTTGGACTAATTTGGTTAGTAAACATAAAAATATATTTATGACGGTTTGCGGACACGAATCGGGAACGGATATAATTCGTATGGATTCGGTTGGCGACAACGGTAACCCCGTTTATCAGTTTATGATTGACGAATCGCAACTCGAATACGCAGGGCATCACGCAGTTGCTCCTTTCGCGATTTTAGGTTTCGATAACGGCGGAAGTACCGTTCATTTTAATTACTATTCGGCTACCGATAACAAACTTTTCAGAGATTGGAACCAGTTTACGATAGAACTCGATATAAAAGACTATTTGGACGTTTCCGCTTACGACGATTATACGGGCGACGACGCCGAAACGGTTAAATCGGAATACGCAACTTATATCGCAAACCAAAGCGCGGTTATAAAGAACAATCTTATCGACCTTGAAAACCTTACGGTAAACGAATACGCTTATATGTTTGAAAACGGCGTTGATATCAGATTGTATCCGAGCCGAGAACTTTACGGTGAAGACGGTGCAATCGGCGGTACGCTCAATTTGAACGGCGCGTATATGCGTTTCAGTTCCACTAACTGCGAATCTCAAGAATACGTTTCCGTATACGCCTTCGACGTAGATAAAAACGGCGTGCTTCAATTCGGAAACGACGCTTACGTAAAAATCACGAACAGCGCTTGGGTACACTTCGGCGCGTACATAATAGACGGTGCGACCAATACGACGAAGAGGTTGTTGCCCGTTACGTCGCAAGCGTCGGAAAGTTTCGGCAGCGGTTCTTACGGAATAGTACAGTATAACGGAAATTACGAATATTTGATGAAAGGCGCGCAAACGGTTTACTGGAACGGTTTGTTGCCGTCGGGCGTACGCGTAAATGCAGGCGATAAAATACTGTTCTACGTAAGAGGCGGCGGAACGAGCGTATACAACAAACTTAACTTAAATATTACGGAAGCGGACGGAACGGTAACCGTTTACGACGCTATAAGCGGAGTTTCGTGTTCGGGGCAAACCGCCACGAAAGACATTATGAAGGCTCTCTATCAGGCAGGATACGGAAAAACCGACGCTGACGGCTCACCCGTTAACGTAAACGGTTGGACGGTAGGCTTTGCTAAAACCGTGAACAAAAACAGTTATACTCCTTATAATTATACACTTACGGTAAACGACGAAGACGGCAATCTGATTTCCGCTAAAAAGTCTAACTTCTACGTAACCGTTCCTAACCTCGAAAGGTCGGGAAAAGTGTTTTTGGGCTACGTGGTTGACGGCGTTCTTTACGCGCCGAACAGCGTGATAACGTTAACGGCAAATACTACCGCGACGGCGATATTTACCGAATTCGCCACCTACAACGGCGCGTCTGTCAGAATAGGCGATTACGGTATGCGTTTCAGCACTTATTTAGACAGAACTTCCGCTCGATTAGAAGAACTCGGAATTACCGTTTCCTTCGGAACGCTTATAGCTCCCGCTTACGAAATAACGGAGGGCGGTGTGAAAAATTATTCCGAGTTGACTTTGGAGTACGACGGCAAAATGATAAATCTTCCGTCGACCGTTCAAGTCGCGTTAAGTAAATATACGGTAATAAATGCGTCTGCGGTAAGTTTAAATCAAAATCAGTTGGAACTTCAACTCGTCGCGCGCGGTTATATGACGGTTAGTTACGCCGACGGAAGTCAAAAAGTCTTCTATGCGAGCGTAACCGATAACGGCAGAAGCATTAAAGAAATCGCCGCGCTCGCATTGGCGGACGTTTCGAAAGTGGAAACGGAAGAATATAAATACGCGACCGACGGTGGGTATTCGGCGTACGACCAAACGGCGCGCGATTATTTGAATTCGTTAATAGCGGGTTAAAGGAGGTAGGAATATGAAAAAGTTTTATGAAAGCATTGAATTGGAAATAACCGAATTTTCCGTAAATGAAGACTTGCTTAACGTTTCCGGAACTACTTTTAATTCCGAACTCGACGGCGACACGACCACTATACCGACCGATTGGTAAAAAATTTTATCCATAACGTAAAAACGCTTGACAGATAAAAAAAAATCGATATAATATAAAGGTGTAAAGCAAAAATGTTTTACACCTTTGTTTTTATGGATAAAGATTTGCGTTTAACCGAACTTTTCGAACTTTATAAAGGTTTATTGACCGAACGTCAAAGAGAAGTGTTTTCGTCTTATTACGTTTACGACCTTTCGCTTTCGGAAATCGCCGAACCCGACGGAACGACCCGTCAAAGCGTTTACGAGGGAATAAAAAAGGTTAAAAATAAACTTTTGGCGTATGAAAAGTTATTAAAACTTAAAGAAAAGACCGACCTTTTAAAACGGTCGGCTATCGCTCTTAAAGAGTACGGCAGTCCGCTTTCGGACGAAATCACGGAACTTATTGAGGAATAATGGCGTTATTTTCTAATTTAAGCGAAAAATTAAATCATATATTCAGTAAACTTACCAAACACGGCAAACTTACCGAACTCGAAATTAAAACGGCTATGCGCGAAGTCCGTATTGCGCTTTTGGAAGCGGACGTAAATATATCCGTCGTTAAAGAATTTATTTCGAAGGTAAGCGAACGCGCCGTCGGGCAGGAGATTTTAAAAAGTCTGAGTCCTACCCAGCAGGTTATTAAAATAGTTAACGAAGAACTTATCGCGCTGATGGGGTCTTCCAACAGTAAACTTGCGGTTTCCGACGCACCTCCTACGGTTATAATGATGGCGGGTCTTCAAGGTGCGGGTAAAACAACGCTCGTCGGCAAACTCGGTATGCTGTTAAAAAAACAGAATAAAAAACCCTTGCTCGTCGCGTGCGACGTTTATCGTCCCGCGGCTATAAACCAACTTAAAGTCGTCGGCGAAAAAGCCGGTTGCACCGTGTTCGAAAAGGGGCAGGGTAATCCCGTTAAGATTGCCAAGGAAGGCGTTGCTTACGCTAAATCGTACGGTTTCGATACGGTAATTATAGACACGGCTGGCAGGCTGCAAATAGACGAAGAATTGATGCTCGAACTCGAAAAAATCAAAGAGGAAGTCAATCCGTCGGAAATTTTGCTCGTTGTGGATTCTATGACGGGGCAGGTTGCCGTGGAAGTTGCCGATACCTTCAATAAACGTTTGGAAGTTACCGGTTTAGTGTTGACGAAACTCGACGGCGATACGAGGGGCGGCGCTACGCTTTCCATTCGTGCTGTTACGGGTAAACCGATTAAGTTTTGTTCCGTCGGTGAAAAACTCGGCGATTTAGAACCGTTTTACCCCGACAGAATGGCAAACAGAATTCTCGGTATGGGCGACGTTTTGTCGCTTATAGAAAAGGCGCAAGACGCCGTTACCGAAGAACAAGCCAAAAAAATGGAAAAAAAGTTCAGGGAAAATTCTTTTACTTTGGACGATTATCTCGAACAGTTCGAAACGATGAACAAAATGGGCGGGATTAAAGATATACTTGCTATGTTGCCCGGCGGAATGGGCGGAAAGTTTAAGGTCAAGGAAGAAGATATAGACGAAAGCAAACTTATTTCGATGAAGGCGGTTATTCAGTCTATGACGCATCGCGAACGCGAAAATCCTTCGATAATAAATTCTTCGAGAAAAATCCGCATAGCAAAAGGGAGCGGCACTTCCGTTCAAGAGGTCAATCGCGTGTTGAAACAGTTCGAACAAACCAAACAGATGATGAAACAAATGAAAAACAATAAAATGTTTAGATTTTAATTTTTTTTAAGGAGAAAACCAAAATGGCAGTAAAAATGAGATTAACCAGAATGGGCGACAAAAAATCCCCCTTCTACCGCATCGTTATCACCGATAGCAGAAACGCAAGAGACGGCGCTTATATCGATAAAGTAGGTCATTACAATCCTACCGCTAATCCCGCGGAAATCGTAGTCGACGAAGCAAAAGCAAAAGATTGGCTTGCAAAAGGCGTTCAACCCACCGATACCGTTAAAACCATTCTTATCAATAAGGGAATTTTACCGAAGCCCACCAAACTTTCCGCTCCCAAAACAAAAGTACGCAAATCGAGTAAATAATTTTCGGTTTGTTAAGGAGTGTTTATGATTGAACTTATAAAATTCGTAGTAAACCAGTTTGCGGAAAAACCCGACGAAGTGGAATTCAACGTCGTGGAATCCGATAAAGAGGTTTTCGTAACGGTTATTCTTGCGGATAGCGATATGGGTAAGGTTATCGGTCGTCAAGGTAAAATCGCCAAGGCGCTACGTACCCTCGTTCGCGCGGGTTCGCAAAAGGAAAACAAAAAATACAATATCGAAATTAAGGAACGCGGGGAATAATTATTTCCCCCTTTTCTCTATAACGGGGTTTTATGGAAAATTGCTTGAAGGTCGGGCTTATAACCAAGCCGCAGGGCATTAAAGGAGAAGTACGCGTTTCGCCGTTGACGGACGATATAAAACGCTTTAACAACCTTAAAGAAGTTTATATCGACGGCGTAAAACGTAAAATTTTGCGTGCGACGATAAGCGGCGGATTCGTGATAATCGCTATTTCCGGTGTTGCCGACAGAAACGCCGCCGAACTTTTGCGCGGTAAATTTATGTACGTTGACAGAGAAAACGCAGTAGAACTTTCTCCCGATACGTATTTTATAGCGGATATCGAAGGTTGTTCGGTCGTGTCGGAAGACGGTGAAAGACTTGGTACGATAATCGAAGTTACTTCAGCGAAAACCGACGTAATTACCGTCGAAACGACGGGCGGTAAAATTATGCGTTTCCCGTTTTTGAAAGACGCGACAGTTTCGGTAGACGTCGAAAACAAGATTTTTACGGTAAACAAGAAAAGACTTACGGAGATTGCTTGCTATGAAGATTGATATTTTAACGTTATTCCCCGAAATGTTCGCGCCGCTTAAAACGAGTATAGTAGGCAGAGCGGTAAACGACGGAAAACTCGAAATAAACGTTCACGATATTAGGAAGTATACTCTCGATAAACATAAAAAATGCGACGATGCGCCTTTCGGGGGCGGTGCGGGAATGGTTATGATGCCGCAGCCGATTGCTTCCGCGATTTCCGCCGTAGACCCCGAACACGAGGCTAAAAGGGTTTTTATGTCGCCTTGCGGCAAAACCTTTTGTCAGAAAACCGTACTCGAATATTCTAAACTTGAAAGGTTGCTTATTCTTTGCGGACATTACGAAGGCGTCGACCAAAGGGTTATCGACCTATTTATCGACGAAGAAATTTCTCTCGGTGATTTTGTTTTAACGGGCGGTGAAATTCCCGCAATGGCTGTCGTGGATGCGGTTTCACGCTACGTCGACGGGGTAATAAACGCCGAATCGCTAATACAGGAAAGTTTTGCCGGCAGAACGTTGGAATATCCTCAATACACTCGTCCTCAGGAGTTTATGGGAATTAAAGTTCCCGAAGTTTTGACGAGCGGTAATCACGGTTTGGTAGATAAGTGGAGAAGGGAACAGTCGGAAATTATCACTATGAAAAGGCGTCCCGATTTATTGAAAGAGGAAAAACAATGAAACATTTGCAATGGTTTCCGGGGCATATGACCGCCGCAATGAGAATGATGGAAGAAAACGTTAAATTAGTCGACGGTATTCTTTTGGTCCTTGATGCGAGAGCGCCTCACGCTTCGCTTAATCCTAAACTTGACAAACTGTTTTTAGGTAAAAAAATATTATACGTTATCAATAAATCCGATTTGGTTGAAGAGGTTGACGTTAAAAATACGCTTGCTTCTTTTAAGCAAAGCGGCAAAGAGGCGGTCGCCGTTTCGGCAATGAACAAACGCACCGTAGATTTGCTTTACGATAAAATTTTTTCGTTGTTAAAAGAAAAACTCGATAAAAATAAAAGTAAAGGGATTTTTAAACCCGTAAGGATTATGGTCGCGGGTATTCCTAATACGGGTAAATCGACTATTATCAATGCGCTTTGCGGTGGTAAAAAGACCGTTACGGGTAATAAAGCCGGCGTTACGAAAGGTAAACAATGGGTAAGACTTCGCGAATTGGAACTTTTAGACACACCGGGAACAATGCCGCCGTCTTTCGATAATCAAACGTACGCTAAACATCTTGCTTATATCGGAAGCATGAACGATGCGAATTTGGATTTTGCCGATTTGGCATATGAATTTTTGGCGGAAATAAAAGACGAATACCCTGAATTGATTAAAAACAAATACGGTATAGACGACGTGGATATACCTGCAATAGAACTTTTCGATAAAATTTGTTTGCGACGCGGTTTTATGATGCGCGGCGGAGAATACGATTACGACAGGTGCGCGACTGCGGTTATAGACGATTTCAGAAAAGGCAGAATAGGAAAAATTATTTTAGATTGATATGGATAATTTGGAATACGAAAGAAAATATTTGCAAACGGGCGTAAAACTTATTGCGGGAGTTGACGAGGTAGGGAGAGGTCCGCTTGCGGGTCCCGTCGTGTGTTGCGCCGTAATAATGCCGTTGGACGATATTATAGAAGGCGTTACGGACAGTAAAAAACTTTCCGAAAAAAAGCGGACGGAACTTGCCGAGATTATAAGGAAAAAAGCGGTTTCGTTTAGTATTGCGGAAGTTTCAGAAAAAGAAATAGATTCGCTAAATATTCTTAACGCCGTAAAAAAATGTATGACGGACGCCGTTAACGGGCTAAACGTTAAACCGAATATAACGCTTGTCGACGGGCTTGATTTAGCGTTGCCGTTCAGCGCGGAATATCTTGTTAAAGGAGACCTTAAAAGTTATACGATAGGTTGCGCGTCGATAGTGGCGAAAGTTTACAGAGACAATCTTATGACAGAGTATGCGAAAGAATTCCCCGAATACGGGTTTGAAAAGCATAAGGGCTACGGGACTAAATATCATATAGATAAAATTAAGGAGATAGGGCCGTGCAAATTGCACAGAAAAACTTTTATAAAAAATTTTTGGGCAGAGCCGGAGAATTAAAAGCGGTAGAGTTTTTAAAAAACAAGCGTTATAAAATTTTAAAAACCAACTATAAAACTTACGCCGGCGAAATTGATATTATCGCGGAATCGGAAGGAGTAACCGTTTTCGTCGAAGTAAAAACAAGGCTTAACGACGACTTCGGTCAGCCTGCGGAAGCGGTAGACGCAAGAAAACGCGCTAAATATTATAAGGTAGCCACGGAATTTTTAGTTAAAGAAAACAGAACCGAAAGTCTTTGCCGTTTCGACGTTATAGAAATCGAAAACGGTGAAATTAACCATATAGAAAACGCATTCGGCTTTTAAAATTTAATTTGCCGATAAACATTATTAACCGTATGATTGAAAAATTATCCAAAGTCGAAGAATTCGATATAGAAGACGGCGTTTTGATAAAATACGTCGGTAACGGCAACGTCGTTAATATTCCCGACGGAGTAAAATGCATTTTCGACCAAGCATTTTTTAGAAAAACGCATATAAAAATTCTTACGATACCCGATTCCGTTACCGAGATAGGCTCTTACGCTTTTTATTATACCGTTTTTACCGACCTGAAATTGCCTGAAAATTTAGAAACTATCGGAGAATACGCGTTCTGCACTTGTAATTTTCGTTCGCTCGTTTTACCGGAAAAGGTTAAAATAATTCCGAGAGACGCTTTTTCTTACAACGGGAACCTTAAAGAAGCGGTTTTAAGTAAAGGGCTTACGGAGATAGGCTACCGTGCTTTTTCTTGTTGCGGTTCGTTAAAAAAAATCGATATTCCCGGCGGCGTTTCAAAAATTTCCGAAAGCGCGTTTACCTGCTGTAAATCTTTAACCGAAGTTAATTTTAACGACGGTTTGGAAGTTATAGATGCTTTTGCTTTCGACGGAGCGGAAAAGCTTTTATCGGTTAAATTTCCGTCGACGCTAAAAAAAATCAACCGCAACGCGTTTTCGAAATGTTCGGAGTTGTCTTCGGTTACGCTTAACGACGGTTTGGAAAGTATAGGTTACGGTGCGTTCGAAGGTTGTAAACGGTTGACGAGAATAGTTATTCCGGATAGTGTTAAAAGTATAGAAGCCGATGCGTTTGCGACAAATAAAAACGTAGTTTTGTTCTATAACAATCCGAACTATATCCCTTTGGGTTGGAAACTCGGCGATAACGTTACCGTTAAAAGCAGATAAAAAACGTCGGAGCGACGTTTTACCGTTTTTATAAATAAAAGGCCGTAATTTTTCTTTATTTGTAGACAAAAAAATTTCAATATTGTATAATTATAGCGTTATGAACGATTATAAGTCAGAACTCGATAGAAACGGCGTTATAGGTTTCGTGCCCGGCGGAAACAGTATGTGGCCGACTCTTAAAAATGCGGGGCAATCGGTCGTGGTCGTAAAAAAAGCCGAAAGGCTTAAACCTATGGACGTTGCTTTATATATTCGTCCGCAAGGGAACTACGTGCTTCACCGTGTTTTACAAGTTACAGATGACGGTTACGTTATGTGCGGTGACAGTCAATTCATTTTGGAAACGGTTGAAGAAGCGCAAGTAATAGGAGTAATGCATTCTTTTTTCCGCGGTAAAAAATGCGTCGAATGTTCAGACCCCGATTATTTAAGAAAAAGCGAACTTTGGTATAAACGTAAATTAATCAGAAAAATAAGACTTAAAGCGTTTTTCTTTCGCGTTAGAATTAAAAACGGATTCAAAAAAATATTTACTAAAAAAGGAGGTTAAATATGGATTTAATTTCTCTCGGACAAAAAGCGAAGTGCGCGTCTAATTCGCTCATAAACGTTTCGGACGATACGATAAATCAGGTTTTACGGACCGCCGCACGTTTGATTAGAGATAATAAAGAATATCTTAAAGAACGTAACGCAATAGATATGCAAAACGCGAAAGCCGTAGGAAAAAGCGAATCGTTTCAAGACAGGTTGCTTCTTTCCGACGGAGTTATCGAAAGCGTTGCCGAAGGTATGGAACAGGTTGCAACCCTTTCGACGCCGCTCGGCAGAACCGTTTATACTTATAATAACGAACGGCAGGGTATAGTCGTAGAAAAAAAGACCGTTCCGTTCGGCGTCGTCGGGATTATTTACGAGGCGCGTCCTAACGTTACGGCGGATGCGTTTGCGCTATGTTTTAAGACTAAAAACGCTGTTATTCTTAAAGGCGGCAGCGACGCTATAAATTCAAACGTGGCAATGGTTAACGTTATAAGGCAAGCACTTAAAAAACACGGAATCGACGAAAACGCCGTTTCGGTTATAGAAGATACCTCGCGACAGACTACGGTTGAATTTATGAAATTAAACAAATACGTCGATTTGCTTATTCCTCGCGGAAGCGCGTCGCTTATCCGTTCCGCGCTTGAAAATTCTACTATTCCGATTATTGAAACGGGAACGGGTAACTGCCACGTTTACGTAGACGAATTTGCAAACGTTTCTATGGCGGCGGAAATAATTTTCAACGCAAAAACTCAACGGTACAGTGTGTGTAACGCTTGCGAATCTATCGTGGTTCACCGTAAAATTATGCAAAAAGCCTTACCCGTTATTGCCGAAAAGTTGAAGGAAAAATACGTTGAAATCCGTGCGGACGAACCTTCTTATAAAGTTCTTGACGGTTATAAATATCTTTCGCACGCTACGGAAGAAGATTTTTACACCGAATACGGCGACGCGATTATATCTGTAAAAACGGTTGACTCTCTCGATGAGGCGATAAGGCATATTAACGAATGCGGTACGCGTCATTCGGAATCGATAGTAACGGAAAACGAGGAAAACGCGATTAAATTTCAAAACGAAATCGATGCCTCTACCGTATATCACAACGCGTCTACGAGATTTACCGACGGCTTCGTTTTCGGACTCGGCGCGGAAATCGGTATAAGCACTCAAAAATTGCACGCTCGCGGACCGATGGGGTTAGAAGCGTTGGTAACTACCAAATATTACGTAAAAGGCAACGGAGCAATACGCAAATAATAAAGTAAAATCTTAAAAAATCTCTCGACCGTTCGGGAGATTTTATATTTTAAAAATTTTTTTCTTTCATTTGTCTTAAAACCCTTGACAAGAGTCGGTAATAAGTGTAAAATAAATTCAAAAGTTAGCAGTTGACGGTTTTGAGTGCTAACAAACAACTTTTAATATTGCCAAAGGGGGTGGAGGATGAAACTTTCGGAAAGGAAAAAGAAAATTCTGCAATTAGTCGTAGACGACTATATTTCAACCGCTCAACCCGTGTCCAGTAAAAGCATTACGGAAAAATATCTTACGCCTATAAGTTCGGCTACGGTGAGGAGCGAACTTGCGCAACTCGAAGAGTTGGGGTACTTATCTCAACCGCATACGAGTAGCGGTCGCGTGCCGTCTATAGAAGCGTATAAACTTTACGTAACCGAACTTATGGATAAAAGCAAGTTGACCTCGAAAGAACTTTACGCTATTAAAGAGGCGTTAAAAACGCACGTAGACAATTTGGAAGAAGTCGTTCAAAGCGCCGTTAAAGTTATAAGCGAGTTAACCGATTATACTTCGGTTGGTTATGCGTCGCACAGCGAAAAAGAAGTCGTGGTTAAAATAGATATATATAGGTTTAAACCCGACCAAGCGCTTTTGCTTATAGTTACCGAAAACACTTTAATTCGCGACAGGTTTATAGATATTCCTCTTACGATGACCGACGCTCAGATAGAAGACGCCGCAAGAATGGTTTCTAAACTATTCGTCGGCAAAGCGTTTGAAGAAATAATGAATCTCGATAAAGTCGTTATAGAAGAGTTCGACGGTTACCGTGAAGTTTTTGAAAACGTTATGGACGCTATCGAAGATTATATAGCGAATCACACTCCCGATATCGTAACCGAAGGCGAAGGAAAAATTCTGAAACATCCGGAATACAGCGATTCCGAAAAGGTTAAAAACTTTTTAACCGTAATAAGCAGTAAAGAAAAAATAGCAGGGTTGCTTGCGGAAGATAACGACGATATTGAAATAAGTATAAAAATCGGCAACGAAGAAGGCAAAGATATGCCGTCCGACTGTTCGTTGGTAACCGCGTCGTATTCGGTTTGCGGCGTAAACCTCGGTACTTACGGCGTTATCGGTCCGCTTCGAATGGATTATCAAAAAGTCGTTTCCGTTCTGGAAGGCGTCGGTAAAATTTTGGAAGATATGATAAAAAATAAATAAAGGACGTAAAAATGGAAGAAAATAAAAAGGATATCAAAAATAAAAAACAGTCTGAAACTCCGAAAGAAAAAATCAAAGAAATTCCGCGTGAAAAGTTATTGACGGAAGAAAACGAAAAACTTGCAAAGGAGTTGGAAGCCGCAAAAAAGTCGGCGGACGATTATAAAGACAAGTGGATGAGAAACGTTGCGGAATTCGATAATTATAAAAAGCGAAATGCAAAAATATGGCAAGACGCTTTTAACGAAGGGCAGACGAACGTTTTGGTTAAAATACTTCCGGTCGGAGATAACCTCGACTGGGCAATGTCGTTAGGGCTTGACGAAAAAACTCTCGAAGGTATTGCGAAAATTAAGCAAAAATACGACGATACGTTAAAGAGTATCGACGTTGAGGAAATAAATCCGATTGGCGAAATTTTCGACCCGTCGATTGCCGAAGCGATTATGCAAGTAGACGGTGACGAGGGCGATAGCCACGACGTAGTTAAACAGGTATTCCAAAAAGGTTATAAAATGAAAGATAAAATTGTCAGATACGCTAAGGTTAGCGTTGTAAAATAAAAATAAGGAGATATTATTTATGAAAACGATAGGTATAGATTTAGGTACGACGAATTCGTGCGTAGCCGTTATGGAAAACGGCGAGCCGGTAGTTATAGCAAACGCGGAAGGTTCGAGAACGACGCCTTCGGTCGTTGCATTCCAAAAAGACGGCGAAAGATTAGTCGGTCAGGTTGCAAAACGTCAAGCGGTTTCCAACCCCGACAGAACGGTCGCTTCGATTAAACGTCATATGGGTAGCGATTACAAAGTTAATATCGACGGAAAGGCTTACACTCCGCAAGAAATTTCCGCTATGATACTTACCAAACTTAAAAAGGATGCCGAAAGTTACCTCGGCGGAACGGTAACGGACGCAGTAATAACCGTTCCCGCATATTTTTCGGATAGTCAGCGTCAGGCAACAAAAGACGCGGGTAAAATTGCAGGTTTGAACGTTTTGCGTATTATAAACGAACCGACCGCGGCAGCGCTTTCGTACGGGCTCGATAAAGAAGGTAAAACGCAAAAGGTTATTATATACGACCTCGGCGGCGGTACGTTCGACGTTTCCATTATGGAAATAGGCGACGGCGTTTTCGAAGTTTTAGCAACACACGGCAATAATATGCTCGGCGGCGACGACTTCGATAAATGCGTTATGGATTATCTTATCGACGAATTCAAAGCAAAAGAACATATTGATTTGTCTAACGACAAACTCGCTATGCAAAGGCTTAAAGAAGCGGCGGAAAAAGCGAAAATCGAACTTTCCGGAATGAACAAAACGAACGTAAATTTACCTTTTATAACGGCTGACGCAACCGGTCCTAAACATTTAGACGTGGATATTACCAAACAGAAATTCGACGCGTTGACCGCTCACCTCGTTTCGGCGACGATAACGCCTTTAAAGAGGGCTATGGAAGACGCTAAACTTTCTTATTCGGATATAGATAAAGTTATACTCGTAGGCGGTTCTACGCGTATTCCCGCGGTTATCGACGAAGTAAGAAAGGTAACGGGAAAAGAACCGTTCAAGGGTATCAACCCCGACGAATGCGTCGCAATCGGCGCGGCAATTCAAGGCGGTGTTTTGTCGGGCGAAGTTAAAGACGTGCTTCTTCTCGACGTAACTCCGTTGTCGCTCGGTATAGAAACTCTCGGCGGAGTATGTACCAAACTTATTGAAAGAAATACTACCATACCCGTTAAAAAATCACAAGTGTTCTCAACAGCGGCGGATAATCAACCCGCAGTCGATATTCATATATTACAGGGTGAAAGAGAATTCGCAAAAGACAATAAAACGCTCGGCAGATTCGAACTTACCGGAATTGCTCCCGCTCCGCGCGGAGTACCGCAAATCGAAGTTACTTTCGATATAGACGCTAACGGTATAGTAAACGTTTCCGCGAAAGACCTCGGAACGGGTAAATCGCAAAATATTACCATTACCGCATCGACGAATCTTTCCGACGCGGAAATCGACAAAGCCGTAAACGAAGCAAAGCAGTATGAAGAAGAAGACAAAAAGCGTAAAGAGGCAGTCGATAACCACAATAAACTCGACGGATTGATTTTCTCTATCGAAAAATCGTTAAAAGACCTCGGCGATAAGGTTAGCACGGAAGACAAGGCTAAACTCGAAGAGGAAGTAAAACTTGCGAAGACCGAACTCGAAAGTAACGATAACGAAAGAATCGTTAAGGCTACCGAACAACTTTCGGAAGTTTCGCAACAGATTTTCGGTAAGATTTATCAAAGCGTAAATCCTAACGGCGACGGTGAAAATTCTAACGGCGGCGCAAACGACGGAACGGAATTCCATCAATAAAAATTAAAGATACAGTTTAAGTCTTGCATACTGAAAGGCGAAACCTCGCCTTTCAGTTTATGCGTAAAAAGGGATTTTTTTATGGCAAAAGATTATTACGAAATTTTAGGCGTTAGTAAAAACGCCACTCCCGACGAGATAAAAAAAGCCTATCGTACGTTGGTTAAAAAATATCATCCGGATTTACATCCGAACGACCCGGCCTCAGCGGAAAAGTTTAAGGAAATAAACGAGGCGAACGAGGTCCTTTCGGACGATACCAAGCGTAAAAACTACGATAAATTCGGCGACCCCAACGGCGCGGCGGCAGGATTCGGCGGAGCGAACGGCTTTAGCGGATTCGGGGGCGGATTCGAAGATATTTTCGGAGATATATTCGGAAGTTTCGGCGGCGGTCGTCAACGGGCGAGAACTAAAACGAAGGGCGAAGATATAACTATCGAACTAACGCTTAGCTTTTTGGACGCCGCAAAAGGTTGCCGTCGCGAAGTTTCTTATTCGAGAAACGAACCTTGCGCCGATTGTAAAGGAACGGGTGCAAAGGGTGGTACGGCTTATAAAACGTGTGAGCGTTGCGGCGGTACGGGGCAGGTTCAGTATACCACGAGTAACGGGTTTTTCCGTTCGGTAAACGTTCGTCCTTGCGACGAGTGTAGGGGAACGGGTAAAAAGATACTCGAAAGTTGTCCTTCGTGTAAAGGAAAGGGATATAACAAAGTCAATACGAAAATCACTTTGGATATTCCCGCCGGCGCGGATACGGGCAGTTATATAAGAAAGGCAGGGTTCGGTGAAGCCAGTGCCAACGGCGGACCTGCGGGCGATTTAATTATCGTAATGAAGGTTGAAAACAGTAAAATTTTCAAGCGTAAAAATTTCGACCTTTACGTAGAAGTCCCTATAAGTTTCAAGACTGCCGTTCTCGGAGGAAAGGTTAAAATTCCGCTTATAGACAACACTATGGACTACGTTATTCCCGAAGGAACGCAGAGCGGAAAGGTATTTTTCGTAAGAGGCAAAGGTATAAAATCGTCGCGAGGAACAGGCGACCTTTATATTGTGGTAAACGTAGAAATACCTTCTAAACTTACGAGAGCCCAGAAAAAAGCCGTTGAAGCGTTCGACGGAGAGTTTAATTTGAAACAAAGTCCGCAAATGAAACAATATAAAGATAATTTGGAAAGTATGTACGGCGAAAATCCGTACGGTAAACAGTATGAGTAAATTTATAGAACTTACCGTTTATACTACGCATTCGGGTAGCGAAATTGTTTCGGACGTTATGTGGAATTATTCCGACTGCGGCGTGGTGATAAACGATATAGAAGACGTTATATCGTTATCCAAAACGGGTAAAACGTGGGATTATATCGACGACGAAGTTTTATCGGGCGATAAAACGGTTATCGTTAAAGGGTATTTTCCCGAAGACCAACCTCAAACGGTGGCTTCGGCGGAAAAAGATTTAATTGCGTTAAAAATTAATTCCGATTTGGATTTGGGTTCTTTAGAAACCGTTCGCAGGACGGTTGACGGCGACCTTTGGAAAGAACAGTGGAAAGAACATTTTAAACCTATACGTATAGGTAAAACGGTTATAGTGCCCGAGTGGATAAAGTATATTCCCGCCAACGACGAAATTCCCGTTTTCCTCGATTCCAATATGGCGTTCGGTACGGGCGAACACGAAACCACGTCCATGTGCGTAGAGTTTTTGGGTAAATACGTTGCCGATTCCGATACCGTTTTAGACGTAGGTTGCGGCAGCGGAATTTTAGGTATAACGGCAAGTAAGCTCGGCGCGAAAAACGTAGTTATGACGGATATAGACGAATGTGCCGTTACCGCCACCAAACACAATATGAAACTTAACGGCGTTAATAACGGAGAAGTTTTTTTAAAAAATCTTCTTGACGATAATCGGGTTAAAGGCGACGTCGCAGTTTGCAATATTATGGCGGAAGTTCTTATTTCGTTTGCTCCGTACATAGGCGATAATTTGAAGGGAAAGGGCGTTATTATTTTAAGCGGTATATTAAACGACCGTTTAACGAAGGTTAAAGACGCTTATTCCGACGCAGGATTTTCTTTCGTTGAAGAAAAAACGAAGGGCGAATGGTCGGCTCTCGTTATGAAAAAGGGTTCCGTATGAAAACGGTAGTATTTACGCTCGGCTGTAAAGTAAACGAATGTGAAAGCGATTCTTTGATAGCGGGGTTGAAGAGTCTCGGTTACGAAGTCAGCGACCGTTTGGAATATGCGGATTTGTATATAGTCAATACTTGTGCCGTCACGGCGGAAGCGGAAAAAAAATCACGCCAAACGGTTAGCCGTATATTAAAATTCAATCCCGACGCGCGAATTATATTTACCGGTTGCGCCGCGCAAAAAAACGCACAAAATTTTGAAGGAAAAGATAACGTAACGCTTATTACCGGTTCTTTTTCCAAAAATAAAATTCTCGAAATGCTTGACGAGAAGGTATATAGTCAATACTTGTGCCGTCACGGCGGAAGCGGAAAAAAAATCACGCCAAACGGTTAGCCGTATATTAAAATTCAATCCCGACGCGCGAATTATATTTACCGGTTGCGCCGCGCAAAAAAACGCACAAAATTTTGAAGGAAAAGATAACGTAACGCTTATTACCGGTTCTTTTTCCAAAAATAAAATTCTCGAAATGCTTGACGAGAAGGGAATAAAAATTTTCGATATGCCTACGGAGTTCGAGGAACTTAACGTAGTTGATACGCTTCGTACTCGTTCTTACGTTAAGGTACAAGACGGATGCAATAATTTTTGCAGTTATTGTATCGTGCCTTATTTAAGAGGAAGAAGTCGTAGTCGCAACCCCGAAAGCGTGCTGAAAGAGATACTTTCGGTTTCTCCGAAAGAAGCGGTTATAAACGGAATAAATCTATCTGCGTATTCTTTTGAAGGCAAGGGCTTAACCTTTCTTATGCAAAGGCTTAAAGACGTGGAGTGTAGAATAAGGTTGGGTTCTTTGGAAGTCGGCGTTATAGACGACGATTTTTTGACGGCGTTAAAAAATTTAAGGAATTTCGCTCCGCATTTTCACCTTTCATTGCAGTCGGGTTCGAACGCCGTTTTAAGGTCTATGAATCGCCATTATACGTCGGAAGAATATTACTTTAAAACCCGTTTGATAAAACGTTATTTTCCCGATGCGGGCATTACCACGGATATAATAGTCGGTTTTCCGACGGAAACCGAAGCCGATTTCGAAAAGACCATCGAGTTAGTGGATAAAGTGGATTTTTCGGATATCCATCCGTTTATATTCAGTCCGAGAGAAGGAACGAAAGCTTACGCTATGAAAGATTTACCGGCAGAACTTAAAAAAGCCAGACAGTTAAAACTTATTGAAAAAAAACACGAGAAAAAAACAAAATTCGCAAATGCAATGAGCGGTAAAGTTCTTGATTTTTTATTCGAAGAGAGTAAGGAAGGATACGCCGAAGGATATTCCGAAAACTATTTGCGCTTATACGTTAAAGATTTCGAAGGTGCTGACCGTTTGGTAAAAGTCAAGGTCGTTAAACCGTTTAAAGACGGCGCGCTTGCCGTTTTGTTATAATAACGTTACACGGCTTGCAAAAATTCTTTTTGCATCGCTATCGCTCTTGTTATTTGCTGAAAGCAAATAACAGACGTCTGTTGAAGTACGGCGTGAAAAAGCCCTTGCAAGCAAGTTTGCTTGTTTGTATTATAAAACCAAAGGAGATTTTTATGGAAAATTGTTTGTTTTGCAAAATAATCGCAGGTGAAATTCCCGCAACTAAAATGTATGAAGACGACGATATGATAATTATCAAAGATATCGACCCAAAGGCTAAAAATCATTTTTTATGTATTCCAAAAACGCATTTTAAACTGCTTGCGGAAATGACCGATGAGCAAAGCGAGATTGTAAGAAGGTGCTTGAAAAAAATACCTACGTTGGAAAAAGAGTTGGAACTTACTAACGGTTACCGTTTGGTTATAAATCAAGGCGACGACGCCGGACAGACGGTATTCCATTTGCATATTCATATTTTGTCGGGACAAAAAATGGGTTGGACGCCCGCTTAAATAAAAAAATAAATATTCGGTTTTATTTTCTTGACAAAATCCAAACTTTTTTGTATACTGTTTATGCTGTTTAGCATTATCGAAACGCCGTAGGGCAAAGGAGGGTTGAAAGGAATGTCCACAGTAAGAGTCGGTGAAAACGAAAATATCGATAGCGCATTAAGACGTTTTAAGAGAAAATGTTCGAGAGACGGAATTATCGGTGATTTGAGAAAGAAAGAACATTATGAAAAACCTTCCGTTAGAAAAAAGAAAAAGTCGGAAGCAGCAAGAAAAAGAAGTATTAAAGGCTAAAAAGTGAACCTACCGTATACGGTAGGTTTTATTTTTTGTTTGAGAAATTTGTTGAAGATTGTCGAAAAATATCTTTTGGAGTTTAATTATGACCGAAGAACGCAAAACTTTGAAACAATATTGCAAAGAAGCAAAGAAAAGGCTGAAACAAGGGTTTTGGCAGGCTTATCACGAGGGTTTGAACGAAGAACTTACCCGTGCGAAAGAGGAAGGTATTTCACAATCGAAAGTGAAGGAATATTATACGCAAGTGGTTACTGGGAATATAAGAAATCGTCAGGAAGAAGAGGAAAACTTTTACCGTCGCGTTAAAAAAATTTTAGACGAAGAAGGCGAAGTTTCCGACGCGATAGGTCGTCTTACCGATAAAGAAGAATTCGAAAACCTTTCTTACGAAGAAAAACAGAGGTATACTTTGAGTCTTTCCGAAAAATATTTGAAAGCGGTTGAACGGTATAGAAAGGAAAAAGACCTTAATATAACTAAAAATTTATAAATAAAAAGGTGTGGAATTCAGAAAAAGAATATTTGACGTATATTGACAAATACTGAATAAAGTGATATATTATTCAAAAATTTCTTTTTACGGTGACAAATGAAAATATTAAAACTGTTATTCGGTAAAACTTTCGTCGTGTTTTTGGCGCTTATTCTACAAATCCTTGTTATATGCGGCTTTGTGTCTTATTTGAATCAATATTACTTAGTATTTCAAATTATAAGTTTTATTTTGGGAATTGTTTCGTTTATGGGCTTGTTAAACAAAAAACAGACACCCGAATTCAAAATTCCGTGGATGTTTTTAATGCTTACGTTGCCTTTATTCGGTTTGACGTTATACTGGCTTTTTGCAAAAAACGGAGTGCCGAAAACCTATGCGAAAAAGATGAAAAGACGTCAAAAAGACTGTTTGAATTATTTGACCGTTTCCGATACCGAAAAAGAAAAGTTATACGCCGCCGCAGGCGATTATCTCGGCGTTGAAAAATATCTTGTTTCCACGGCGCAAACTTACGGCAGATTGAATAACAGGGTGGAATATTTTTCAACGGGAGGAGCCTTTTATAAAGATTTTCTTCAAACGCTTAAAAGCGCCGAAAAATTTATTTTTATGGAGTATTTTATAATAGACGAGGGCGTTTTGTGGGATTCCGTATTAAGTGTTTTGGAAGAAAAGGTAAAAGCGGGCGTTAAAGTAAAAATTTTATACGACGATATCGGTACTCTCGGTAAGCTTCGTGGCGGTTATTATAAAAAACTACGCAAACTCGGAATAGAATGTTATAAATTTAACCCGTTTAGACCAATCGTGTCAGGCATATATAAC
>CAYSYT010000014.1:0-31734 GCA_964435195.1 uncultured Christensenella sp. | reverse complement strand
ATATATACGTTTTTATTATTATTCATAATAATAAAATTTTCGAAAAAAATTTTTCAAGTTTAATTTAAACTTTCGGGTATATATTAAAATCGTTATATTTCGACCGTATAGGTCTTTTTATTTATTAAGGAGATATCTTATGGACAAAACAGCAAAAAAAACCACGGGAATAATCCCCGTAATCAAAACTCTCGGCAAGTCGGTGCGAGAGTACAAAAAACCGTCGATTTTAGCGCCTATATTCGTGGCGTTAGAAGTTATTATGGAATGTCTTATTCCGTACGTTATGACGTTGCTTTTAGAAAGAATAAACGTAGTCGAACAATCGCAACTTCTTAACGAAGTATTAAAATACGGCTTGATTTTAATAGGTCTTGCCCTTTTATCGCTTACTTTCGGCGCGCTGTCCGGAAGATTTTGTGCAGTTGCATCGAGCGGTTTTGCAAAAAATCTGCGTAAGGATATGTATCACAAAATACAAGATTTTTCTTTCGCCAACGTAGACAAATTTTCCACGGCGAGTTTGGTTACCAGACTCACCACCGACGTAACCGAAGTCGAACTTTCTTATATGATGATTATACGTACGGCGATAAGGGCACCGTTTATGTTAGTTTTCTCTATGGTTATGTCTTTTACTCTTAACTCAACTATGGCGCTTATTTTTCTTGCGACCACGCCTATTCTCGCAGTCGGTTTAATTATCATTATGAAAAAAGCCGTTCCCTTATTTAACCGTATTTTTCATAAATACGACGAAATGAACGAATCGGTCGAAGAAAACATAAGAGGTATGCGCGTAGTAAAATCTTACGTAAGAGAAGACTTTGAAAAAGAAAAATTCGGCAAAGCCTCGTCTAACGTTAAAAACGACTTTACCAAAGCCGAAAAACTAATCGCACTCAACACGCCTCTTATGAATTTTTGCGTTTACGCAGGGCTTATTGCGATTTATATTTTAGGAGCTTCCATAATTATCGGTTCAAGAGAAGAATTGCTTAAAATTACCGAATTGCAAAGTTTTATGACTTATTCTTTCCAAATGCTCATGAGTCTTATGATGCTCTCGATGATTATGGTAATGATACTTATGTCTGTCGCTTGTGCCAAACGTATAGCCGAAGTTTTGAACGAAACGCCGTCTATAACCACTCCGAAAAACGCAGTTACGAACGTTGAAAACGGCTCGATAGTATTTAAAAACGTAAACTTTAAATATTCCAAAAAAGCCGAAAAATACGCGCTTTCGAATATAAACCTTACCGTTAGCAGCGGAGAAACCGTCGGTATTATAGGCAGTACGGGTTCGAGCAAAACCACGCTCGTTCAACTAATCCCCCGCCTTTACGACGTTGAAGAAGGCGAAGTCGAAGTTTCGGGAATAAACGTTAAAAACTACGACCTTAACGTTTTAAGAGATTCGGTTGCAATGGTTTTGCAAAAGAACGTTTTATTCTCGGGTACGATACGCGAAAATATGCAATGGGGTAATAAAAACGCTTCCGACGAAGAAATTTTACACGCAATGAAACTCGCTCAAATAGACGGATTCAGCCTTGACAAACACGTAGAACAAGGCGGAACAAACTTCTCCGGCGGACAAAAACAAAGACTTTGTATTGCAAGGGCGCTCCTTAAAAAGCCCAAAATACTTATTTTAGACGATTCGACGAGCGCGGTCGACACCAAAACAGACGCTCTTATAAGAAAAGCGTTTAGAGAATATATACCCGAAACTACTAAAATTATTATCGCTCAGCGTATAGCGTCGGTACAAGACGCCGATAAGATTATAATAATGGACGGCGGTACTATTTCGGCAATGGGCACGCACGACGAACTTTTGTCTAACAACAACGTTTACCAAGAACTTTATTATTCTCAAAACAACGCAAACAACGAAGACAAGAAGGCAGGTGAAATAAATGGCTAAATCTTTATCTATTAAAAGCGGACGCGGACGTAACGCAGAAGGTTCTCGCCCGTCTTCGGCAAAAAAAGGTACTCTCAGCAGACTTTTAAAGTTACTTTTTACGGCAAACAAAAAAAATATGATAATCGTTCTTATTTGTTTGACTGTTACCGCGATAACGGGCGTCGCCTCTTCGGTTTTTCTTAATAAATTGATGGAACAACTCGACATCGGCATACACCAAGGAATGAGCGCCGTACTCGGCAGTCTTATAAAAATATTCGTTGCTATGGGCGTAATTTACGGATTGAACGTATTGTGTTCGTTTATTTATACACGCGTTATGGCGGTAGTTACGCAGAACTTTCTACACCAAATAAGAACGGGCGTTTTCAACAAAATGCAAACGTTACCGATAAAATACTTCGACACACACAAAACCGGCGACATAATGAGTTCTTATACCAACGACACCGACGCTCTCAGACAACTCGTTTCGCAAAGCATTCCGTCGTTATATTCGGCAGTTATAAGCGTAATTACCCTTTTGATAATTATGTTTTCTATGAGCATATGGTTGTCTTTGGTGATATTCGCGGGAGTTGCGGTAATGTTCTTAATTACCAAGGTCGTAGGCGGAAAAAGCGCGAAATTCTTCGTCCGTCAACAACACTCGCTCGCAGATGAAGAAGGTTATATTCAAGAGATGCTTCAAGGGCAGAAAGTTATAAAAGTGTTCTGTCACGAAGAAGAATCCAAATCCGGTTTCGATAAAAAGAACGAAATTCTTTGTAACGACGCGACCAGCGCGCATACTTTTGCAAATATTTTAATGCCTATTATGGGTAACCTCGGCAACGTCTTATACGTGTTAATCGCTTTCATCGGAGGCGTATTGGTTTCCCTTGGCGTACGTAACCTTACCATTACGGGTTTTGCCCCGTTAACCACCGCCACGGGAACTTTTACGTTGCTTTTAACAACCATTTCGTTTTTGCCCATAAGCAAACAGTTTACGTCGCAGATTTCACAATCGTCGCAACAAATAAACTCCGTAGTTATGGGTCTTGCCGGTGCTTCGAGGCTTATGGAATTACTCGACGAAGAGCCTGAAAAAGACGAAGGCTACGTAACGCTCGTGCGTTGCAACATTGCAGACGACGGAACTATTACCGAAACCGAAGAACGCACGGGACACTGGGCGTGGAAGCACCCCCACAAAGCCGACGGCAGTATCACCTATACCGAACTTAAAGGCGATATTCAAATGTTCGACGTAGATTTCGGTTACGTGCCCGAAAAAATCGTTTTGCACGACGTTTCGCTTTACGCCCACCCCGGTCAGAAAATCGCTTTCGTCGGTGCTACGGGCGCAGGCAAAACCACTATTACAAATTTAATTAACCGTTTTTACGATATAGCCGACGGAAAAATCCGTTACGACGGAATTAACATAAATAAAATTAAAAAGCCGGATTTACGCAAATCGCTCGGCATAGTATTGCAAGACACTAATCTGTTTACGGGTACGGTTATGGAAAATATTCGCTACGGCAGACTTTCCGCAACCGACGAAGAATGTATCGAAGCGGCGAAACTCGCTTACGCGCACGACTTTATCACGAGACTTCCCGACGGCTACAACACTATGCTGACCGCGGACGGCGCAAACCTTTCGCAAGGACAACGCCAACTTTTATCCATAGCGCGCGCAGCAGTTAAAGACGCGCCCGTAATGATTCTCGACGAAGCGACTTCCTCTATCGACACACGAACGGAAGCACTTGTTCAAAAAGGTACGGACAGACTTATGGAGGGCAGAACGGTATTCGTTATAGCACACAGACTTTCTACCGTTCAAAACTCTAACGTTATAATGGTTTTGGAACAAGGACGAATAATCGAACGCGGTTCACACGAAGAACTTATCGCTAAAAAAGGCAAATATTATGAACTCTACACGGGAAAATTCGAACTTGAATAATCCCTGTCGCCTTTGCCCCAACGCCTGCGCCGTTGACAGAACGACCGACGCAGGGTTTTGCGGAGTAGAACAACTAAAAATCGCAAAACACTATCTTCACAAATTCGAAGAACCCGAAATTAGCGGTACGAACGGCAGCGGCACGGTTTTTTTCTGCGGGTGCTCGCTTAAATGCGTGTTTTGTCAAAACTACGAACTGTCGAGAAATTTACGCGGAAAAACGATAAGCGTAAAAGAACTTGCGGAAATTTTTCTCGAACTCGAAACGGCAGGCGCTCACAACGTAAACCTCGTTAATCCCACGCACTATTCGGACAAGATAGCCGAAGCGCTTGCCCTTTACAAGCCGAAAATTCCCGTAGTATACAATACGCACGGTTACGAAAACGTCGAAATACTTAAAGAAATGGACGGATTGATAGATATATATCTGCCCGACCTAAAATTCTTTTCCCCTACTGTTTCCAAACGGTATACGGGTAAAGAAAATTATTTCGAAGTCGCTATTAAGGCAATAGAATTTATGGTTCAAAAACCCTTCGTTAAAGGCGAAGACGGTTTGCTTAAAAGCGGAACAATAGTTAGACACCTCGTATTGCCGCAAAACACCGCCGACAGCAAGAAAATATTAGACCGTTGGTCGGAATATAAAGATATGGCATATATAAATATTATGAGTCAATATACGCCCTTCGGTAAGATTGAAAACTTCCCCGAACTGAAACGGAAACTAACTAAGCGAGAATACGATTCCGTTATAGATTACGCCCTTTCGCTTAACGTTGAAAAAATGTATTATCAGGATATGAAAAGTTCAAACTCCGATTATATTCCCGAATGGGATTTTTAGTTATAATAAACGCCCCTCGAATTATTCGAGGGGCGTTTATCACTGTCGAAAACGACTGAAAATCGCGTTTTATCAGCGTTTTAATTCTTCTATTTTTACCACCGTATACCCTTTTCTCCGAGGCTTGGTTTGTTCCTTCGATATTTCGTTACCGAATATTTTATCTCTGAATTTATACAATACGAAGCCTACCGCCGCGAGCACTATTATCGCCGCTATTATAATCAACGCATAAGCGGGTAACGTTATAAGTTTAACTTTATTCCACATTTCGTTAATCAACACCAAATCGTCGTTAGAAAAGTTATTCATAACGGCGCATCTCATAATAGTTTCTTCATCGGCGTATTGAGCGTATAAATGCCTTGCGCAACTGCCTGCCGTAACCGTATAATCTCCTTCGCCGAAAAAGTACGACAGGTCGAAATCCGTCAAATCCGTTTCGTCGTCTTCCGCACCGAAATTACCGTCGACGTAATTAAACACGTCGTCCCCCGCCATACAACTCGTATACCCGATATAATCCATATTCCTTACCGCAATCTTCGGGTCGGAAATAAAATCGAGAAAACGCAGAGCAAGAGTTTCGTCGGCGGATTTAGTCATAACCCAACCGTCAAACCAAACGTTACTGCCCTCCTGCGGCACGACGTAGCCGAGTTCAAGACCTATATCGTCGGCTTCCCACATCGAGAAAACGGCATCTCCGCTCCACGCAAAGTTTACGTCTATCTTACCGGAAATCAAATCCGATTTGCCTGCGTCGACTTCAAACCCGTAAAGATTATTTTTTAACTTTATCAAAGCGTCGCCTATCATATCTACCGTTTCGGGGTCGGTAGCGTTGAATATGTCTGAAAGAGAACTTTTATATTCTTCCTGACTTATTTCTCCGTTTTCGAACCGACCTTTCAGTGACATAAGTTCTTCTTCGTACACGATAGCCGCCGCCATTATATAACTGTCGCGAAGACTGTCTTTTATAGTTATTTTTCCGCTGAATTTTTCGTCGTAAAGATTCGACCAGTGCGAAAAATCGGAATCGGAATATTTTTCCGCATTGTATATAAGCCCCATCGTACCCCACATATAACCTATCGCGTAAGTTTTTCCGTCCGCCGTATTAAGCCCGAGGTCGTTAAAAACCCGTTTAATATAGGGCGAACCGTTAACTTGATAGTTATCGGGAGCGCTGTACGGTTTAATAAGTCCTTCTTCACGCATCTTTAAAATCATATATTCCGACGGGCAAATCAAATCGCAGGCGTCGGGATTTTTCAAAAGTTCGTTATACATTTCTTCGTTAGTGGCGAAAGAATAATAATTGACTTTTATTCCCGTTTGTTCTTCGAATATATCGAGAACGCTTTTGCGCAAATCGGCTTCGGAATAATTATCTTGCAAATAATCGCTCGGAAAATCTCCGTTAGCATAACCGTAACCCAAGTCGATATAATCTTCCCAACTGAATACCGTTATTTCTTTTACCGAAGTTGCCGCGTTAACTTCCGATACGGGCGATAAGGCAACCGTAGAGGCGGCAAGCAAAACGAAAGCAAGCAAAAGCACGACGAATTTATTGTATAAAAATTTTTTCATTTTAAGCTTTCCTCTTTTCTTTAACGTTTTTATCCGCGCGCACGTTCATCAATACGACTACCGCAACCGTTATAAGGAAAATTATGGTAGTCAAAGCCCTGTAAATAGGAACTTGCTCACTGGCTTTTTCGGTAGTCAAAGCAATCGCTTTATATACTGCCGTCGATATGGTATTGTAATCGAGTGGAGCAAGCGTCGCCGTTATTATATAATCGTCGAGCGATAACGTTACCGCAAGCATAAAACCCGAAAAAATCCCGGGTAAAATTTCAGGAAGAATTACCTTAAAAAGCGCCTGCGTAGGCGTCGCGCCCAAGTCTAACGCCGCTTCGTACAAACTGCCGTCCATCTGTTTCAACTTCGGAAGAACGGAAAGCACCACGAAAGGTGCCGAAAGTGTTATATGCCCAACGTAAAGCCCGAATACAGTACGATGCGAAAGCCCCAACATAACCAACAACATTACGAGCGCGCACGCCGTAACGACTTCGGAATTAACCACGGGAATTTGCGACATTCCTTTTACCGTTTTACCGAGTTTACCTTTACTGTAAAAAATACCTATCGCACCGAGCGTTCCCAAAAGCGTTGCTATTACGGAAGAAACCACCGCAAGCACCACGGTATTTATTACCACGTCTTTGACTTCCGACAGTTTAGAATACCAAACGAAAGAGAAATTTTCCCACGCACCGATACTTTTGCCGGAATTGAAACTGTATATAACCAAAATAAATATAGGTATATAAATAAAAGCCAAAACCAAAAATATATACCCGCGGGTAAAGAACTTTTTAATCATATATTCGTCCCCCTTACGTTTTCTTCATTCTTAAAGCCGCCCGTGGCAAACATGGTAACGAATAAAATTATCAACATAATAAGCGATATGGTTGCTCCGCCGTTAACGTTAGTCATCGTTCCGTTTTCGCCGAGGAAACACCACGCTATAAGTTTACCTATTACCGTAAATCCCGTACTTCCGCTGAAAGCGTCGGTTATAACGTAACAACTCATAACGGGCAAAAAAACCATCATTGCGCCGCTTATAATTCCCGATACGGAAAGCGGCAAGGTTACGTCTAAAAATACCCTCACTCTGTTTGCACCGAGGTCTTGCGCGGCTTCTTCAAGGCTTTTATCCATTTTAATAAGCGTAGAATAAAGCGGCAATATCATAAACGGCAAATAATCGTATACCAAACCGATTATATTCGCGCCCGAACCGAGCGGAATACCTATCAAACTCAAAAGTTCTTTCATCGCCATAGCGCGCAAAACGAAGTTTATCCACATAGGCATAATGAAAAGAAGCAAGAGCACGAAAGCGACTTTCTGTTTCATTTTCGAAAGTATATACGCCACGGGATATGCTATAACCAAACATATAACCGTAACCACAACGCTTACCAAAACACTTATAAGTAACGTGCTTATTTTAGTCGTATCGGTAAAAAAATCAATAAAATTGTCAAACGTTATCGCACCGGTTTTGTCCGTGAACGCATAATAAACCACGAGTAAAAGCGGAAACACCACGAACATTATCAAAAACAGCGCGTACGGTATGCATAACTGTTTTCTGGAAAAAGTTATATGAAATTTTTTTCTTTCCTTAACGGGTTCGATTATTTCTTTGTTTTGAGAAGTCATCTTTTAACCTCCTGCTTTAAGGAAAGTTTGATTTTTTCTTTGGGAATGATTACGCTTACTCTATCGTTTTCGTTCCACGTATCTTCGGTATCGAAAACGTAGTCTTCTTCGTTTTCGTCGGTGCGGACGATAAGTTGATAGTGGTCGCCTTTATATATCATTGAGACTATGTTTCCGACCGCGCCGCCCACTTCCGCGTCGTCGCTGATTTCTATATCTTTTAATCCGACTTCCACGTTCACGTCTACGTCGGTCAAATCTATTTTATCGCCTTCCGCCGTTATAAGATATCCGTCTTCGTCCACAAACGAGCCTGCATATAATTGCGTTACGTCGCAATCGAATTCGCCGTCGCCGAAGCATACGGTATTGCGTTTGGTTATATAACCGTCGTATTTATTAGACGAAAACTCCTTCGCCATTATATGAATATCGCAAGGTTTAATAAATATACTTACTTTTTCACCGACCTTTCTTTCGATAGTGTCTTGAATAACGACTTCGGTTTTGCCGACCTTCATCACCATTTCGTAATGCACGCCTTTAAAGATGGAACTTATGATTTTGCCTTTTACCTGACCTTTGTCTTCATCCATCAAAAAGACGTCTTCCGGGCGAACTACTACGTCGACTTTTTCGTTCTTTGCAAAATCGTCTACACAATCGAAGTTGTAATTTATAAACCTTACCTTTTTATCGCCGACCATAGTACCGCTGAATATATTGCTCTCGCCTATAAAGTCGGCAACGAAAGAGTTTTTCGGTTCGTTATATATATCGGTCGGCGTGCCTATTTGTTGTATAACGCCGTCCTTCATAACGACTATCGTATCGCTCATAGTCAAAGCTTCTTCTTGGTCGTGCGTTACGTATATAAACGTTATACCGAGTTTACGATGCATTTCTTTTAATTCGAGTTGCATATCTTTTCTCATCTTCAAGTCGAGTGCGCCGAGCGGTTCGTCCAAAAGAAGAATTTCGGGTTCGTTAACGATAGCCCTTGCGATAGCAACCCTCTGTTGTTGTCCGCCCGAAAGCGTGGAAACACTACGCTTTTCAAACCCTTCGAGGTCAACCATTTTAAGCGCTTTTTCAACCTTTTGCGCAAGTTCGTATTTCTTTAATTTTTCTATTCTTACACGTTCCCTGCCGTTTTTATCGCGGTAAGTAACCTTTACCCTCTTCAACTTTAAGCCGAAGACTATATTTTCGTAAACGTTGAGATGCGGAAAAAGCGCGTATCTTTGAAAAACCGTGTTTATCGGTCGTTTATTAGGCGGCAAATCGCTTATATCTTTGCCGTTAAGCAGAATTTTACCGCTGTTGGGTTTATCAAACCCCGCAATCATACGAAGCGTAGTGGTTTTACCGCAACCGGACGGGCCTAAAAAGGTAATAAATTCGCCTTTTCTCACGTACAGATTTAAATTGTCTACCGCAACGACTCCGTCGTCAAACTGTCTGGTAATATCAACTAATTCGATAATTTTCTCTTTGTTTACGTCTGCCATATTTTTATCTCCCGTTAAAATAAAAAAACAAGTTGCTATTCGCAACCTGTTATCAAACAGAACAGAAACCCCTTTACACTATAAAAGGATTAAGTATCTTACAGAGTCTATATAGCAACAATACTTTTACTACTCTTTATTGACCGTTTCACAAGTTTGCGAATATTCGCATTTTCGGTTATAAAGTAACCAACTTATAAAATTTGAGTATTTAACTCAATCAATAAGGCGGTAATCCGCCACTCGGCAGTGGACCCGGCTGTCCGTATGGCCTTAACCCTTTCGGGTGGTCCGAATATTGGCTTGGAAAGACTCCGTAACAATTAGATTCAATCCGCTTTATATATTAGTTTATTTTCACCGTAAAGTCAAACGATTTTCAATATTTTTTCAATAAATCCGCGATTGTTCGACAAATTTATTCACACAAACGGAATATCAACCGTTTTTTAATCTTTCTTCCCTCTTGTTAGGCGTTACGAGTATCGAACGGTAATTTTCGTAAGTAACGAACCCTGCTTTCGAGCCGCGCGGTTTTTTAACGTTCTTTCGAGCGGTGTAAACGACTTCTACACGACCGCTTTCTCTACCTTTCGAATAAAACGCACACACTTCCGCCGCCGTCAATATCGCTTTCTCCGAAACGGCTTTACCGTTAGCGATAATTATCGCGTGCGAAGAATGATAATCCTTTGCGTGCAACCAAATATCGTCTTTACCTGCAACGACGAGCAAACGGTCGTTTTCGGAATTGTTTCTGCCCACGTAAAAGGTAAACCCGTCGAACGAATATTCTCTGAACGTCTGTTTTTCTTCTTTTTTCTTGCCCGATTTTTGCACGTTGGGAATAAGCCCGTAATCGGACATTTCTTTCGCAACGAAATCCAAATCTTCCGAATTTTCGCAAACGGTTATTTCGTCCAACACGCTATCGAGATAATCGAGTTCGGATTTAGCGGCGACGTATTGAGGCTCTAACGCCACGAGCGTGCGTTTTTGTTTGGCGTATTTTTTGAAATAGTTTTCGGCGTTCCTTGCCGCGGTTAAATTAACGTCGAGTGTTATTTTTACAAGTTTACCGCCGTCGTAATAGTTTTCGAGTTCTATTTCCGAAAGCCCCTGTTTAATCCTGTAAACGTTAGATATTAAAAGTTCGCCTTTTATACGATTTTCTTCGAGTTTTTCAGCGTCTTTTATTTTTACGGTTATGGCGTTAAAACGCTTTTTCGCTTTTTTTTGCGCGCCGAGAACGATATTAGTCAAACGCTCTTTTTTATCTTTAAATTTTTTAACCGACGCACGTCGGGAAAAATAATAATCCTCAGCCTCGCACAACGTGGAAAAATATTCGGGTTTTCCTTTTTGCAAACGGTACGGATACACGCACACGTCCGTTACCGTTTCGCCGTCTTCAAACACGCACGGACGAAGTTCGGTATGCATAACGAAATTATTTAAGAAATCAAAAAATTGCTCTGCATAATTTACGAAACGATTTTCAAGCACTTGCAGACTTACCCCTTTATTTTCGGCAAATGCGGTTACTATTTCGTTGGCGGTTGATTTTGCCAAACCTTGAACGGTTTGGCACAAATATTCCGAAACGCTGCCCGAAGCATAGTTTTTAAACCGAGTTACGACGTTAACGTCCCACGGCAAAAGTTTATCTTGAACGGGCGGAAAAACGTAAGGCTTGCCGACGATTAAAGGTCTAACGCCGTCGTCGAACATATTTATTCCGCGATTACCACCGAGAATCTTTCCGTTTTCTGTTAAGATAACGTTACTGTATCTACCCATAAGTTCTACGTATAACGTCTTTTTTTCAGCGTCGGAAAACTCTTGCGAGGCAGTTAAATCTATTTTAACTATTCTGTCGAAACCGACGAGTTTTATTTCGTCTATCACCGCGGAAAGAAGGTGCTTACGCAAAAGCATACAAAAATTCGGTGCGGTCAGCGGTCCGTTTTTTTCGGCGGTTATAACGCCGATACGCGGCGAAGACGGATTGACGTCGAGAATTAAACGCTCGGTTTTTTTGCCCGTATAAACGGTAAAAACCACTTCGTCGTTGGACGGCTGAATTATTCGATTGATTTTTCCGCCCGAAAATACGGTATTGAGTTCCGAACATAAATATTTTAAGGTAAAAGCGTCTTGCGGCATAGATAATTCTCCTGTCTATTCGGCGGTAAAAGTTTTACCGTCAAGGTAAAAAAGAAAATCTGTTTCATTGAATTTGAGCGTTAATTTATACGCTTTAAGCATTTGACTTTTAGCGCCTTTTGACTTATTAAAGGCGTTGTCGCCGTACTTACCGTCACCGACGATAAAGTGCCCGATAAACGCAAGGTGCGCGCGTATTTGGTGCGTTTTACCCGTATAAAGGGCAACTTCTAAATCGGATACCCCGTCGTAAGAACGCAAAACCTCGTACCCCGTTTTAATTTTAACCGCTCCGCGCACGGGCGTCGAATAAATTTTAACTTTCGACTCGTCTGAATTTTTAACCAAGTAGGCTGTTAAAATTGCGCTTTTGATTTTAGGCGTTCCGTACACCGTTGCCAGGTATTTTTTTTCAAACGTCCTTTTCCTAAAGCCTTTAAGCAATTCTGTTTCGGCAGCGGCGTTTAAGGAAAACACCATTACGCCCGAAGTGTTTCTGTCAAGACGGTGAACAAACCCCGCGGACGGAAACTTTTCCGAAACGTCGCTATAGACCTTTTCGGAAGTAAAACCGCTTTTTTTATTTACGACCAAAAGATTATCGTCTACGAAAATAACGGAAAACGAATTGAGCTTTAACGGAGTATAATAAACTTCTACTACGTCGCCGACTAAAACACCGACGTCGGTAGAAATTCTTTTCCCGTTAACTTTTATATCTTTCGAACGTAAAATTTTACGGAGCGAGGAAAAAGAAAGGTCCTCGACGTTTTCCGAAACGAGTTTACATACTTTTTGATTTTTTTGCGCTACGAATTCTTTTTTTACAACCATAACCTTTAATTAACAAACAGGACCTCGGTTTTACCGAAGCCCTGCGTGATTTTAATTTATTATTCGTTTTCTTCCTCTTTCGGTTTTATGCAAAGAAGAACGATTATTCCTATAAGGCAGAGCGTTCCGACGGAAAGGAACACAACCGACCAAACGTTGTTTTCCAACCAATGGTTATCGACCACGACGACTTTCGGCTGTTCCTTAATGCTTATAACCACTTGTGCGCTTTCCATACGGTTAGAAACCGTAGACGTTACCGTGCAGTCTATTTTATAGAAACCCGTTTTGTTAGGCGTAAACGTGGTACTTCCGTTATACGCGATTGCTTGAATATCGTCGTAAGAATATCCGTTTTCGCTATAATCGGTATCCGTTATATCGGACGCTTTGGGAATCTCTATCCAACCTTCGTCGGCAGCGCCGATTTCCGTAGCACTGTAATAAAGCGTATATTCGGTAGAATATGCCGAAGAAGTTATATCGAACGACGTTGCCGTATACGAAACGTTAACGTAGCCCGTACCCTGTTTTGCAGCCTCTACCTTAATGGGGTAATTATCTTCTACGAAGAAGGTGAAAATATAATCTTGATATACGCCGTATTGTAAATTACCGTCATTATCTTCGTATCTGAAATCCTTTTGGTAATCCATTTTATTCCCCGCCGTATCCTGCGCCACCACGTAGAAGGAATATTCTCCGGCATCTGAAAGCGGAATTCTTAAAGTGGTAGAAGAACTCGAAGAATTCGGGGTCGTGTAATATACGGTAAGTTTCAACTCCGAATAAGCGTTCACGTCGTCGGAAATCAAATCTTCAAGTGACGGAAGCGTTAAATATTGATTAGAGCCGAGTGCAACGTAAGTCCCCGTATCATTATCTTTAAGTTTAGACATATACGCGTCCTTAAAGTTTTGAATCGCGGCACCGTCATTATTGTAAGTAGGAACGGAAGCGTCGTTTTTTTCATTTTCCTTTACGGTAATTCTTTCGTAATAAATCTCGTTTTCGGTATCGCCGTTTTTATAGTAAACCCTTAAATCAACGTCCCCCGACTGCCAAAAAACGATTTTATTGCCTCTAACGTCTATGCCGTCGGACTCGTTAGAGTTAATATACAAATCTTTACTTTCGCCCAAAACCGAATATTGCGTATAACTTACCGTAATTTCAGTATTTTTTGCAACCGTAGTTCTCAACGCCGCAGGAAGAACGACTATCGGGTCTGCTATATCGTTAAACTGTCCTTCATGAAGCGTAAAATCTTGTTCTTTATCGTTCATCTTCACCGAAGAAATTCTATATTCGGCGGTGTCGGCGGCAAGTTCCAAAAATTCGATAGCGATACTGCAATCCGCAAACTTCGATTCGGAAATTCTATACTCGTCCTTTTCTATCATGTTCCCGTTTACGTTTAAAAAACCGTTTATGTTTTCAATCGTAAAATAACCGACGGAAGGGATTGTTCCGACACCTGAAAAACCTTCGGAAGACATCGTATATTCGCTATCGGACTTTTCAAACGTAAAGACGTTTTCAATCTCTTTAACCATTTCGTAAGAGTCGCCGTCAACTTTTTTATTGCCGTTTACGTAAAAAGAATCCGCCGTAATTTTAAGCGCGAATTTAGTTACTTCCGACGGAACGGTCGAGTTTATTATTATATTTTTTACGAGAAGTTTGTTTTTGAATTTAAGAACGTCGCCTTCTTTAACGGTGAATACCGCGGCGGCGCCGTCGAGTTCGATTGCCGACGAACCGCTACCGCTCAAAGTGAAATAATCCGAACCTTTTACGGTTTCGTCTGCCGACGCAACGGAAAAATTCATACCCGCAAACGCCATAATCAACGCAATAAAAAGCGTCGATAAAAGTAACAAAATTTTGCAAGACTTCGTTGATTTCATAAAGTCCAAAACTCCTTATGCTAACGATTATACTTTAATCTATAATATTTTACACAAAATAAACCGTTTTGTCAATACAGTTTTCATTCTTTTTAACATATTTATCTATTATTTTAAAATACGACCCGAAAAATTATTTTTTTCCCGCCAATAAAATTACAAATCAAACGTTACGACACACTTTTTTACGAAAATCCGAATAAACTATAACAGGAGAAAACGTATTTAACGGAAATTCACTAATGATATACTTTTTATTTATAACCGCTCTTACGGTAAGCATAGATTCTTTCGTTTGCGGATTTTCGCTTTCGTTCGGAGGAAAGAAAAATTTTTTAATCGTTCCGATAATAGCGTCCGTGGTATTCTCGATGTGCTTATGCACGAATTACCTCGCGTTAATTTTATTGCCTTATCTGACCGAAAAAGTAGCAAGTTTAGGCGGACTAATTCTCGTGGGAGTAGGTATTTACAATCTATTAAAAAAAGAAACCGACCTTTCTCAAAATAAAGGCGGAACGGTAAAACAATCTTTATTAACTGGCTTTGCCGTAGGGCTTGACGGCGCGTTGGCAAATTTATCTCTTTCGATTATGGGTATAAACGCTTTTTACGTACCCGTGGTTATTGCGGTTATGCACGCCGTTATGATTACCCTCGGAATTTTTCTTTCTCAAACGCCGATTACTAAAAAATGCGGGGATTTAAGTTTTCTCCCGCCCGCAATACTAATAGCGCTTGGAATTTACAAATTCCTCGGCTTTTTTATATAAAATTCGCCCCTCGCAAAGTAGGGGCGATATTTTTAATATTCGGGTTTAATTATCGTAACCGATTTTTCGGTATCGAAAGCGTCCCAAGGGCGCAACTCCTTCGGCGGTTGAATACGGAATACCATTCTTTCTTTACTGACGGGGTGCGTAAAAGACAAATAGTAAGCCCAAAGCGCAAGATTGCCCTTCTTGGCTTTTTCTCCGCCGTAACGCATATCGCCGTAAACGGGCGTGCCTATCGAACTCATTTGAACCCTTATTTGATGGCTTCTGCCCGTATGCAACCTTATTTCGGCAAGAGATAAACCGTCTTTGTATTCTAATATCTTATAATCGAGTTGAGCGAATTTCGCTCCTTGAACCGTTGCGGGACAAACGTAAACCATATTGTTCACCGCATTCTTTTTCATATAATGCGTTAAAGTAGCATTGTCTTCACGTGGTTTACCAACCAGAACGGCGTAATATTTTTTTTCAAAATCGCCTTCCTTCATCTGTTCCGAAAGACGAGCCGCCGCCTTCGAACTTTTTGCGAAAACCATAACTCCGCCCGTAGGGCGGTCAAGACGATGAACCAACCCCAAATAAACGTTACCCTGCTTGCCGTACTTAACTTTTATATAATTTTTAATAGCGGTAAGCATATCTTCGTCTTTGCTTTCGTCTTCGCAAGACGGAACGTTTTGCGGTTTAAGCACTACGATTATATGATTGTCTTCGTGAAGTATAGTCAAATCTTCCATAATAATTACCCGTTAATCCATATACCGCTGTTTCCGCACGGCAAAATAACGCCCTTTTCTTCGGTGTTCAATCCGACTTCGTAAGCGTCGACCATGCCGCCGAATTCGTTTGCAACGGTAATTTGTAAAATATTTTTAAGAACCTGCGGTTGCAAGCCCGTAGTATAACTGTTTATCAAAAAAAACAAAGGGTTGTCGCTTAAAACTTGCGAACATAACTTCACAAGCGGAAAAAGTTCGGTTTCGAGCTTCCAAACTTCTCCGTTCGCGCCCCTGCCGTAACTCGGCGGGTCCATAATAACCGCATCGTATTTTCTTCCCCGCCTAATTTCACGTTCAACGAACTTTTTACAGTCGTCGACAATATACCGCACCTTACCTTCTTCCACCGCGGAAAGCCTTACGTTCTCGCCCGCGCGCTCCACCATACCCTTTGCGGCGTCTACGTGGCAAACTTTCGCGCCTGCCTTTGCGCAAGCGACCGTCGCTCCGCCCGTATATGCGAAAAGGTTAAGCACGGAAATCTCTCTGCCGGAATTCTTTATAAGGTCGGTCATCAAATCCCAATTTACGGCTTGCTCGGGAAACAACCCCGTATGCTTAAAGCCCATAGGTTTAACCTTGAATTTTAAGTTTTTGTAAGTAACCGTCCACTCGTCGGGCATTCTACCCTTTATTTTCCATTTTCCGCCGCCCGTTTCGCTACGAATATATTTAGCCGACAATCGCGGATACGCATCCATATCGACGTTCGTCTTCCAAATAACCTGCGGGTCGGGACGAAGCAACACGATGCCGCCCCAACGTTCGAGTTTATAACCGTCGCCCGAGGCGATAACGGAAAAATCTTTCCAATCCGCCGTTTTCATTAACAAACTCTTTTGCTTACGGTAACCACACAGGTTGCGCCGTTTATATCGAGCGTTTTGGTAAAACCTTCGCCCTCGCCTTTAATCACGTTGTCGGCAAGAACCACGCTCTTGATATCGTCGCAGTCGTCGAACGCTTTTAATATATCTTCGGAATCCGAATTATAGAAAACATCTATTCTGTCTGTGACTTCGAACCCTGCGTCCTTACGCATAGACTGTATTTTGGAAACGAGTTCTCTCTTTACGCCTTCCGCTTTAAGTTCGGGCGTTATATGCGTATCCATTACCACGGTTATACCGTTATCGCTCGCCGAAGTAAAACCCTCTTCGCTTTCGCTGGAAATAAGCAAATCGTCAAACGAAAACTCAAACGAAGCCCCTTCGTATTCCGTTTTGTAAATTTCGCCGCTTTTTACCGTTTTTACAATTTCGTTAGCGTCGCAAGTATCGAGGAAAGCCCTTACCTTACCGAGCAACTTACCGTATTTAGGTCCGAGCGTTTTAAGTTGCGGTTTGATTTTATAATTAACGAAACGAGTAGCGTCCGAAAGATATTCTATTCCTTTAACGTTAAGTTCGTCTTTTGCTATTTCAAGCAAACCTTCCGTCAAAACGGTCTTTCTTTCCGAGCATACGAAAATTTTGGAAAGCGGCTGACGGTTTTTAATGTTAGAGGCGTTACGGCAACTTCTGCCGAGAACGACTATATCGAGAACGTTTTGCATACCGTTTTCGAGTTCGGCGTTTATCATAGATTCGTCGACGCTCGGGAAGGCGCAAAGATGTACCGATTTAGGCTCGTTTGCAAAAAACTGCGGAACTAAATTTTGATACATACTTTCCGCCATAAACGGTGTAAACGGCGCGGAAAGTTTCGCCATAGTGGTAAGCACGGTATAAAGCGTGGTATACGCCGCTATTTTGTCTTCCGTCATGTCGTGTACCCAATAGCGTTCACGACAACGGCGAACGTACCAATTAGAAAGGTCGTCGGTAAAACTCTGCAACGCCCTCGCGCTATCGAAAATATTATATTCCGAAAGCCCTTTATCGACGGTCTTTATAAGTGTGTTAAGTTTTGAAAGCACCCATTCGTCCATAAGCGAAAGTTTGCATTTTTTCAAATCGTATTCGGCGGGGTTATAACCGTCGATATCGGCGTAGAGCACGAAGAACGCGTAAGTATTCCAAAGCGTCCCCATAAATTTCCGCTGCGCTTCCGAAACGGCTTCTTCGTAGAACCTCGAAGGCAACCACGGAGCAGAACCCGTATAGAAATACCACCTTACCGCGTCAGCGCCCTGTTTATCGAGAACCGTCCACGGGTCGACTACGTTACCTTTATGCTTACTCATTTTTATACCGTTTTTATCGTTTACGTGCCCTAAAACTATACAGTTTTTAAACGGCGCTTTATCGAATAAAAGCGTGGAAATAGCAAGCAACGTATAGAACCACCCACGGGTTTGGTCTATCGCTTCGCTTATAAAGTCCGCGGGAAAATGACTTTCGAAAAGTTCTTTATTTTCAAAGGGATAGTGATATTGTGCGAAAGGCATCGAACCCGAATCGAACCAACAGTCGATAACTTCTTTTTCCCTTACGAACGTTCCGCCGCATTCACACTCGAACTTACAATCGTCAATGTACGGACGATGGAGTTCTATATCGCCGTCTATCTTACAAAGGTCTTTGAGTTCCTTTTTACTTCCGATAACGTGAATTTTACCGCATTTGTTACATACCCAAACGGGAAGCGGAGTACCCCAATAACGTTCTCTCGACAAGCCCCAGTCGATAACGTTTTCGAGGAAGTTGCCCATTCTGCCGTGTTTAATGGTTTCGGGCATCCAATTAACTGACTCGTTCGCGGCAATAAGCCTGTCCTTTATAGCCGTCATTTTGATGAACCAACTCGACCTTGCGTAATAAAGAAGGGGCGTATCGCACCGCCAACAGAAAGGATAACTGTGTTCGAACGGAAGTTCCTTAAAAAGAAGTCCCCTGTCTTTTAAATCTTTTATAATCGGTTTATCGGCGTCTTTAACGAAAAGCCCCGCAAACTCACCCGTTTGTTCGAGCATTTTACCGCGGTCGTCAACGAGTTTAACGAAAGGCAAACCGTATTTTCTGCCGATGTTCGCGTCGTCTTCGCCGAATGCGGGCGCGATATGAACTATGCCGCTACCGTCCGTTAACGTAACGTAACCGTCGCATACTACGTAATAAGCCTTTTCCTTAAACGTACCATTCGCAAAATCGAACAGCGGCTGATATTCCGTTCCTTCGTATTCGATACCCTTTTTAACCGAAACGGTAGTATAATTTTCAAAAAGAGAGGGAACGAGCGCTTGCGCCAAAACGTAAGTCGTTCCGTCTTCGACAACTATTTCCGCATAATCTTCTTTCGGGTTCATACACAGCGCGACGTTAGACGGAAGCGTCCAAGGAGTCGTCGTCCATGCGAGGAAGTAAGCGTTCTCTCTGCCGAGTATTTTAAACCGCACGAAAACGGAAACGTCTTTAACGTCTTTATACCCTTGCGCGACTTCGTGCGAAGAAAGCGCGGTTCCGCAACGCGGACAATAGGGCACTATTTTATGCCCTTTATAAAGCAAACCTTTATCGGCAATGGTTTTGATTGCCCACCAAACCGATTCGATATAATTATCGTCGTAAGTAACGTACGGGTTTTCCATATCCGCCCAGTAACCTACGCGGTCGCTCATTTTTTCCCATTCGCCCTTATACTTCCAAACCGATTCCTTACACTTTTTTATAAAAGGTTCGATACCGTATTTTTCGATTTCCTGCTTGCCGTCTATACCGAGAAGTTTTTCGACTTCGAGTTCGACGGGCAAACCGTGAGTATCCCACCCCGCTTTACGGAGGCAGTGTTCACCCTTCATAACGTGGTAACGCGGAATAATGTCTTTTATAACGCGGGTCAAAATATGCCCTATATGCGGTTTGCCGTTTGCCGTGGGAGGTCCGTCGTAAAACGTGAATTCTTTCGAACCCTCGTTCTCGGCAATATTGCTTTCAAAAATCTTGTTTTCCTTCCAAAACGCAAGGACTTCTTTTTCCCTGTCGATAAAATTCAACGAAGCGTCTACCTTTTTGTACATTATGCAATGCTCCTAATATAATACTTAACTTTATTAAGTATACAAATATTTGTCGATTTTGTAAAGTTAATTTTTACAAAATCGAAAATTTTAACTAAAATAACTTGCCATTTATCCTTTTTTAGTCTAAAATAATATAGCCGTGCTAAACGGGGAGTTAGCGATGCCCTGTAATCCGCAATTCGCTTAGCGGAGTTGAATGCCGTTTTAGGTGTTCGGTGTGGAAGGCCGAGCCGTATAAGGGACGTTGATATTAAGGTCTTATGCAACGTACGACTGCGAACCGTGTCAGGGTAGGAATACAGCAGCACTAAACAGTACCGTGCGTGTGCCATAAGGTAGCTTTAAGGTAGTTACCTGTACGGTTACCGCTTCGGCAACGTATATCGAGGACGGATGCACGGCTTTTTTATACAAAACGCGCTTTACCGAAACGGTAAAGCGCTATTTTTATTCGTGTTATTAAATTCAACGGAATTCTTTTACGTCGGAATTTTTATATATCGTAAATCTTATAGTATAACCGTTTGTTTCTATCGGGTCGCTTACGGAAACGCATGACCATTCGGGCTTAGAGTCGAGGTTTTCGTAAAACACTTCCGCGCCGCCGTCGGCTTCCACCTTGGTTACCAAGACTTCGCTGCAATACGGCAACATGGTTTTATAGAACATTGCGCCGCCTATTACGTAAACGTCGTTCGGGTCGTACTTTGAAATTTCCTCGGCAAGTTCTTTCATATCGCCCACTATCAAACAATCGTCCCGTTTTTCCCCGTCCGGGTACAAAACTATATTCGTTCTGTTTTTAAGAGGTTTACCGCCGGGGAAAGACTTTAACGTATTACTGCCCATAACGACGATTTTATTTAACGTTTTTTCTCGAAAATACGCCATATCGGCAGGCAAATGAAACAAAAGGTCGTTCTTTTTGCCTATACCCCACTTTTTATCGACTGCCACTATCGCTTTCATTAAATTGCCACCTCGAATTTTTCTTCTATCTTATTATACTGATAATTTTCCAAAACGAAATCGTCTACAGTAAATTTGTAAAAATCTTTTACAGACGGATTTACGATAAGTTTAGGTGCTTCGAACTGCGGATTTTTCATCATCTTTTCTATAACGGGAATATGCCTGTCGTAAATATGCGCGTCTGCGATAACGTGTACGAGTTCGCCCGCTTTAAGCCCCGAAACTTGCGCCAACATAATAAGCAAAATCGAATATTGAACGACGTTCCAATTATTAGCGACGGCAACGTCGTTACTGCGTTGATTGAGAATACCGTTAAGGGTATCGCCCGAAACGTTAAAAGTCATAGAATAAGCGCACGGGTATAAATTCATTTCGTGCAAGTCTTCGAAGGTATAAATATTAGTCATAATACGCCTTGACGACGGATTGTTCTTCAAATCGAAAAGAACTCTGTCCACTTGGTCGAATTCGCCTTCTTTATACTTGTGTTTTACTCCGAGTTGATAGCCGTAAGCCTTGCCTATCGAACCGTTTTCATCTGCCCAAGAATCCCAAATATGGCTATTCAAATCCTTTATATTGTTAGACTTTTTTTGCCAAATCCACAAAATTTCGTCCACAGCGGATTTAAACGCCGTACGGCGAAGCGTAAGTATCGGAAATTCCTTTTGCAAGTCGTATCTGTTTACGATGCAGAATTTTTTAACCGTATGCGCGGGCGTTCCGTCGTGCCATACGGGGCGTACGGGTAAATCTTTATCCCAAAACCCGTTATTTATTATATCGGTACAGTTTTGAATGAAAATTTTATCAGCCAAGCTCATAATGTAACTCCAAAAAATTAAAATGCGTCTTTCGTTTGTTTTTTCCAACGGCGGGCTATAAAAGAGTACACAATCCGTTTAGGCGCTATCGCCATTACGAAATTGAGAAACTTATTAAACCCGCCGGGAATGTATTTTATTTTATTCTTTTTTACCGCTTTAAGAGATTTTACGGCAACGAATTCGGCAGGTTTAGACGACAATTTCCCCCACAAACCTTGTCCTTTAATATCTTCTATTACGTCAGGACGGGTAGGAACGCCGCCGGGTAATATTACGGTAACCTTAACTCCTGCGTCCTTTAATTCGTAATGGAGAGAGGTAAACAAATTTATCAACAACGCTTTCGTCGCACTGTATAATGCAAAATACGGCATCGGAGAAACCCCCGACATACTCGCGACCGTCAAAACCTCTGTGTTTTCGGCGCGGCGATTTAACAGCAAATACGTTAAGTGCACGGTAGCCTCGACGTTAACGCGGAGTTGAAACAAAACTTTTTCTTCGGTATAATCGGTAAACGCCTTTTGAATATCTACGCCCGCAACGTTAATTATTCTTTCAAACTTCAAGCCTGCGTCGTCTATAAACGCCAGCATAGACTTTCTTTCCGCTTCCGACGTCAAATCGCAAGCAAAAACTTTAATATCTATTTCGGAATTTATCTTTAAAAGACGATTTTTAAGTTGATTTAATCGGTCGAGATTTCTACCCGTCAAAAAAAGGTTGTAACCGTTTTTCGCACATTCGGTACAGAACGCACCGCCTATTCCGCCCGTCGCCCCGCTGATAAAAGTATACGCCATAATTATTTAGCCGTTAAAACTTTACTCGTAACGCCGCTTATCATTCCGAGTTTGCCCGATAAACCGTTTACGGCTTCCAAAGGAGCGTCCATCGCGACGGTTATTATATTTACGTTTTTGTTTTTGTAAGGTATTCCCTGTCTTCCTATTATATAATCGCGGAAATCGTGTAAAACGGAATTTACGCGTTCAACGGCGTTATAATCGCTAACGATTATCGCCACGACGGCAATTTTTGTTTCCATAATTTTCTCCTCTCGTACATTGTAACACAAAAAAAATCTTTTAGCAATAAAATTGTCCTTTTTTAGCCGCTTCTTTAAGTTTATCTATCGCTTTTTTTTCTATACGGGAAATATACGAACGTGAAATTTTTAAAAATTTTGCAACTTCTCTTTGTGCGTAATTGCGTTCGCACTTTAACCCGTATCTTAAACAAATAACCGTATATTCGCGTTTTGTTAAAACCTTCCTTAAAAATTCCAAAAACTTTTCACGTTCGATGCTTTTATCTACTTCCGCAAAAACCACGTCGTCTTTTTCGCTCAACAAATCCATAAGCGTTAATTCGTTACCGTCTTTATCAGAACCTATCGGGTCGGATAAAGACACGTCGTTTTTACGCTTTTTATTCGCTCGCAAAAGCATAAGTATCTCGTTTTCGATACAACGCGCGGTATACGTCGCAAGTTGCGTTCCCTTACCGCTTTCATACGTGTTTATCGCTTTTATCAAACCGATACTGCCGACAGAAATCAAATCGTCCGTTTCCGCCGCTCCCGTATATTTTTTCACTACGTGCGCGACAAGCCGCATATTGTGACTGATAAGTTTTTCTTTCGCGGAAATATCGCCCGCACGCATTTTTGCCAAATATTCCGCCTCTTCTTTCTTAGAAAGCGGCTTCGGAAAAGAATTGCCGCCCAAAACACTGCCCGTAAAAAACACTAATTTGCCCACGACAAACATTAAACTTTCAAAAAACATAAAATTCTCCGTAAATTCTTTTTATTTATGTTTATGAAACGAACGCGTTAAAAATAATTTACTGCAAGTCCCTTTTAAGCGTCATACACCTATTTACTTTTGATTTTTTCGTGATATTATTATCTCGGCGTTTGGAATTAAAGTTTTAAGGGAGGTGAGCGGCATAAATTCTTTTTATTACGTCAATGCGTTCGGTTTTTTCCGAAGGTTACAAATACTTCGCGCAGAAGAAAATTCCGTTTCAGAACTCCCGTAGGAGAAATAATGAAACACGGTTACTTTACTCAACTTTTAACGTCTTACGGAATTTCCGCTACGGTTATCGCCGTGGCAGTTGCCGTTATATGTATCGTGTCGGAAAAAATTTTCCCGACTAAACTTAAAAACGGCGTAAAAGGTTACGTTCCTTTTATTGCAGGCGTTTTGATAACTTTTTTATACAATCTTATATTTTCTAACGAAAAAGAAATTTTCTCGGAAGAAATTTTATATTCGGGATTATGCAGCGGTTCGTTAGGCGTGATTATAAAAACCGCAATTAAAAAGATAGCGAACGGAAAAAAACCGCAAAAAAACAAAATTTCGCTTTTAATAGAATGTATAATATGCAATTACGTATCGAAAGACTTGTCCGTTGCCGTTGCTAAAATAGAAAAAATAGTTATTGAAAAACAGACGGAAGATATTACCGATAAAATAGCACAAACGTTAAACGAACACATAGACGGAAACGTAAACGAAGATGAAATTCTAAATCTTGCTTGTTTGATTTTGGAAGCGTTAAACACGTTAGACTCTTAAAATCAACGAAAAAGGCATTCGGCAAAAACCGAGTGCCTTTTTTCAGAGAATAAAAATCGCGCGGTTAAGAATACTATTTTTATGAAAATCACGGGAAATCTAAAAAAAGACGTTACAAAACTAAAACAACAACTAAAATCGGAAGACATAGTTTTTTTGTCGGTTACGGCAGGCAAAACTCCCGCCGTAATTATTTTCGTAAAAGACTTGGTAGATAAAGCAAACATAGGCGACCTGATTCTCCGCCCTCTTTCCAAAGTAAAAGGAAAAATCGACGAAGATAACGTAACCGATTATTTTTTAAGTCCCGAAAGAAAAAAAGTTTCCGAATACCGACAAATAACCGAAGAAGTAGTTATGGCAAAAGCGGTATTTTTATGCGACGGTTTAAAAACTGCTTACTCGTTCGCTTTTGAAAAATTCGAAAAGCGTTCCATAACCGAACCGCCGACCTCCACCGTTATAAAAGGACCGAGAGAAGGGTTCGTAGAAAGTTTGCCCGTAAATATCAGCCTTATAAGACGGAAAATCAAATCGCCCGACTTACGGTTTGAAAATCTTATAATAGGAGAATATTCAAAAACACCCGTTTGTCTATGTTACGTGCACGGAATTGCCGACGAAAAACTCGTGGAAAAACTAAAAGGCAAACTATCTCACATAGATATCGACGCCGTTTTGGATTCTTCTTACGTAACCAAGTTTTTGGGAGAACACAAAACTTCCGTTTTCAAGCAAGTGGGAAACACCGAAAAGCCCGACATTTTAGCGGCTAAAATCCTCGAAGGCAGAGTCGCCGTTTTGGTAGACGGCTCGCCCATCGCACTGACGGTGCCATATTTATTGATTGAAGATTTTCAAAGCCCGAGCGATTATTACAATTCCGCGTATACGGCGACTATGGCAAGAACGATAAGATTGTTTTCCGTTTTGCTTTCGGTTTTTTTGCCTGCGTTTTTCGTGGCGGCAGAACTTTTTCATCTGCAACTTATACCGTTAAGTTTTTTACTGACTATCGTAAACAGTATTAAAGGTATTCCGCTATCGCCGAGTTTCGAAATGTTTTTTACTTTGCTGATATTCGAAATACTTAACGAAGCAAGCGTACGTATGCCCCGTTACGTCGGTATGGTCGTTTCCATAGTCGGCGGTTTGGTACTTGGCGAAACGGCGGTATCCGCGGGAATCATTTCCGCGCCGACGCTTATGATTGTCGCGTTATCGGGCATATGCCTTTACACCGTACCCGAACTCGAACAAATTTTCTCTCTGATAAGAGTTATCTTTCTCGTTATAGGAGGTTCGGTCGGCGGTTACGGATTGATTTTGGCAAGCGCGGGACTTTTAATATATTTAGTTTCGTTTGAAAATTATTCTACTCCGTTAGTCGCCCCTTTCTCTCCGCTTATAACAAAAGACTTGAAAGACGGATTTTACAAAGGATTTCTCATCGAACAAAAATACAGACCTCTTTCGATTTCTAACGATAATAAACGAAGAATGAAAAAACGGGAGGAAAAAATCAATAAATGAATTATCAACTTAAAACTCGACAAATATGCTTGTTTTTTATAGCGTTTATGCCCGTAAGCAAATTCTTTATACTGCCGAGTATTCTCGCGAAAAACGCAAACGAAGATATGTGGATTTCCGCACTGATAAGTATTTTGCTCGATTTTACAACGCTTTCGGTAATACTTTTCACTTGCAAAAAAACAAAAACCGATTTCTACGGATTACTGAAACTTAATTTCGGTACGGTCGGCGCAAAAATTATTCTGGGATTTTATTTGATTTTCTTTTTGCTTAAAGCGATAATCCCTATAAACGAACAACAAAACTATATAGAACTCACGTTGTACGAAACTATGCCTAATCTTTTGGATTTTACGCCGTTTTTTCTCATAGCGTTCTTTTTATCTCTTAAAAAAATTCGTATTTGGGGAAGATGCGCCGATATAGTTTGGATTATCACCTCTATCGGAATTACCATGCTGTTCGCATTATGCATATCTAATTGCGATTTCGGTGCGATTTTGCCGATAGGCGCAAACGGTTTTACCAAAATACTGAAAGGCAGTTATTCTTCCGGCATATGGTTCGGCGATTGCGTTTACCTTCTGTTCTTTATCGGACAATTCGAGTGTAATAATAAAGACGTGCTCAAAATTTCGGCGTCTTATTTAATTGCCGCCGTTTCCGTAATTATATTTATGATTTTATTTTACTGTATATTTACGTCGGTCGCACATAGGCAAATATTCGCGCTTACCGAAACTTTTAAATTTTCCACCGTTATAAACAACATAGGAAGGTTCGATTATATCGGAATAATTTGCGTTTTGTTTTCGGGTATTTTTTCACTTGTTTTGCCTTTGTATTTCGCCACGGAAATTTTGAAAAAAATCTGCGATTTTAAGCGTGCTTGGATTCCCGCGCTGATTGTTAACGCAGTAATGCTTTTGATTATAGTTTTTCTAAGAGAATATTTTTCGGGAATAACACGGTTTTTATTGCGATACGGCAATGCTTTTTTTATCTTTTTTTCAAATATTCTGCCTCTGTTTACAATATTTTTGAAAAAGGAGCGTAAGTATGAAACTGCTTAAAAGCAAAATATTTATTTTTATTTTCGCCTGCGTAACTTTACTGTTTTTTTCAAACGACTTCGGTTTGATAGACGTGGAAAAAACTGCAATCATCACGGCGATAGCGATAGACTTAAACGACGGCAATTACGACGTAACCGCGCAAATAGCCGTGCCCGAAGCAACCGACAATAATTCCGAAGACAAAAAAGCGCTTATTTCCTCAACGGGGACTACAATCGGAGGCGCGCTTAAAAATATAAGCAATCTTTCGGGGTGGTATCCTAAACTTTCTTTTTGCAACTTAATCGTTTTAGGTCATTCTTTTGCCGACGTAAACGCGATACAAGTCGTCGATTACTTTGCAAAAACTCTGCGAGTGCAAGACTCCGCGACGATTATTCTCGCCGAAAAAACGGCAAAAGAACTTTTAGAAAAATCTTCGCCGTTAGACAATATATCTTCCTTTGCGTTGCAAAAAATATTACTGAAAACCCCGGGATTCGACAAAAACGTTGCCGCGATAGATATAAAAACTTTTTGCGCCGATTATTATTCGGACGCGTCCTCGTCGAGAATGCCGTTAGTTAAAATAAAGGAAACCGCGAAATCCGATATAAACTCTTCCGAAAGCGAAGGTCAACCGAACGACGGAGGCGAACAAGACGAACAAAGCGGGCAAAACGGACAATGCGTGTTCGACGCTACTACGACCGCACTTTTTAAACACGGTGTAAAAGTAGGAACGCTAAACGAACAACAAACGCTTACCTACAACGTGTTGTTCGACAACACGACGGAAACTACCGTATCGGTAGACGGCGTTGTTACAAACGGTTCGAAACCGACAAACTTTCTTCTTACGATTTTACGGAACAACGCTAAAATAAACGTTTCCGCCGACGAAAAAATAAATTTAACGGTTGATTTAAACATTTACTGTAAAATAAGCGACGTTAACAACGACCAAATACACGAAGAATATTCTTACAACAATTACGTTCCGTCGGAAGTTTTAAGAGCGGCGGAAAAACTGTTCGCTAAAAATATAGAAGAAATTATAGAAATTCAAAAACAAACGGGTTGCGACGTTTTGGGAGTAAAAAAACAACTTTACAGAAAAAGATATAAACTATACGGCGAATTGAAAGACGACTACCTTAATTCGGTAAATTCTACCGTCAACGTAAAATTCAGCGGAAAAAAATAAAACCCCGTAACGAAGTGAACCCGAAAGCATAACGCTTTTAATGATTACATTTCATAAACCGAAGTTTTATATTTTAATTATTCGTCTTGCGAAAACAAAGCGCAACCTTCTTTTTTGAACCGTTCGATGAGTTCGTTAAGCCGTTCGGGTGTAGAAGAAAGTTCCTTTGCAAGGCAGTCTATACAAAAATATTTTTCCGTACCCCTGCCCATAAGTTTTTTCGTTAAACCCATTTCGTCGGGAATAACTTCTCGCAAGCATTTAACGCATTTTGCCATTATAGGTCAACAACCTCGGCAATAAATACTCTGCTTGCGTGAGCAGGCACGCTCGTTGCGTAATAGCCGTTTTTAACGGTTATTACTTCACCCGTTACAACGTCCTTCATTCTAAGCGTTTTACCGGAAGACATCGGCACTCCGACCGATTCGGTATTAAAATGATGGAACCAATATATACTTGCGCCGTCGGAAAAATTGAAAAAACCGATTGCGATTTTGCCGTCGTCAAGATATTTTGCCACAACGGGCATTGAATCGCCGTATTTTTTATAAAACGCGGGGTTTTCTTCCGTTCTGTCGAAATTCTTTTCGCGTACTACGTTTATTACGAACGGTTGATTTTGCTTTTTATCCTGATTGATTCTTATAAGGTCTTTATTCGTTAAAATTTTCTTCGCATCATCGTCCATCGTACGAATATCGCAACCTATCATAAGCGGAGAACCGAACATACACCAAAAAGCGAAGTGAGTGAAATATTCGTCGTACGTACAACCGTTGCTTTCGGGAAGTCTACCTTTGCCGCTGATACCGACAACAAGCATATCCATATCGTTAAAACAACCCTGACCGTTATATTCGCCGAATCTTATTTGGTCAAGCGCGATTTTTTTTATAGACCACCAACCGTCTTTTATATCCTCGGTGGAGCGCCAACTGTGTGCGCCGGTTTCTTTTATCCAAATCCTCGTGTCGTCCGCACCCCACGAACAAGCTGAAAACAAAATATCTCTGCCACAAGTGGATAACGCCACCCCCATTCTCTTATAAAGAAGATGTCCCGGATTCGCTATCGAATGAAAACAGTAATCGTATTTAAGATAATCCACACCCCATTCCGCAAACGTTTTAGCGTCGATGAATTCGTGTTCGTAACTTCCGGGATGTCTTTCGCAAGTAACCGTACCCGCACAGGAGTACATACCGAGTTTAAGACCCAAAGCATGCACCTTATCGGCAACGTATTTCATTCCGTGAGGAAACCTTGCGGGGTCGGGAACGAGCCTACCGTTTTCGTCGCGTTCGTTCAAACTCCAACAATCGTCTATTACTATATATTCGTAACCGTAATCTTTAAGCCCCGTATCTATCATCGACTGAGCGGATTCGAGTATAAGTTCTTCGTTAATATTCGTAGTAAAAGTATTCCAAGTATTCCAGCCCATCGCAGGAGTTATTTTATACATTTTATATTCCACCTTTATTGATTTTGATTATTATATCATACGAATTTCATTTTTGCAAGATTAAAAAAACAATATTTTAAAAACCATACAAATAATAGAATATATAACAAAACAAGTAATCATTCGGTTAAACCGAACAAACTTTCGGCTATAACGGAACCATCTGCGCCGCGTATATAATCTTCCGCGTCGGCAAGAGCGGCGCGTACTTCTTCCAGCACGAATTTACAGCCGCTTAAAGCATCGCAAAGCGGTTTGATATCTTTTAGCGCAAAAAAATCACCGAATATTTCCGCATTTTGTATCACCCCCGACACCACGTCAAAGGAAATTGCCATTGTTCCGAACCCGAAACGTGCTTCGAATTTACTTTTACCGATGGGCGAACGGCCTATATTCCATTCGTATTTCGAATATTTTTCGTCTACGAGTCTGTTTATTTCCGCCAAATCGGTTGCGTCGAACGAATAAGACTGACAGTTTTCTTTGAATTTAGCGCATAAACCGTTATAAAATTCTTCAACGGAAATTTTTACAGGCAAACAATCGTAAATATTAGTCACCCTTGCCCTGACCGATTTAATGCCCTTGCTTTGCATTTTTAATTTGTTTTCTTTTAACGCGCTACCGAGAACGCTCATATCCGTTTTAAACAACAAAGTGCCGTGATGCATAATTCTGCCGTCGTAAACGGTTTGCGCATTGCCTGAAATTTTCTTTCCCTCTACGGTTATATCGTTTCTTCCGGAAAATTCGGCTTTCACACCGAGCGAATTAAGATATTCTATAACGGGAGCGGTAAACTTTTTATAATTATCTACGCCGTCGTCGTAAGGAGCAATCACCGTATAACAAATATTATTTAGGTCGTGATAAACCGCGCCGCCGCCGGTAAGTCGCCTTACTACTTTTATTCCGCTCTGTTCGGTGTAACCCAAATTAACCTCCTGCAAAGTATTTTGGTTTATTCCGACTATCACCGCGGGAGAATTTATCCACAAATAAAAATAGTAACCGCCCTTTATTTTCAGCAAATATTCCTCCGAGGCAAGATTAAAATACGGATTGCGGTTATCGTGCGTAATAAATTTAAACAATTTAATATCCTCCGTTAAAAAACGTATGCGTTTAAGACAACCTTAAACGCATACCGTTACTCTGCGAGCGTTTGCCAGCATTATTTTTAAGACGAAATTTTAAACGCCCTTCTTCGCTCTACGGAGAGTTTCCGCATCCGAAGTATCGATTGTGCTGACGTGGCCTTTAAGCGGCAAAATCTTATCGTTGATATAATCGACAATCCAATTTGCCTGCGGGAAGAATTCGCCGTCGAATTCATACGGAGGCGTAATCCAGTTACGTGCGCCGCAAACGACTGCGGGAGCATCGAGATAATCGAAGCAAAGTTCACTGATATTTCTTGCGAAGTCGTTGAGTATAGAACCTCTTGCGCAAGCGTCGGAAGCAAGAATAATTCTGCCCGTCTTTTTAACCGATTCCACAACCTTATCGTAGTTAAACGGAACGATTGACCTTGCGTCGATAATTTCCGCTTCTACGCCGTATTTTTCGGAAAGAATTTTAGCAGCGTCCATCGCCTTATAAAGCGTTGCACCGATAGTGAGTATGGTAACGTCGCTACCGACTCTCTTAACGTCGGGTTCGCCGAGCGGAATTTCGTAATATCCTTCGGGAACGCCTTCCTTTCTGAATTCCTCGCCTTTATCGTAAATTCTCTGACTTTCAAAGAATATAACGGGGTCGGTACCGTTAAGAGCGGAGTTCATAAGACCTTTCGCATCGTAAGGCGTTGCGGGGAAGCAAACTTTAAGTCCCGGAACGTGTGCGGGAAGAGCAACCCAATCCTGAGAGTGTTGCGCGCCGTATTTAGAACCGACGGAAACACGGAGAACTACAGGCATTTTGAGAATTCCGGAACTCATTGCCTGCCATTTTGCAAGTTGGTTGAAAATTTCGTCACCCGCTCTGCCCATAAAGTCGGCATACATAAGTTCTACGATAACTCTGCCTCCGCAAAGACCGTAACCTACCGCAGAAGAAACGATTGCGGCTTCGGAAATAGGAGAGTTGAAAAGTCTGTGATAAGGAAGCGCTTCGGTAAGTCCTTTATAAACCG
>CAYSYT010000013.1:0-36708 GCA_964435195.1 uncultured Christensenella sp. | reverse complement strand
ATATAAAAGAATGAATTCCGTATTTTACGGAATAGGTAAAAAAGTAATAAAAAACAAGGAAAAATTGCCGCATTCATAAAAACGTCGGCAAAAAGCGTCTTAAAAACAGGAAGCAATTTTTCTTCCTGTTTTTACTTAAAACGGTTAATATTCGCTGCGGGTTAAAAATCGGTTAAACATAATATATAGTCAACCGAAACGTTGAAAGTTTTTGCAATGGCGATAAGATATTCCGCAGTAGGCAAGCTTTTGCCTTTTTCCCAAAGCGATACGGTGTCTTGCGATACGGAAAGCCTTTTACCGAATTGCGCTTGCGTTAAATTACTTTCGATTCTTATCTGTTTTATTCTTTCCGCGATTGATTCTTTCATATTTATACAATACGAAAAAATCTCGTATTATAGTTGACTTACGAGAAATTCTCGTATATAATTTAACTATTAAAATTTATAGGGAGTGTTTTTGTGAAATTAGACAAAAAAGCGGTAAGAAATTATGTTCTGTTGCTATGCGGAATTTTCGTTTGCGGTTTAATTATAACCGTAGTCAGTCGTGTTCCTGCAGCCGTGCTGTTTGCGTTGTTTGCGGTTATAGTGTTGTTCGCAATCGGGTTTTTCGTTACGAGGAGGGAAAAGAAAGAAAAATTTTGTAATAAATGCGGGCAGGTTTACGGTGTAGACGATATCAAATACGAAGAGCTACGCAGGTATACGAAAAAGAATAAAATAACTTCTCAAACGACCGACCGCAGTGTTGTGGAATCGTTGTATTATAAAATACGGTTCGATTGTACGTGTAGTAATTGCGGTGCGAAAAAAACTTTCGAGAAAGACATTTGCGGAGGAAATGCGTATTTCGACGGAAGTCAGGAATATATCGACCCCGAAGAAACGATTGAGGAGTATTTTAGCCAACCTAATTTGAGTTTGAACGATAAAAGATTAAGTTTGGGTTCGCTTATAGTAGGTATTTTAGCGTTTTTGGTTGCGGGTATCGTCGGTATCGTAGGAATCGTGGGGAATTTAACTTCCGGCAAAAACACTATTCCGCTTGACGATTATTACGGCGTTTATTACGCTTTCGACGAAACGAACTATACCGAATTTAAGTTAACGATAGACGCAAACGGAGTGGGGTTAACTTGGCATTATTTAACGTGCGACGAATATACCAATTATTACGATAAGGGCGATTGCAATTTATATAACGCGGAATATTCAAAAGAGAATTTTCCGTCGATTGTGAATTCCGTGTTCGACAGTTCGGTTTTGTCTTTGGGCAATAACGATTTTTTATTGACGTTGTCTCGAATCGGTTTTGGCGATACTTACGTAACGTATTTTACTTTTGATACGGAAGACGGCAGCAGCGTTACGTTTACGAGTGAATATATTTCCTTAAAAACGGTAACGGAAGACCCTGAAAATTATTACGGCGTTTATTCCAACGCAAACGCGCTTGTCGTACTGACCGAAAACGATTGCAGTTTGGTTATCAACGGCGAGAATTTGGGAAGGTTTAATTATTTTTATGCAAATACCGGGGTTTTAAGATATTTAGGGAAAACGGAATACGATAAAGGGCTGGTAATCTATAACGGTTCGCATCAATTTATAGTAATCAGCATTGACGGGGCAGGCGATTTGTATTTGTACGGAGAACAAAAGTTAAACAAAACCGCTTGACGGTATAAGCGTTAAGCTTCGCCGTTCCGATATTTGGTAAACTATAAACGAACTAAATAAAAATAAGGCGTGTTGTAATTGCGTAAACTTTTTAAAAACAACGCGCTTTTATTTTTTAATCAAAATGCAATAAGAAAAAATCGTGATATTTGTACAAAATTCGACAATGTATTTGCGCAAATTAAAAATTTGTGTTGATATTTGTACAAAATTTATTGAGAAATGGTGTTTTATGTAGTAAAATATAATTACGGTAAAGAAAACCGAAGGAGAGTTTTATGCAGAGAAAGACAGTATTTTTATTACAAGATACCAAAGAATTCAACGAGGAACTTGCGAGTTTGTTAAAAGCAACGGGAGAATTCGAAGTCGTGGGAATGGCTACCGACGGCATATCGGGTCTTGCTGCGATTTCCGAGAAAAAGCCTCAATACGTAATAACCGAACTCGTTTTACCGGGATACGACGGTTTATGCGTTTTAGAGAGAATCAAAGAAATGAATATTCCCGTAGACGTGATAGTTTTAAGTGCGTTGTGCAGAGAAGATATCGTAAGCAAAGTCATCGCCGCCGGCGCAAAGTATTTTATCGCCAAGCCGCTTGAATTTTCCGTTTTGAAAAAGAGATTGAGCGATTTGTCGTCGGAAAAAGACGATTATAAGGTTGCTAATACCATTCCGTCGCATCGGGCGGTAAGTCTTGAAGAAAAAATAAGTAAAATTTTTATAAACGTAGGAATTCCTCCTCATATAAAGGGCTATAATTTTTTAAGAGAAGGGGTTAAAATGGCGGTCGAAGACCCGGCTATTATAAATAACATAACCAAAAGACTTTATCCGAAAATCGGCGAAAAGTATTCTACCTCCGCAAGTAAAGTCGAAAGGGCTATTCGACACGCGATAGAGGTGGCGTGGAACAGGGGCAGAATAGAAAGCATAAACGGTATTTTGGGCGTGCGCGCTTACGTAGGCGCGGAAAAGCCTACGAACGGAGAGTTTATCGCTTTGGTCGCCGATAAAATGTTGCTGGAAAAAGCGTAAAATAGGAAACAGGCGGCGTTTAAGCGTCGATTTTTTGCGAATTCGAAGTTAAAGTCAAAAAAAAATAAAAAAATTCGGTAAAATAGTTTACAAAACCATTAGATGTATATATACTATAAAAAGTCAAAAATAATCGTTGCGACGGGGTTTTACTCTTAAAATTCTTTCGCAATAAAAACCGTGCGTATAAAACTCACTTTTAACGGTGATTTATAATATATATGGTATTAAAAGACGCGGTTTGATTTATAAAGATTATGCGATAATATTTTTTGGAGATGTTGATTATGCCGGGTGATTATATTAAATGTCCCAGATGCGATTTGAATTATATTCGCAAGGGAGAAGAATATTGCGACGTTTGTAAAGCAGAACTCAAAAAAGGTCCGCAGTTGGTTTTTGCCGTTGACGAAGAAGAAGAAACGGAAACGATGATTCTTTGTCCCATATGTCATCATAATTACATTAAAGCCGACGAACAAATGTGTTCTAAATGCGCTGCGGAATTAGACTTCAAGGACGGACAGGTTGACCTCGATAAAGACGAAGAATGGAAGAATTTTCTCGACGACGAAGAGGAAGAACCCGAAGAGGAAAGCGAAGAGATGCTTTCTCTTGCCAAACTTGCCGAAGAAGAAGGTTCGGAGTTGTTCGACGACGAAGAGGAAGAAGAGGATATCGTAGACGAAAATTCGTCTGTTCCCGACGATTTTGAAATTCCCGAAATTGACGAGTCCGATTTCGAGGACGACGACGAAGAGGAAGATTGCGACGACGAAGAAGATTACGACGACGAAGAATAAAAGAAGTATAAAAATCGGTTAAAGGGCAATAATGAGCGTATGATTAAAAGTACGCTTAATATCGCAGACGTAAAAAAAAGAATATTCGGGCTTAAAGAAAAGCCCGTGGAAGTTACTTTAAACCTCGGCAGAAACAAAATCGTGCGTTTTTGCGGACGGTTGGAGGGCGTTTATCCATCGCTTTTTACGGTAAAGCCTTTCGACGGGTTTAACGGAAAAACGTCGTATTCTTATCAAGAATATATGTGCGGTAGGGTAAAACTTGCCGAAATAGAGAAACGGGCTTAACTTAATAAAATTAAAACGCACTTTTTTAAGTGCGTTTTGTCATATTCTCGCCGACGGGTATATAAAATGTATTGATAATCATTTTACGGTTATGGAGGGGAATATGGAATTGAAACCTGTTTTTGAAAAAATAAATTTAGAGAAATTCGTCGGGGAGGTTGATACGACCGTAAAGACCGAAACTAAAACCGACGTTTTTTCCGACGGCGTAAAAAAAATTCTCGGAGTGTCTGCGTTTGCAGGCGTTCGTGAAGAAAGCGTAACCGACGGACAAATAAAATTCAGCGGACGCATAATATATTACGTTTCGTACGTAGACGATGGAGGCGCGTTGAAAAAATGCGAGTGCGGTTCGGAATTCGTCGGGAATGCGGAGCCGGAAAACGTTCGCGAAGGGTGTAGGGTTAAACTTTCGGTCGAAACGGATAAAACGGACGCCGATTTAAGCGGCGCAAAGCTTTCCGTTTTTTCGACGCTTACCGTAAAAGCGGAAATTTATGAAAACGAAGAGATAAACGCGCTTTCGGGCGGTAACGGAGTGGTATTGAATTCTGCCGAAAGAGAAATAGTAAAAGGTTACGGAAATAAAAAAGGAGCATACCCCGTCGAAGAAGAGTTTGAATTGGATTACGCCGTTGCGGAGGTTTTATCGCATAAAGCGACGGCGGTTATAACTGCCGTTCAATGCGGCGTAGGTTGTATAATAGTCGACGGCGAAGTATATTTAACGGCTATTTTATTGCAATCGGGAGAAAAAAACGATATAATAAGAGAAGATAAAATTATACCGTTCCGTATGGAAATCGATTGCGAAGAGGCAATGCCTTCGATGTCGGCTACCGCTTCGGTTGGCGAAAAGTCTTTCAAGACGGATATCGCCGTAGACGCCGAAAGCGGAAAAAGTACGGTTACCGCAAGCGTAACTCTTCAATTCGAGGGGGAAGCCTATTCGACGGAAACGGTTTCGGTCGCCGACGACGTGTTCAGCACGGGAGAGGAATTGCAAACTACTTTCGGGGAATGTGCTTACTGCAAACCCCACGAACCGAGGATATTTCACGAAAAAATTTCGGGCAGGGCGGAAACGGAAGAATTGCCGATAGGCGCGAGATACGTGGTTACCGACGGCGAAAAGATTGAAATAATTTCAACTTCTTGCTCGGAAAACGGCGTAAAGATAACCGGCGTTTTGTCCGTTAACGCTTATCTTAAAAACGACGACGGTTATTCTTCGGTAAAATTGCAAACGCCTTTCGAAACGACGCTTGCCGTAGCCAAAGAGGAATGTTGCTCGGTAAAGGTTAAAGGGTTATCCGTAAAATCATCCGTAAGAATGGTGTCGTTAACGGTTTCCGAAATAGAAGCCGATGTGGATTTTACCGTTGTTCAAGCGGAAAACCGTTCGGTAAAATATATAAAAGAAATAAAAAGCGTCGGCGAAAAGCCCGAATGCGACTGTGCCATAAGCGTGTACATTCCGACGGAAGGCGAGGAATTATGGTCGCTTGCCAAAAGACTTAACGTTTGCCCCGACTCGCTTATCGCAACTAATAAAGATTTACAGTTTCCGTTAACGGGTAAGGAAAGAATAGTAGTGTACAGACAAAAATAAATAAACAAGGTTTATTCTAATGAGAAAAGTAAAAATTAAAATACCTGCGAAAATAAATTTGACGCTCGACGTTTTAGGAGTGAAAAACGGTTACCACGTTTTGAAATCCTTGGTAACTTCGGTAAACGTCTACGATACGATAACCGTTGTAAAGCGTAAAGACAGAAAAATAACTCTTACCGAAAAAGGCGTAAAGTGTGAATGTAAAGCCTTGGAAAACAACGCTTTGCGTGCAGGCAAACTCTTTATGGATAAGTTTAACGTCGGCGGAGTAGATATAATTCTGAATAAAAGCATACCCGTCGGCGGAGGAATGGGAGGTTCTTCGGCGGATATAGCGGGCGTGCTATTATGTATGCAAAAATTGTTCGGCGTGTCGTTCGGCGTTAAAGATTTGGCTGACGAACTCGGCAGCGATTCGGGATATATGCTCGACGGCGGTTGGGCGATTATCAGCGAGCGCGGAGAACGGGTGGAAAAAATAGACTACGGCGTTAAACTTTATTTGCTTGCCGTCACGGAAAAATCTTTTATTTCGGCAAGAGAATGTTTTAAAACTTTCGACGAACGCGCGGAATACGTCGCGGAACGTACCGAAGTCGCCGCGGAATTGCTGAAAGAAGGGAACGTTAAAGAGTTCTTGTCGACTTTGAAAAACGACTTGACGGAATCCGCAATATCTATAATTCCGTCAATTCGAGATAATTTGAGCGCGTTAAAATCGTTCGGCGCGGTAAAAACGTTAATGACGGGCAGCGGTTCGGTAGCTTACGGAATATTCGAAAGCAAAAAAGAAAGAAACGCCGCGTATAAAAAAATGCTTCCGATTTACGGAAAAAGGCTTATCAAAGCGGAAACGTTATAATCAAATAAAAATACGAATTAAAAGTAAATACGCATCCGAAAGGATTTCCCTTTCGGATGCGTATTTTCGTTTGTTTTTTATATTAAAGAACCCGCGACACGGTGATTGAAAAAATCACTCGCGTTTCGGCGGAAGTTGACCGTATTGTCTTTTATACGTTCTGTAAAAGGTTGCGGCACTGTCAAAACCGCAAAAATGTGCTATTTGCATAACCGATAGATGCTTGTATTCGGGGTCTTTCAGCATAAGTTTAACCTGTTCCGCGCGAATATTATTTACAAAAATCCGTAAATCGACCCCTAAATATTTTGCCAAAATTCTCGACATACTGTTTTTAGCGTAACCGAAATGCGCGGCAAGGTCTTCCAAAGTAATTTTATTTTTATAATTGTTTTGTATGTATTTTAAAATATTCGAAACGGTCGTGCCGCTTTGCGTTTGAGAAATAACGCCGTATCGCGAAATTATTTTATCGAAAATCATATTCGACAAACCCTTTTTTCCGAGCGTGGAAACGGAAGTGTTGTCGTAAACGGAAGAACTCAAATCCTTCAATAATGCGTAAACGGAACGGTTATATTCCTTGTCTTTTAACGAAGACGGTAAAGTTTTATCGCCGTATTCCGAGTGAAAGTCTGAAAGATAGTGACTGCTTAAAATCAAAACCGCCACGTCCGCCTCGCCCGATTTTTTATATGAGTGCAATTCGTACGGATTGATTATACTTATGTCGCCCGCGCTAAAAAAATATTCTTCACCGTTGATGACGGTAGTCATTTGACCGTTGAGAATAAAATAAATTTCCAAAGCGGAGTGGAAATGTAGCGGATACCCTAAATTTTTATGTTTTTTCCATATAAACGAGGGCGCATCGTAATTTTTTTCGTAAAGGTTATTGTCGTTTGTTAACTTCATCGAAAATAATTGTAAACGTGCGTCACGGTTTTGTCAAGTGAAAATTGATTTTTAACAACAAACAGCACGAAAAACAGGTAAAAAAGAGCAATATATGTTTATTTTTGAAAATAATGTGTTTGTTTGTGAGTTGATATGGGCTAAAAAGCGTGATAGAATTGTACGTAGAATGAGAAAGTGAAAGCATAGAATAGGGGCATATTTGCGAGGGATTATCTGGAATGGCTAAACGTGAAACAGACGAAAAATTAAAAAATATAACGACGGACGAAAAAATATCCCTGTTGACGGGAAGCGGAGCGTTTGACGCTTTGCGGTTACCCGAAAGAGGACTGAACGGGCTTAAAATGTCCGACGGTCCGAACGGTGTCAAAACGCAAAACGGCGACGCCGTATGCTTTATGAACACTTGCCTTATGGCGTGTTCGTGGGACGGCGATATATGTCGTACCGTAGGTGAAATGATAGGCGACGAAAGTTCTCGTTGCGGCGTAGACGTTTTACTTGCGCCCGCGATGAATATTAAACGTTCGCCTCTTTCCGGAAGAAACTTCGAATATTATTCGGAAGACCCCTATTTAACGGGAACGTTGGCGGCGGAATACGTAAAAGGTATTCGTCAAACGGGCGTCGGAGTTTGTGTGAAACATTTTGCGTGCAACAATCAAGAAACTTACCGTTTCGTGCAAGACAGTATCGTAGACGAAGATACTTTGCAAAATATTTATTTGCGTGCGTTTGAAATTTTACTTTCGAAAACCGAAGCGGACGCGATAATGGCGTCTTACAATAAAATAAACGGTGTTTACGCCTGTGAAAACGCTTATCTTTTAAAAGATATTTTGCGCAAGGAATGGGGATACGACGGCGTAATAATATCGGATTGGTGCGCGGTAAAAGACGTGGTATCCGCGTTGCAAAACGGGTTGGATTTGGAAATGCCGGGGAATTTGCACAACAGTAAAGAAAAAATAAAAGCCGCGGTAGAGGAAAACGTAATTTCCGTAACTGAAATCGACGAAAAAACCGAAAGGTTATTGAATTTATATAAAAACGTTCAAAACAAAAAGGAAAGCAGCGGCATCGACACGGAACGGTTGGTAAAAATCACGGGCGAATCGTTCGTGCTTCTAAAAAACGACGGAATTTTACCGTTTTCGAAAAAAGATAAGATATTGCTTGTCGGAAACGCGAAAAACCCGAGAATTCAGGGGGGCGGTTGCGCGCAGTTAAAAACGAATTATATTTTAACGCCGTACGACGAAATAAGCCGTTATGCCGACGTGTGCGACAATATAGACGGTTACGACATATCGAAGGTGAAAGACCGTTTAAGTTCGTATGACAAAATAGTGGTGTTTATGTCTTTGGAGGACGATTGTGACAGCGAAGCGTTCGACAAGAGGAATATTTCGTTTCCCGCCGAACAAACGCGCGCTATCGAAGAAATAGTTCGTTGCAACGAAAACGTGGTTGCGGTTTTGGCGAACGGCAGCGCGGTAGACGTATGTTTTGAAAATCAAGTGCGCGGTATTTTGGAAACTTATTATTCGGGTAGTTACGGCGGACGAGCAATAGCAAAAACGCTGTACGGGGAAATAACGCCTTCCGGAAAATTGACGGAAAGTTTTCCGATGAAACTTTCGGACGTGCCGAGTTACGGGAGTTTGCAAACGGGAACGTACGTGGCGTATTCCGAAAGGGAATTCGTGGGATATAGGTATTATACGACGTACGGAGTGCCCGTCAGATATCCGTTCGGTTTCGGTCTTTCGTATTGCGAATTTGCGATAGACGGTATAAATATAGCCCGTTCGGGAGATTACGAATTCGAAGTAAAGTTCGACGTTAGGAATAAATCCGAGCGCTTCGACGGCAAAGAGGTAGTGCAAATTTACTTAAAGTCGAATAACCGTTTCGAACCGCATATGCAGTTAATCGCTTATCAGACGGCGAAACTTTCAAAAGGCGAAAAAAAGCAATATACGGTTTTGCTTGACGAAACGTCTTTTTCGCGGTACGTCGGGGGTAAAAAAAGACTCTACGAAGGGGAATATACGGTTAGTATAGCAACGTCGTCGGAGTGCGTTTTATACGAAGAAACTTTTACTCTTTGTAAAAAACAAGAGAAAAAAATAAATAAAGATACTTTACTCGGGCGGGTATTATGCGACGCTAAATATCGTTCGTTGGTGTTAAAAAATATGCAAGCCGTTATAAACGTTTGGGCGTACGGGAAGCCCGAAACGGAAAACAACTTTGAAAAAGAACGGTTCTTAAAAGAATCCGTTTACGGTATGCCGTTCCGTGCATTTACTTATTTTGACGAAAAGTTGTTCGACGATAGGAAGATGAACGAACTTATTGACGAATTAAACGAAATTGTTTCGTAAAAGGATAACGATTATGAAAAAAATAAAAGAGAATGAGTGTTTGTCTTTTAATTCGAAGTATCATTCTGGGTTTGACAGGTACTATCGCGAAATTACCGATATGCAATTAAACGACCCCGTGCTTTGGTCGTTGCTCGTAAGACAATTTGTTTTAAAAACCGATAATTGCGACGAGGGTTGGCGCGGTGAGTATTGGGGTAAACTTATGCGCGGTTCGTGTATGGTGTATGCGTATACCCGCGATAACGATTTGTATAAAACCCTCGAACAGGCAACTTTATTGCTGTTGGCCACACAGGAGGATACGGGGCGCATTTCGTCGTATTCGAAAGTGGACGAATTTAAAGGTTGGGACGTTTGGGGAAGAAAATACGTAATGCTCGGTTTGGAACATTTTTACGAAATTTGCGAAGACGAGTCCTTAAAGGCACGCGTACTCGACGCATTGCAAAAGCACGCCGATAATATTATGGAACGTATGGGCGACGGAGAAGGGAAAGTTCCCGTTTGCGAAACAAGTCGTATGCACGGGGCGTTGAATTCCGTTTCTATTATTCAGCCGTACGTAAGACTGTATAAGTATACGCGCAAAGAAAAGTATTTGCGCTATGCGGAAACGCTTGCAAATTCGCAATGGAAAGAAAACGGCGTTTTCGATTTGGCGATTAAAGACCGACTTGCTCCTTTCGAATACCCTTACACCAAAGCGTACGAAATGACTTCTTGTTTCGAAGGGCTTTTGGAATTGCACGAAGTATCTCCCGACGAACGCTATTTGCGGGCGTGCGTGCTTTTTGCGAATAAAGTACTTGCGACCGATTTAACCGTTGTCGGCGGTTCGGGGTGTTACGACGAATATTTTAACAATTCCGCAAAAATGCAGGTGGTTCCGTCGGATATTCACAAGCAAGAAACTTGCGTTACGGTTACGTTAATGAAGTTTTTAACGGCGCTTTACAAACAAACGAACGACGTTGCGTATTTAGACGCGATAGAAAATTCCTTCTTTAACGCGTATTTGGGCGCGTTTATCAATCAACCCAACAACGCATATTTGCCCGTTCCTATGTTTTACAGTTATTCGCCGATATATAACAATCCGCGTTGGACGTTGATGGGCGGTTGTAAAAATATTTCGCAATATGCAAAATGCGGTTGTTGCGTCGCAATCGGCGCGGCGGGATTAGACCCGTTTCCGCAAGTAGGCGCGGTTTTGAAAGACGGTACGGTGTACGTTAACTTTTTCGTCGCCGGCAAATACGAAACGGTAATTAACGGCAAAAAAATCTCATTCGTTATAGAAAGCGACTATCCTTACGACGGGAACGTAAAAATCCGTTTTGAGAAGGTAGAGATAAGCGGTTTAAGGCTTTCGGTAAGAAAACCCGTTTGGTGCGACGGTTATACCGTTAAAAAACACGGCGAAACGCTTACGTCGGAAGCGTGCGGTTATATAGATTTGGGAGAAATTTCGGCTTTTGACCAAGCGGATATTTCGTTTAATGCCGACGTACGCGTGCGCTCGTCTAAAATATACAACCCCGAAGCGGAAGAACTGTTTTGCGTAACGAAAGGACCTATCGTATTGTGCGCGGAAGAGGGCGATACCGATTTAGACGCAAGTTATCTTTTACGCGCGGGCGAGAAACTTACGCCCGTTTTAATCGAAAACGGCGGAACGGAATACGAATTTTTGCTTGACGACGGAAAAACGCTTCGGTTAAAGGCGTATCATTCGGCGGGTAAAAATTATTACGAACCTTATCGCATAAGCGTGTGGTTGAAAGGCAAGAAGGAGGGCGAAAATTGATGCGGAAAAAAATCACAAAAGACAAAGTGTATACGTACTTATTCGTATACAGTTTTTTGATTGTTCAAATCGTCAGTTTTTTCGTTTTTTATATAGGAATCAACTTGAATTCCATTTTGCTGGCGTTTCAAGTTCCTTCGGGCGAAAAATGGTATTATAACTTTGCTTATTTTTTGAAGATGTCTACGTCTACCGTGCCCGTATTTACCGAATATTTACCCAACACGCTTAAATTTTTCCTCGTGGAATGGTTGCTTCTTTTAATCGGGTTTATGTTTTCTTATTTTATATATAAAAAGATAGCGGGTTATAGGTTTTTCAGAGTTATGTTCTTTTTGCCGAGCATTATCTGTTCTACGGTGCTCGTTATGTTGTATAAGAAAATGATTGGCGTTGACGGACCTATCGTTTATATACTTAAATTGATAAACGGTAGCGATACGAGTTACGAACTGCTTGCAAACAGCGACACCGCAACGCTGATGATTATGATTTATATGTTGTGGGTAGGTTTCGGCGGAAAAATTCTTATTCTCGGCGGAGCAATGACAAGACTTCCCGACGACGTAATAGAATACGGAAAATTAGAAGGCGTTAAACCCATGCGCGAAATGTTTACAATCGTTTTGCCTATGATTTGGCCGACGATTTCCACCTTGATTATTATGATTATGACGGGTATTTTTACGGCAAGCGGACCTATACTTTTGTTTACGCAAGGCGCGTATAACACGACGACTATTTCTTATTATATATGGACGATGGTTTACGGCGCACCGGCAGGTAACTATCCTACGGCGTCGGCAATCGGCTTGTTTTTCACCGTTATAGGCGTTCCTATCGTGCTTTTGGTTAGATGGATTTGCGGAAAATTAGATTCGGAGGTAAGTTACTGATATGAAAAAGAACAGTCTTGAAAGAAAGAGTTTCGGCTCTCGCTTTGCGGTCGTTTTAACCTTCATAATATTTTTGCTTTACGCTCTCACTATAATATATATGTTGTTTTGGCTGCTTACGAACAGTTTGAAAACGGTTGACGAATGGGATGCGAATAAATTTTCGTTACCGGTCGAATTTATTAAAAGCGGTTTGTTTTTCGATAACTATATAAGCGCGTGGACCGAACTCAATTACGACGGCGTAGGCGTTCCGGGAATGTTTTTTAACTCTGTGTGGTATTCGGTCGGCGGCGCGTTCGTGGCGGTATGGTTTTGCTGTTTGACGGCTTACGTTATTTCCAAATATTCGTTTATCGGGCGTAAAACCATTTATACGGTTGCCATCGTTCAAATGATTTTGCCTATCGTGGGCAACTTACCTGCCGCATACAAAATGTATAACGATTTAGGCATTACCAACAGTCCGTTGCTTTTGATTGCCAACGCAGGCGGCTTGGGAGGTAACTTTTTGATTTTATACGCAACCTTTCAAGGCGTGTCTAACAGTTATATGGAAGCGGCAAGAATAGACGGCGCAGGGCATTATTCGATATTCTTTAACGTTATGTTGCCGCAAGCAATGCCTACTATGTTTGCTATTTTCTTGCTCGGGTTTATAGGCACCTGGAACGATTACACCGGACCGCTTTTGTATTTGGAAGACTTTCCCACGCTCGCTACGGGCTTAATGGTTTTCGAACAGAATATGACGTACGACGTGAATATGCCCGTATATTTTGCGGGAACGGTTATTTTGATACTGCCGATAGTTATTTTGTTTACGATATTTTCGGATAAGATGATGACCAGTGTATCGCTCGGCGGGTTAAAAGGGTAAACTTTTAATCCGAATAAAAGAACGGAAAAAATTTTCAAGGGTATACCCTTCTCATTTGCTTGCGCAAATGAGAATAACCCTTTTTTAGCAAAAAAACAAGGAGAGAATTATGAAAAAATTTAAATGGTTGGGATGCGTTGCAATGGCGTGTTTGCTCGCCGTATCGACGGTCGGTTGCGGAATTAAAAGAAACAAGACCACCAAGAGCGACGCTTACACGTTGGAAATCGAATCGATTGACGCAGGTTACGGAATTACTTGGCTGGAAAAATTGGCGGAAAAATTCATGGAAGATAACCCCGAATACGAAGTTATAGTCAACCCGTCGAGGAATTTCGATATGGCGGAATCGTATTTGAAATCCGGCCCGAACAACAATACGGCGGATATTATGATTTATCAATATCCGTACTATATGTCGCTCGTGAGCGAAAAACTGAGTGGCGGCGGCGATATTTTAGCCGACTTATCGGACGTTTACGGACAGGTTGCCGAAGGCACTACGAAGAGCGTTAAAGACCGTTTGGATTCTAATATGCTTAATTTGTTCGACTATAACGGTACGGGCAAATATTACGCATTCCCCGTTTTGAACGATACTAACGGTTTAACGTATAACGTAGATATGTTTAATGCTAACGGCTGGAAAGTCCCCAACACTACCGATGAACTTAAAGAACTCGCAGAAGAAATTCTCGATAGCGAAAAAGGAATAAAACCGTTTGCGTGGATTCCCGGTTACTGGGAATATTGCACGTCGGTTTGGTGGGCGCAATACGAAGGTTTAGAAAATTACGAAAAGTTCTACCGCCCCGACTATAACGTAAAACCCGACGATGCAAATTCAGGCTACAATCAAAAGGGCAGGGAATATTCTTTGTCAGTGCTCGAATATTTAATTTCGCCCGAAAACAGATTTTCAATCGACGGCTGTTTGTCGAAAGAATTTTCTGAAATTCAAGCCGCTTATATGAAGCAGGAAAAAGCGGCGATGATGCCTAACGGTGGTTGGATGGTTCACGAACAGAAAAACGAAGCGCTCGGAAACAAATTCGCAATGATGAAAGTTCCCGTTATCAGTGAACTCGGAGAAAAACTCGGCATTACCGATTCCGTGTTGAGCGCAATAGTGGAGTATATAGACGGCGGAGAAACGGGTATCGCGCCTGCGGTATCTTCTATAAACGGAAAAACCTCGGAAGAGGTTATCGCCGCGGTACGCGAAGCGAGATATTTGAATTCTTCTTCGATAGCGTATACCAACGTCGCTCTCGTTCCCGCTTATTCGGACGCGATAGACGTTGCGAAAAAATTCTTGCTTTATATGACTACTACCGAAGCAATGCAAATCACTTTCGAAGAATCGGGTCAGTTGCCGTTGGTCGCATCGGAAATAGAAAATATGGATACTTCTAAAATGAACGTATTTAACAAGTCGAAAGTAGACCTTATGAAGGCGGCAAACAACCGTATGGTTTCAATGGAAATATGTTCCGACCCCTTGTTTTATATGAACGGTTTGCGTTCGTATACGCAAACAAACAACGTAACGCCCGAAAAAACTTTGGCGGCATCTTCTACAAAAGACAGACGCACGGCAACGGATATAGTTTCTTCCGAAAAAACTTATATGGCGGCGCAATGGGACCACTACGTAAGGATTGCAAAGGGGGTTTTGGGTGAATGAAAACGGTAAGAAAAAAATTAACGCTTATTTGTTTGGTTCTTTTAGCCGTATGTTGTATTTTCGGCGTTTCGGCGGGTTCGTATATAACGGCTGACGCGGGTTGTGAATTAAAACAACCTACGACCGATAATTTCGATTCGGGAAGAATAAGCGATTACTGGACTACGTCCAACGCGGAAATTAAGAGAGACGAAGGAGTTGCGCCCGCATTGCTTTTTTCTAACGCGGCGGAAGGCGCAGGTTTGATTACGTTAGACGAGGTAGACGCAACTTCCGTATCGTTGGAAATAGATTTCGACGGTTTGAATTTCGTGAACGGCGGTTGGCTCGGGTTTATGTTCGGCACTAAATCTACGGAACATATTCTGGAATGGACGGAATTCGGTAAGGGCGATAAATATATTACGTTAAGTTATCACTCCGTTTACGGCTGGATGCTTAGAACTTATTACAACGTAGACGGAAGCCCCAAAAGATACAACTTCGTCGACGCAACCGGTAACGATATTTGTCTTGCGACCAAAATTACGGGAGCAGGCGGTGAACCGGACGCAGGTGATTACAGTTATTATTTAATCGGTTTGCCTCAAAACAGCGGCGTACTTTCTAATATTACCGTTATTACGAGTTTGGACGCAAGCGGCAATTTCACCTTCGCGTACAGAAACGCAGGCGAAACGGCAAGCGAGAACAAGATATTAGCGAAGAGTAAGGACGTGCCGTTCGAAGGATATAAAAAGGGGCATCTCGGTTTTTGCGTTATGCAGGGTAACAGCGGAATAAGCGGCAAGGTCGGGGATTTTAGAACGTACAAAAACGGCAGCACAACCGCGAACACCGCTTTCCGTTTCAGTCAAGACAATATCGGTAGCGATTATTTGATGGATTCGGGGAAGTCTACCGAAAGCACGGCGTTCGTTAAAGAAGGTAAAATGCGTTTGAATTCAACGAACCAAACGCAAGCGTATGCCATTCATAAAATTTACGCTTCTTTCGACACCGATATATTAAGCGTTTCGGGTTTTAAAAATATCGTGGTTAGCGAAACCGTTTATTTCGATTCGTTTGACGACGGCGACGAGTTTTATTTCCATTTCGGTTTGGAAAGAGCGTCTAACGTTGCTCTCGGCAATAAAGGAACCTACGCGGTTAAAGTAACTTCCGAATCGGGCACTAAATATTTCCAAGTTATTCGCTACGCTTCCGATAGCGGAGATTATACCGAGGTAACGAGCAAAACGGCGTTCGGTTATTCGGGCGGTTGCGCTTTCGCCTTGGAAATTTACGGCGACGGAAGCGGCAAGGTCGTCCTCGGCAATGCAACGCAAACGTTGACGGGTTTGACTTTTAATAAAAGCCGTTTGTATTTCGCTAACCGCTTGAACGGAACGGCAAGTATTCTTATAGACACTTACCGTATGGAAAACGCTATATACTCTAAACCCGACAATAAAAATTTGTCAGCCGATTTTACCGATGACGATATCAATATTAAAGAATGGTATTTGCCGACTTGGGGAGGCAACTTGGACGAACGTTACGACGGCGTTTATGCTAAAAACGGTCAACTCGTATTCAAAAACGTAAACAGTAACGCGGGTATTACCACTATGGCGCAATTCTCCAACTTCGAACTTTCGTTCGATATCACCGACGTACAGAGAGAAGGCGTTGACGACGGCGATACTTCTACCGATATTCGTATTATGTACGGTATACAGGGTTATCAAGACAGTTTTGCTATTTTGTATATACAGGAAGAACGCCCGATGTTTTCCTTGCGTCCTTCCGACGACGGTAAAGATACTAATTATTCTATTTTGCATACGGAAAATGAAAAAGCAGGTACGCTTCCTGAAAAATACAATATTTTTTCCGCGGAATCGGAAGGTAAAATTTTCAATATCAGTCTTAAAATGACCGACGGCAAACTCGTTGCGGCAATTAAGTTGAGCACGGAAACCGATTGGTACGAAATTTTCTCTATTCAGGAAAGCAGCGGTTCGATTACGGGTCATATCCGTATCAGCGGTTACGGTGACGGAGTATTGGGTGACGGCGCTTGCTCGAATTTCTGCATAGATAATCTTTCGGTTAAAAATACCGATAAAGAACCTAACGATAATATGGATTACGGTTACGAATCGAGCAAAGCGTGGATTACTTGGGACGGATACGATTACGAAGATACTTGGAAAGACGACGAATTGTTGCCGATTTATCAACAAGAAGAAAATTCTGGTTGCGCGTCGTCCGTTAACGGCGGTGCGATAAGCATAGGTTTATTATTGTTGGCGTGCGCGACGGTGGTGTTCGTAAAATGCCGAAAAGGGGGAGAAAGAAAATGAAAAACAAAAAAATAATCAGCGTCGTACTTGCTTTGCTTATCGGTCTTTCGTTGGTCGGTTGCGGTGACGTAACGGTTTCCAACGTTAAAAAGGCAAGCGTAACCGACCCGTTACCCGTATACAAATACACTTTCGGAATGATGGACGAAGACACTATGCCCGTAGTTATGTTCGGCGGACCTATTCACGGTTACGTTATGAACGGCTATAAACCCGACAGTATGATAAACGACAACACTTATCGTTATTATAAAGAAGCGGGCGTTAACGGTATCGTAGGTACTGCGAACTGGGTTAACGACGACCGTTTGGACGAAGTGGAACAAATTTTGACTTATACCGATAAATACGAAATAAATTACGTTACTTTCGATACTACGTTAATGCATTTTTGGTCGAAAGACGTTCCGTCGCTCGACGACCCCGTTATTCAGGAAAGGTTTGCTTTTTACGAAAAACATAAATCCTTTGCGGGGATTTACGTGCAAGACGAATCGCGTATGGAGCAGCAAGACGAACTCGCAAAAGCGCATCAATACGTATTCGATTATAACGAACGGAATTCTACCAACCTCATCGCTTACTCTAATATGCACCCGTATTGGCCGGAAGCACAACAAGGTTATTATTCGGTAGACAGCACCAACAAACAATATAATTACGAAACGATGATTCGTACCTTCTGTGAAAAAGGCAAATTACCGTATCTTTCGTACGACAGGTATTCCTTGCTCGGTTCGACGGGCAGCGACAAGGCGACCTTAGACCAAATGTGGTTTATGAATCTTGCTTTAATTCGCGGTTGGGCGGAAGAATACGAAATTCCGTTCTGGGTATGTATACAGGCGGGCGGATTTTACGATTATTACAAAGCGCCGAGCGAATCCGAATTCTTATGGCTTATAAATACTGCTATTGCCAGCGGCGCTAAGGGAATAGAATACTTCCCCGGCGTTATGCCTACCGACGAGGCGTATATGGAATCTCCGCACGGCGACCTCGGTTTGGTGGCGATGGACGGACAAAAAACACAATATTATTATTACAGCAAAAAAGCGACTACGCAAATTCAGGCTACGCAAAAGTATCTTATGAACGCGGCGAGCGTAGGGATTATGGTTAACCCCGCAACGAGCCCCGATTCGAATATTTCCAACGACGTTATTTACGAAATGAAAGAAGGTTATACCTACCTTTTGAACGATTTCAGACAGTTAAAGAAGATATCCGACAACGGGTTAGTCGGTTGTTTCGATTATCAGGGCAGAACTATGCTTTACGTTATGAACAACAGTTTGGACGCCGACGCGGAAACGGTTACTATGACGTTTGACGATACGTACGCTTACGACGTAATTCAACGCGGCGTTAACAGAACGGCAGTAGGTAAAACGTTGAGTTTGCAGTTAAGGGGCGGAGAAGCCGCGTTGGTATTGTTACGATAATGATAGATAATTTAGAAAAAATTTTAGCGGGTGAAAAAATACCGATTATAGGCTTTGTCGAACCGTTGCTTTACGAACGGTATATGCGTGACGATTTCGTCGTTACCGAGGAGCAAGCCTTTGCGGACGCAAAAGCGTGCGGTTTGGATATAATAGTCGGCGCGCAGTACAATTTGACCGACCACCCCGACGTGGTTGAAAAAATTTTGCAGGCGTGCGAAAAAGTCGGGCTGTATTATCTTGTTCGCGATAACGCAGGATTTAAAGACAAAACGGAAGAAGACGCGGAAAGGTATTTTAAGGAGCGGTATACGCCGTTTCTTAAATACGAATCTTTCGGCGGAATAAACCCGACGGACGAACCGGGGTATTCGGTATGGGAGCGGATTAGAAAGTTCCGCCGTGCTTTTCATAGAGTATTTCCGAACAAACTGTATTTTGTAAACTTATTGCAAAATTACGCACCCGCTTGGGCGTTGTCTAACGGGGCGGAACGGGAAGGCAACTTAGAATCCGACGGCAACTACGAATTTTATTGTGCGTCGTACGTAAAGCAAGCCGACCCGACCTTCTTTTGTTACGATTTTTACCCTTTCAACGGAGAGTATCCGAAAATTCAACCCGATTATTTTGAACAGTTGGAAACGGTATACTCCGCTTGCGCGGTAAAAGATATTCCCGTTTGGTGTTTCGTGCAGTCGAGCGCGTTTCCCGATATGTCGGGTATAAGGCGCGCGCCGACATATGAAGAAATGCTTTGGCAAGTAAATACTTCTTTATGTTACGGCACTACGGGGTTTGCGTATTTTTGCTATTGGATTCCCGTAGACGACGTTAACTGGCATAGCGCGTTTATAGACTTAAATGGCAATAAAGAAAAAACTTACGGTTACGGAAAACGGTTAAACGCTTATATTCGCGAAGTAGAAAAATATTTTGTAAAAGCGAGCGTTTGCGCCGTAGAATGTAACGGTCGAAAAATTTGCCGTCGCCCGTTTGAATCGCAAATAAAAACGGAAGGCGATGCGGTAACTTCATTTTTGAAACAAGGCGAAGAGGAACGACTGTTTATCGCAAACGCGACTTTCGAAAAAGATACTGCCGTTCGCGTTATATGCGGCGAAAACGTAAAAGGTTTGTTCGACCCGATAGCGCAACGCGAATATTTCGTCGATAACGGCAAAATTAACCTTTCGCTTCAAAAAGGAGCGGCAATGCTTTTGACAACGATAAAAAAATAATACGGTTTTCCAAAAGATAACCATGTGAAAATAAAAATAAAAAGGGAGGAGAAATTTATGACAGGTTATAAAAAACCAACCGTAACGTTGACCGTTTACACCGAACAAGAAGTGTTAACGACGTCAATGGATACTTACGACGCTATTATTTCAGATAGCGATTGGGGAACGCCGACAGGCGAAGGAGGAGCATCATGAGTAAAGTTAAAAAAATAACTATGGCAGTTCTTTTATCGTGTTGCCTCGTTGCGGTATCGCTTGCGTTGTTTATTAACACTAATTATGCGAACGCGACTTATTCAACTGCGCAAACCACGACGGAAATCACTATGAAAGAAGGCGCAAGTATACGTGTTTCCGAACCTACGGGAATAAGATTTACTGCGAAATTTTCAAACGATATCGTAAACGAACTTTGCGATATAGACGCCGAAACGGGTAGTTTGACCTATAAAGACCAAGCAAACGTATTCGGAATTGTGGTTGTTCCTACTACGGTATTAACCGCGGCAGGCAATAACGACCCGATAGATTATATAAAGGACGTCTACGGGAAAGAAGAAAATCAAATAGCGGTTTCGTTATCGGCGCAACAAATATACACCGATAACGGCGATTATTACGCAAACGGCGTAATAGCAAATATTAAAGACGCAAACTATAACAACGAATACAGTGCAATTGCATATTACGTTAAAGACGGAGTTCGCTATTTCGGTACTCAAAGCGATTCCCGTTCGGTAGCGTTCGTGGTGAATAAAGCGTTGATAGACGGCGAAACTTCTACTGTTCTCGTCGATATGCTTGAAAAGGCAATAAATCTTCAAAACGGAACTCTTGAAATAAACGACGAAAGAAGTAGCGTTATAAATATTAAAACCGAATTGTTTTCAAGCATAACGGCGGAAGATTTTACCGTAACCTCGGCAAACGGCTCGGTTGCAAGAGTAGACGGTACCGACGTTACCCTCGTTGCGAGCGGTTCGACAACGTTAACGGTAACCGCGTACGGCGGTAAATTCAGCGTAGAAGTTCCCGTTACGGTAACGCCTAAAAAGTATACGGTTACTTGGAAAAATTACGACGGTTCTTTATTGAAGGAAGAAAGCGTTGAAGAAAATACCGCGCCCTCCTATACGGACACACCTACAAAACCTAATAACGGAAATTACGTTTATACGTTTACGGGTTGGAGTCCCTCGCTTACGGAAGTAGTCGGCGATGCAACGTATATCGCGCAATATTCGGAAACGTACGTTGACGGCGATACCGTAGATAAAGTTACTTATTATACCGGTTGGGGCGGCAGCGCGTTGACGGCAAGAATTTCCGTAAATACGGCTGCGGAAGGATTGTGCGGAGACGAGAGCACTAAAAGTATTTTGATAGAAGACTTCGATATCACCGGATATAACGATTTTATGTGGCAAATGGGCGGTTATACCGGTTTTTCCGCCGACGTAAAGATAGTGCTTTCCGACAACGTGTCGGATACTACGGTTACGGGTGTTAAATTTACCGACGAATCGGGCAATACGCTCAATGCGGTAGAAGTAAACACTTGGACGAAAATTTTCTCCGCAACGGGCAACTGGGGATTTATGATGACTTATCCTTCGTTAACTTCTACCGACGGGAAAAAAATTTCCGCAAAAATTTATTTGGACAACGTTCGTTTCTATACGGCGGCAGATATTTCCGAATTGAACGCGTACCGTTTTGCAAATACGTCGGAGCTTACGCAAATAGCGGGCGGCGATACCTCCGCAAGCGATTGGAAAGGTACTTGGACGATTTCTATACCGAACATCGTACCGAGCGATGAAGATACTCACCATAACCACGCGGTAGTTATCAACGCTAAAATATCGGATATTAGCAGTTACGACGGAATTTCGTTTGCGGTAAATACTAAAACTTGGACGGGCAACAATCATCACTACTTCTATATAGTGTCGAAAGCAAACGTAAGCGATTTGACGGCAGAGAAAATGGATGCGTACGGACAAATACAGACTACTTACGAAACTCACGGATTAGTCCGCGTAGAAAGTTACGAGGCGACGAACACGAATGCCGAATCAGGTTGGCAAACCATTCATATCGGTAAGGCCGATTTAATTGCCGCAGGATATAAAATTACCGATTTAAGCACAGTCGTTATAGCGTTCAGAAACAGCGTATGGAATACCGACGCTTCTCTCGGAACGACGGGTTGGGCTGCGATAGGTCAAATGCAGTTCTGCGACTTTAAGGTTTATTAAGACGGTTAAACGGTGACTGCCGCCGAACGAGAAATTGCGTTCGGCGGTAACCTTGCCGTTTTAGGAGAATTTAGTAGATGAAAAATAAAACGAATTTTAAGAGAAAAATTTTCGTGTTGCTTGCGCTTGTTTGCGTTTTAACTACGTGCGCTGGCGTCGCTTGTTCTAACGGCGGCACGGAATTTTACGTAGTAACGTTTGAACTCGGTTACGATTCCGCGGAATCGTTTACACAAAAAGTCGTTGCGGGCGATATAGCGCAAGAACCCGCTTACCCCAAGAGAGATGGTTACGAGTTTCTCGGTTGGTACGAATACGGTCAAGACCAAATAGAAAGCGACGTAAAATTTGATTTTTTGAATACGAAAATCAATAAAAACGTAACTTTGCGCGCAAAATGGGGTGAACCTGCAAAAGATATGCCGAGAGCCCCCGAAGACGTAACTTGTTCTTTTTCGGAGGGAGTATTAACTGTTTCCGCTCCGTCGCAAACGGAATTTTCTTTTAACGACGGTCCGTATTCGTCGGAAAACACCTATACGTGCGGTTACGGTGCGCGCGTAAAGGTTTCCGTGCGTATGGCAGAAACTTTAACTACGGCGGCGTCAGAACCGAATATTACTTATTATACGAGTATTCCCGATATTACGGCGTTTAGTTTTTCGTCTACGGAAGGCAACGCATTAACCGTAAGCGTGGAAAATCCCGACGTATACGAATATTTGTTCGAAGGTCGTACGGAATGGGAAACGGGTACTGAATTTAGTAACTTGGAAAACGTTAAAACGCAAACCTTAAAGATACGCGTACGCGCCGAAGGAAACTATCGTTACAGCGCAACGGCGGAAACTACCGTTGAAGTAAAATTAGGCGACGGCGACGTTTTATCTCGCGTAGGGTATATTTGGGGTAATAGCGAAGCACATTCGACTATATCGATAAACACCGACGCGATAGGTTTGAACGGAGAAGACAGTACGCAAAGTATTTTGATTCACGATAAAGATATTACGGGATTCAACGACTGGACGATAAAAGTTCCTAACGGTTATGCGAGATTCTCGGTAGATATTAAGGTAGTGATGGACGATACGAATATAACGAAAGCGTTGTCTATTACCAACAGCAGCGGCAGAACTATGGGCGTAATAGAACTTAACAAATGGCAAAGTTTCAATAATATAAGCGACGACTGGTTGTTTACTCTGAATTTCCCGAGTTTGTCGGGTGTTAGCGGAGAACCCAAAGGTACGGCGGATATCTATTTGGATAATATTCGTTATTACACCGCGCAAGAAGTTCAAAGCGGTATATTAGATACTAACCGTTGGGTTGCCGATTCTATCGGTACCGGTGACGGCGACGCAATAACCGATATGAAAAGCAAGTTCGATATTACTCTCGGCGCAACTACGAGTTCGTATAAAAACTATAAGGAAAAATATTGTTTTGCGAACAATACGGATAGCGCAAACGTAAGCCACGCGATTAAGATAGTAAATCCGCTCGTTAAAAACGTAAGCGGTAAAAACGGAGTATCGTTTGCGGTAGATATGCAATGTCGCGGTACGGTCGGAACGGAAGCGCCTATATACCTTTTGAAAAAAGGCGTAACGCTTACCGCAAGCGAGTTGGCGGATTTAAGCGATTTCTCCGACGATACGAAGTTTATAAAGATACACGCTTATAAAGTCGAAGCGGTAGGAGGTACGTTTAACGGAGCGGAAATCGTTAAAATAACCACGGAGCAGCTTACCGTCGCAGGATACGATTTAACCGATATCGGCGGCTTGACGATTGTTTACAGGGACGCGCCTGCGCAAACGAGCGGTTGGTTGAATTTGTTGAACTTATTCTTATACGACTTTAAGGTTTATTAAAAGTATGGAAAGATTCGAGCCGTTTTGGATAAATGAAAACCGAAAAAAATATGGTCGGGTCGTTTCAGACGAGATTCTTTTGCCGAATTGTTATAAAAAAATGCTTACGTCCGAGCCTTTGCGCATAGTTATGCGTAAAGGTTTGAACGTACAAAAAACGGTTGCGGCGGTATGGAATAACGCAAAAATCCGCATTAGCATCGAACTGGCGGAATCGTGGAGCAGCGCCATAGACAAACCGTACGATTTAGCCGTAGTCGATGCGGCGGAACTGCCCGTATTGAAAGAAAAATCTGTTGCAACGGAATACATCGTTTTACAGCCCGTCGCTACTTCGCAAGGGCTTGCATATATCGACGAAGAAGTTTGCGATTCCGAAGCGGAACGAACGGATTTGAGGGGCGATGCCTTAGCGGAAATTTTAATTCGGTTAAAAGAAAATACGGAAAACCGTATGAATTGGCAAGGGTATACCGTTCCTCCATCGTTCGAAGAGGTTGAATTCGACGCTTTGTCGAAAGAAATCAAGGCGGGGTTTTTGTGTACGACCGTCAACGGGCACGTGCGGAAAACTTTTTGTTTTTACGGTTTGCCTCGGTTAAAGGAAGGCGAAAAACGTCCTGCCGTCGTGCTTGTTCACGGTGCCGGGGGAAACGCTTTTTACCGTTGGGTCGAAGAATGGGTTAAACGCGGTTATGCTGCGATTAGCATAGATATAAACTGCACCAAATTTGAAAAAAATTTAGAACGTCGCGTACAAAATTCCGACGCGGGCGAATTGCATATCGCAGGGTTCGACCACGTATGTAAAGACCCGAAAGAATCTTGGGTATATTACGCCGTTTCTCAAATAATTTCCGCGAATTCTTTTTTGAGAGAGTTACCTTGCGTCGATAAAACAAAAATCGGTATCGTCGGTATTTCTTGGGGCGGCGTTATGTCGTTGATTGCGCTCGGCGCGGATTCTCGGTTCGCGCTCGGCGGAATTATTTATTCGGCAGGGTTTATTACCGAAGATTTGTTAGGACGGGAAACGCATATTTTCGGCGATTACCGAAAAAAAAGGTTTTACGACAGTTTTTACGACGCGAGTAATTACGTCGGGGGTATTCGCGTTCCCGTGATAATGAACGCCGGCTTGCAAGACGGAGCGTTTTCGCCGTTTTCTCGGCAACGAACGTATCGTTTGATGAAATGCCCGTTACGGTTGGCAATTCAAAAGGAATTGTATCACGACAACGAAAGCAATTTCGTTAACGTCAACGTCGGCGCTTTTTTCGATTACCACTTTTTCGGAAAGAAAGAGTTGGCGACTTTATGCGTTACGTTATGCGAAAACCGTTTGGAATTTTCGTGCGATAAAATCATAAAAAAAGCAACGTTATGTTATGCGGAAAAGGACTATGCGCCTCATTTAACGCCGTGGAAAGAATCACCTGCGCGCGTTAACGGAAACAGCGGTTTTGCCGTTATTCCCGAAACCGCGATAGCCTATACGATTACGGTTTATTACGGCGACGGATTATACGTATCGTCTAAAATATATGGGAGAGAACAATTATGGAAAAACCTGTAAAAGTAGTCATCGTCGGTAACGGCGACAGAGCGAATTGTTATTGTCAATACGCGTTGACTCATCCGCAAGACTTACGAGTTACGGCAATCGTTGACCCTAACGAACGTAAGTTAAAAGAAGGAATGGAAAAATACGGAGTACAAGAAAACAGGCTTTATAAAAGCGTAGAAGATTTTTTGTCCGACGAAGATAAATTCGGTAAATCGGTTGACGGCGTGGTAGACGCCACTATGGATGAATTGCATTATCAAACGGCAATGCCGTTTTTGGAACGCGGTTACGATATGCTGTTGGAAAAACCGATAGTAAACAACGAAAAACAACTTTTGGAAATCCGCGACGCGGCGAAAGAGCACGGTTGTCTTTTGATGATTTGCCACGTTCTTCGTTATACACCCTTTTTCCGTCACGTTAAAGAAGTTCTTTTAAGCGGTGAAATAGGGGAAATTATGCATATCGAAACGAGTGAGAACGTAGGCGTTGCCCATTCGTCTAATTCGTATATTCGCGGAAAGTGGAACAACCGTGAAAAATGCGGTAGTTCTATGCTTTTGGCAAAGTGTTGTCACGATTTAGATTTGCTTTGTTGGTTAAACAATACGAGCAAGCCCGTTGCCGTTTCGAGTTTCGGCGGCAGAGATTTTCTAACGCCCGAAAAAGCACCGGACGGTGCCGGCGCGCGTTGTTTGAACGGTTGCCCTTACGTAGATACTTGCGAATATTCCGCAAAATCCATTTACGTTTTAAACGATAAATTTCCTTGGTATTCTTGGGATTGCATAAATAAAAATTACGACGATATTTCAAAGGAAGAAAAAGTCGAGTCGTTAAAAACTTTCAATCCGCACGGCGTATGCGCTTATAAAACCGATTCCGATATAGTCGACCATCAAGCGGTAATAGTAAGGTTCGCTAACGGAAGCACGGCAACGCACAGTATGTTGCAAGGAGCGGTTTTGCCGTGTCGCAGATTGAGAATTATGGGTACGAAGGGTGAAATAGAAGGTTCGATTGAAACTTGCAAGTTCGTTGTTCGTACTTACGATTTCGATACCGCTTGGTATAAGGAACGCACGGTAGACGTTACCGAAGAAGTTTTGTCGGGCGACCACCACGCCGGCGGTGACGTAGGCATTATTAAAGATTTCGTAAATACGTTGCGCGGCGGGGCGGTCAGTGTTTCGTGTACTAAGATAGACGACAGCATAAACAGTCATCTGTGCGTGTTTAAGGCAGACGAGTCTATGGAAACGGGTAAAACGGAAACGCTTTAACGTATTCGGGAGTGGAAAATGGAAAAATATCGCGCACTCTGGGAACGAGATATAATAAAAGACGAAACCGTGGTTTTTGTGCAAGAAGGCGAAAAAATAAGCGGTCATTTAGCGTTTGACCCGTCGGAAATTTTGCGGGTAGAGGACCGTTTCGGCAGGGAATGGAATAACGGCGTCGATTTCGAGGTTAACGGCGGAGAAGTTATATTAAAAAATAAATCTTTGCCGTATTTTAAGTCCGAATGGCTGAAAAATGAAAACGTGCCGCAAGATATACCTAACGAAAACGCTCGATACGGAATTTCGGGCGCGTTGTTGATGTCGCCTGCGTACTTACGCGAGCGGCAGGTTTTGTTTACCTATAAAAAAAGAGACGGCGCGTTCGTTTCGTTTTTGCCAAAGCAAATATATTTGCCTAAAACGAAGGAAAATTTGGAAAATAAAAAACGTTTAAAAATAGCTTTGTTCGGCGACAGTATTTCTAACGCCGCAAATTCTTCGTGGGAAATGGGATTTGACGGTTACGAACATTATTTTTCAAAAGTTTGTAAAAAGGTCGGAGAATATTACGATGCCGACGTATCGTATTGTAATTTTTCTCGTTCGGGTTACGGTACGGTTTGGGCGAAAAGCGCGGTTGAAGAAAAATTTAAGGACGTCGACGTTGATTTGGTTTTTATAGCCTTCGGTATGAACGACGCGCCCGACGGACTTTCCGTGAAGACTTTTACCGATAACGTTGCCGATATTATGAATCGTATTCGCGCGCTGTTGCCCGATTCGGAATTCGTTTTGGTCGCACCGCCTCTTCCGAATAAAGATTGTGATTACGTTTACGCGGGGCAAAACAAATATATCGACGGTTTGAACGGCTTGCAAGGTCGCGGAGTCGGTGTTTGCAACTGTACTGCGATTTCCGATTTTTTATTGCGACGGAAAGCTTACGTGGAAATTTCGGGAAATAATTTTAATCACCCGAACGATTTTTTCTACGAGTTTTACGCAGACGCGTATATAAAATTGTTTTATAAATTGCGAGAAGAATAAAAAAAATTCTTTATCTATACTAACGTATTGTAAGTTTTATAATTTTAGCGGTGGTAACGGCGATGAAAAAGATTTCAAAGTGGATATGGTTATACGGCGATTACGAAATTTTTCACAGTTTGCTTGTGCACGAGCGACGGCAGGAATTCGGGGTAGATTACCCGTATTTCGGCGTGCAAAGTCACGTTGCGCCGTCGGTAACTTTTGAAAAACAAATTACCACCGAAAGCGGCGGTGAAGTAACTTTTTACGTTAAAGGGAAAGCCTACGTCGTGTTCGACGGAGTATTTTACGCAACGGGCAAGCCCGTCCGCTTTACCGCAGGCTCTCATTATATATTTATCAGGGTAACCAATCCGCGCGGACTGCCGGCGTTGTTCGCGGAAGGAGATATCGTTACCGACGAAAGTTGGTCTTGCGGGCTAAACGGTTACACTTTTGCACCGGTAGGAGCAACCCCGACGTACGTGAAAAAAGACGACGATATAGAAAAATTTCCGTTTTCTTACGAAAGAATAGACGCCGTCGATTGTCAAAAACGCGACGACGGTTGGTTATACGATTTCGGCAAGGAAATTTTTGCCGAATTATGCGTAAACGCGCAAGAAAAAAACGTAGGAATTTATTACGGGGAAAGTATGGAAGAGGCGTTGGCGTTTTCTAATCCGAATCCTACGGAAAACGCTTTATTGTTCGAAAACGTCGATTTGTGCGGAGAAAAGAGTTTTCCGACGCGTGCTTTTCGATACGTTTATATAATCGCAAAAATAAAACCTCGAACGGTTTATGCAAAATACGAATATCTTCCGCAAAAAACGTTAGCGGAATTTTCGTGTGACGACACTCTCGTCGAACGGGTTTTTAAGGTGGCGACGGATACTTTTTTACTCAATTCCAGAGAGTTTTATTTAGACGGAATTAAAAGAGACCGTTGGGTATGGTCGGGCGACGCTTATCAATCGTTTATGATAAACCGATATTCCACGAACGATAACGAGATTATTAAAAGGACCATTCTTGCACTGCTCGGTAAACCGCCGTATATAGAACATATAAATTCCATTAACGATTATACCTTTTATTTGTTTATTTCGGTGTACGACTATTGGTATTATACGGGAGATACGGAGTTCGTTCGGAAAATTTTTCCGCGACTTGCCGCCTTGTACGATTTTACGTATTCGCGCTTGGACGAAAACGGTTTTGTATGTAAACGCAACGGCGACTGGGTGTTTTTAGACTGGTCGGATACGTTGGATAAGGAGGGGCCTGTTTGCGCCGAACAAATTTTGCTTTGGAAGGCGACGGAGTGTATGAAAAATCTTGCCGTTGCCGTCGGACAAAATATTACCCTTTGCGACACCGACGCGTTGAGAGAGAAAATTTACGCTTATTATTTTAAGCCCGAACTCGGCGGATTTATAGATAGTTACGAATCGGGTAAAAACGTTATAAACCGTCAACAAAACGTACTTGCGCTCTTATACTGCTTTGCTTCGGAGGAAGAAAGCAAGTTGATTTTGAAAAAAGTTCTTTGCAATGAAAATATTCCGCCTATTACCACGCCGTATTTTAAGTTTTTCGAGTTAATTGCTTTATGCGAAAACGGTTTGGAAGAAACCGCTATAAATATGCTCGATTCGTATTGGGGTAAAATGGTAGAGTTGGGCGCGACGAGTTTTTGGGAAAAATTTGACCAAACGCAAACGGGCGTTGAACATTACGCAATGTATAACAATTCGTTCGGGAAATCGCTGTGCCATGCTTGGGGTAGCGGGCCTATTTACGTTTTGGGTCGTTACGTGGCGGGCGTGCGCGCTACTTCTTTCGGCAGTAAAACGTTTACCGTTAAACCGAAAACGGACGTTTACGGTTCGTTTAAAGCTGTCGTTCCCGTAGGAAACGGAAAGGTAACCGTTTCTTTGGAGAACGATTCGTTAAGCGTGCTTGCCGACTGCGGCGGCGGTGAACTCGTTATAGGCGAAAAACGGATTCCTATCAAAAACGGAGAGCGTTTGACCGTTACGGTAAAAGATTAAAACCGCGTTCTTACCGGCGGAAAAAATTTTCGTTTAATATTTTAATAAAATCAACCATAAAAGAGATAAACCGACTAATCAGTCGGTTTTATACTTTTAAATAAAAACGTCGCCGAAACAAAAAATCGAACAAATCATAGAAAACGCAAAACAAATCACTGTTGACGCCTCTTTCCCTCAGGATTATAATATAAGTAAAAAAGTTTGCTTGCAAGGACTTTTTTACGCAATATTTCAACGCAAGCGTACTTGTGTTTAGCAAGGAAGACTTTTGAAAAAAGTCGCAAGGCGATTAGCCTTACGCGTAGCGTTATAATAGAAAAAGTTTGCTTGCAAGGACTTTTTTACGCAATATTTCAACGCAAGCGTATTTATTGCGGTGAAATAAAAACGTATAAGCCGTATTTAGGAAAAGTTAATTTTATGGTTTTATATAAAAAAATAACGGAGGCAATTTTATTATGAAGAAAACAGTAATAACCGTATTGTCGTTCATTTCGGCGGTATGTACGTTGTTTTCGGCTACCGCGTTCGTGTTTAACGTCGCATACGCAAACTCGTCAACGGGCAATATAACTACCGACGCTAACGAACAACCTTTGGATTCTTTGGTGGAAGACGGCGGATTAACGTCTATATTCGAAAAAATAGCAATCGTCGGAGATAGTTTATCTTCCGGCGCGCTCGAAGACCACCAACAAGTAGGCGCGTTTCTGCAAGACGTTACCGATTATTCTTGGGGACAGTTTATGTCGAGAACCGTTGGCAGTACCGTTTATAATCTGACGAGAAGCGGAATGACTTCAAACGAATACTGTGAATCTTTTGCCGAAAACAACGGCTACTGGTTGGAAGATTATAAGAGCGACGCATATTATATCGCGTTGGGTTTTAACGACCTTATAAGTTATGCGGGTACCGCGCAAGGGTTGACGGCGGGTAACGTCGATACGGACGTAAACGTAGAAAATTATACTAAAAACGCAAAAACCTTTGCGGGTTATACGGGGCAGATTATTTCGAGATATAAAGCGATAAATGAGAATGCGGTTTTCTTTCTTTTGACTATGCCCGTCGACAGTTCTGATGCAAACAGAGTAAACGTTCAGAATGCGCACCAAACGGTTATGAACGGTTTAGCGGAAAAATTCGATAACACCTACGTTATAGACCTTCGCGCATACGCCCCTAAATACGATGCGGACTTCGTTGAAAATTATTACGTAGGCGGACATCTTTCCCCTGCGGGTTACGGTTTAACCGCTAAAATGGTAACTTCTTATACCGACTATATAATAAGGCACAATACCGACGCTTTCAGAAATCTCGGTTTAACGATTCCCGAAGGGTATACGCACACGGTAAAACCGATAAAATACGATTTAGATATTAAACAGCTCAAATATCAGCAAATTGCAGAATGGAACACTTACGAGGCGTGGAGCGGAATCGTCGGCGACGAAATGACTTACGTCGACGCACAGTATAATTTGGTTAATCCCGGAGTATCGCACGCCGTAGCGATAACTTTTACCGCGCCCGCCGACGGTACGCTTAAACCTAACGTTTATGACGGCAATTCGATATGCACGGTTTATAAAACCAACAATAACGGAACGGACGGCGTAAGGTTTGCGATTTACCTTAACGACGAAAAAATATTCCCGACGAATAAAACATGGCAAGACCCCGGTTATTATGACGGAACTAACGGAACGGTTTACAACGCAAGTTTAAGCGGAGAATTAACGTTGAAAAAGGGCGATAAACTTCATTTCGTTGTCGATAACGGTGGAAACGGTGCGAACGATTACGATTCTACCTATCTCGTTCCCGGGTTTTTCTGGTCGGATGCCGATTATAGCGAACAATGGTTCGATAGCGCATCCGCTTGGTGGAGTACCGAAGAAAACGGAAACGTTGCGGCGAACGGTCTGACAAAATATTTAAGAAAGGATTTGATATCTTATTCGGCTGTAAAAATAGAGAAGAAAGGTATTCTTCCCGTACTCGGCGATAATAGCGAAGTTCCACTCGAACAGGCTATCGTTGACGGCGGGCTTGCGGAAATTATTCGTACGGCGGGTATATTTACCGATTCGGCGCAGTTGCCCGAGTGGGTTTCCGAGTATGCGAAAATTACTAAAACGGACGTGGAGAAAGCAAGTGTCGAAAAATCTCTGCAAGCGTATTTTATAGAAGGCGTTTCGTCCGTCTCGTCTTTGATAAACGGAATTTTTGAAATAAACGACGACGCATACGTTTTCTTGATTGCAAATACGGAAGAACAGAAGGAAGATTTTTCACAAATAATAAATCAAACGGATAGGGTTTATCTTATCGATTTATATATTTACGGGACTGCGAATGCAAACGATATCGTAACGGCGAAGGAAATCGTTCTATACGTCGACTATATAATTAGACGTAATATGGATGATTTTAAAACGTTCGGTATTCCGAAAATGCCTGCGCCGATAGACGTTGATGAAAGTCAAGACAAACTGCTCGAAGTCGGCGATTTAAAATATCAAAAGTTACCGTCTTATTTCGGCGACCAAACTAACTATTACTGGACGGGCACGCCCGACGAAGATTCTATTTATTTAGGACCGTTGTGGAACGCTGCGAATCCGGGTTCGACTTATGCGATAGCGGTAGGGTTTACCGCACCTATCGACGGGGCGGTATATCCTGATGGTAGCGGGGGAATGGGCGGTGCATATTCCACTACTCAAAGCACGGACGGGGCGCGGTTTGCCATTTATCTCAATCAAACGAAAATCTACCCGCAATCTTCCGATTGGGTTGCCGTCGGTAAAGACAGTATGAACGTTAGGTTAAATCCCTTCAAAATGAAAGCGGGCGATACTTTATATTATATCGTCGAAAACGGCGGAAACGGCAATAACAACGGCGACGGAGTATCGTTATATATAGGTTTCCATTGGGTAGACGGCGATAAAAATACTAAAATTACTTGGTTTGACTCTGCAAACGGCAACGGTGCGTGGGGCACTGCCGAAAGCGGCGAAGAAAACAATTCGCTCGGCTTTAAGAAAAATCAAACCGTATCTTATCATTACGTATTAGTCGGCGACAGATATTCTATAACTTACGAGTTGAACGGAGGAACTAATTCCGAATTAAACCCCGTCGAATACGGTAACGTAAGCCAAACGTTAACGCTTAAAGACCCTGTAAGAAAAGGTTACGAATTTACGGGTTGGACGAGTGCGGAAAATTTGAATCCGACGAAAAACGTTCAAATAGTAAACGGCAGCACGGGGAATAAAACCTTTACGGCAAATTGGGAAGCGGTAAATTACGAAATAACTTACGAGTTGAACGGAGGGACGAACGCGAACAATCCCGAAACGTATACGATAGAAGAAGAAATAACTTTCGTGGCGCCGACGAGAGAGGGATATACCTTCAAAGGTTGGACGATTAACGGAAAAACGGTTAACGGAGTAGAAAAAGGTTCTGTCGGCAACGTTACCGTTGTCGCAAATTGGGAAGAACTTCCGAAAGACAATACGCTTTCGCCCGATAATCCCGAGTCCCCGAAAGAAACCGGCGGCGGATGTGGGGCAAACGTTTCCGGCGGCGGATTGGCGGCTTTAACTATATTCGGCGGCGCGGTTCTCGTGTTCAAAAGGAAAAGAAACAAACGTAACGAAGCGTAAACAAAGAACGCCCCTTCGGTAGAAAGGGGCGTTGTATTTTAACTGAGGGAACGGTTAACTTTCGTTGATTTTTAATTTTTAACGTGGTAAAATTATATAGATGTATTATTAAGTTACATAGCACAAGGAGGAATTTATGGTTAAAATTGCGGTTATTTTCGCCGACGGTATGGAAGAAATAGAGGCGTTAACGCCTGTTGATATTTTTCGCCGAGCGGGGGCAACGGTTAATTCCGTTTCCGTAAGCGGTAAAGAAGTAAAAAGGTTCTCACGGAATAACCGTGATTGCCGACGTTTCTGTCGAACAAGTCGATTTTGACGATTACGACGTTTTTATAATCCCAGGCGGAATGCCCGGTGCGGTTAATATATCAAAGAACGCCAAGGTGATAGACGCGTTAAAATCGGCATTGAATTCAGGTAAAGTCGTCGGGGCGATTTGCGCTTCGCCCGCCGTCGTTTTGGGTGCTAACGGGTTGATTGACGGCAAAAAAGCCACGTGTTACCCGTAGAAGGATTTCATAAGCGTTTTGGGTAAAGCATATACGGGGAACGCCGTCGAAGTGTTCGGTAATTTGGTAACCGCCAACGGACCGAGAGCGGCGCTTGATTTTTCCCTCGCCGTTGCCGACCTTTTAGGATTAAAACCGAAATTTTAATAAGAATAAAAAACGGAAGTCCTGCTCGTTTGAACAGGACTTTTTGTAAAAAATGAATATTTTTAATTATTTGTTGATTAAGTTGATGGAAAAATCCAAACGGCGCAAAGTTTCTTCTCTGCCTAAAAGTTCGGCAATTTCCATAACTCCGCCGGGGGTAGATTCTTTTGCGGAAACGGCAACCCTGACGCACCAAAAAACCTGTCCGTTTTTAAGACCGAGTTTGCCTACGAGTTCCATAAGCGCGTCGTGAACGGAATCGAAGGAAAATTCTTTAAGATTCGCGATAGCGTTTCTCGCTTCGGGAAGTACGATTTTTGCGATTTCCACGTCGGTCTTCATCTTTTTATGATAATAAAGAGAAACATCGTATTCGCCGAACTCTTCGAGGAAGTTTATTTTTTCGGGGATTTCGCTGAAAATTTCTATGCGGGTTTTTAATAACGCGGCAATTTTTTTCAAGTCGTATTTTCCGTAAACTTTACTTTGCTTGAAAAATTTATCGGCTTTTTCCACAAACTCTTCGTCGGACATAGCCTTGATATATTCGCCTGACAACCATTTCATTTTGGCTTCGTCGAAAATGGAAGGCGATTTGTTTATGCCTTCTAACGAAAAGTTTTCGATAAGTTCGGATAAACTCATTTTTTCCACGTTGGTTTTCGGACTCCATCCCAAAAGCGCTATATAGTTTACTATGGCTTCTTTAACGTAGCCTTTGTTAACGAAGTCCTCGTAACTTGCGTCGCCGTTTCTTTTGGAAAGTTTATGCTGCGCATCTTTCATAATGGGCGGAAGGTGTATATACACGGGGCGTTCCCAACCGAACGCGTCGTACATAAGATTATATTTAGGGGTAGAAGAAAGGTATTCCGTTCCTCTTATTACGTGCGTTATGCCCATAAGGTGGTCGTCGATTACGTTGGCAAAATTGTAAGTAGGCATACCGTCGCTCTTTATTAAAATACCGTCTTCTATATCTTTATAATCGACGCTGATATTTCCGTAAACGAGGTCGTGATAAGTTCCCGTTCCTTCGGTGGGGACGTTTTGTCTGATAACGTAAGGCTCGCCGTTTTTGATTTTTTCGGCAATTTCTTCCGCGGAGAGTTTCAAACAATGCTTGTCGTAACGCATATTGCCGTCGGAATCTTTAAGAGAGTTAATTCTGTCTTGCGTACAAAAACAGTAATAAGCCCCGCCGAGTTCCACTAATTTTTTTGCGTATTCGGTGTATATTTCTTTGCGTTGGCTTTGAATATACGGACCGTAATTTCCGCCGACGTCCGGACCTTCGTCGTACATGATTTTAGAATCGCGCAGGGTATCGTAAATTATTTGAACCGAACCGTCGACGTATCTTGCGGTGTCGGTATCTTCGATTCGGAGAATAAAATCTCCGCCGTGTTTTTTGCTCCATAAAAAACCGTAAAGCGCCGTTCTCAATCCGCCTATATGCAAATACCCCGTCGGGCTGGGGGCAAAACGAGTTCTGATTTTAGTCATTTTTTATCTCCTTGATTTTATGAAAAAATTTTTCGAAGTTGTATTCGTCTTTTATATGTTGCAATCTGCCGTCTATATGATAGCTGTATGCGTTGTCTTTGGTAACGATAACGTGGTCTATCAACGTTACGCTGTGAAGATTGCACATTAGGTTGATTTTTGCCGTCGTAATATCGTCGGTCGTGCTCGGCGTTAAAATTCCGCTCGGGTGATTGTGTGCGATAATCGCAAAAGTCGGTTTGTTAACCGCAAACGCCGTAATTATTTCGGGAATATCGCCCGTTACGGAAGTTTTGTTTTTGTCGGAAAAATTCAAAGTGGTAATTTTGCGATAACGCTCGTCTAACAGAATTATAATGAACGTTTCTTGTTTTAACCCCTTAAAATAATTGATAAAATCGTTTTTATTGCCGTTAAAAGACGTAATGGTACTTACGTTTGTGTCGATATCGTTTATTATATCGAAAATTTTACCTATAAGTATCAGTTTGCTTGCGACTTTATCGCCTATGCCGTTTACCGATTTTAATTTTTCGGCGTCGGCGTGCAAAATATTATTTATAGAACCGAAGGTCCTTAAAAGCAAATGGGAAAGTTCGTTCGTGTCTTTTCGGGGAATAAAAGAAAACAGCAAGACTTCCAAAAGTTCGTGTTCGAGTAAAGAATCAACGTTGTTCAATACTTTTTCTTCCATTCTTTTTCGATGACCGCAATGTAAATTTTCTTTTCCGTTCATATTAAATATTATTGTAACATAGTTTTAATAAAAATCAAAATAAAAAGGTGATTTTTTATGGCAATCGAATAAAATTGTATAATCTATAATAAAATTACACAAAAGAAATAACGTGTAATAGCCTACAAAA
>CAYSYT010000012.1:0-37089 GCA_964435195.1 uncultured Christensenella sp. | reverse complement strand
TTTATATTTTATTTTTAACGGGCGAGTTTAATTGTTAAATTTATTAACGAAAAATTGCGTTAAATTAACTTTTTCATTGATAAAACATAGTTTTTGCAAGTTGTTTTTTATAACTTCGCTTTCTCGTATTATGTCCGTTATATCTAATAATTAAAACGAGTGTGGTAAATTTTAACCATATAAAACTAAATTTTGTCTATTGCGTATATAGTTCGGGGGGGGGTATAATGTAAAAAAATAGGTTAAAAGCCTAATTTTATAAGGAGGGTTTTATGAAAGTAAAAAACAGAATATTGTCTTTGCTTATTTCGGTTATTGCTTTGTGCGTTTTCGGTTTTGCGGTTAGTTTGTCAAACGTAAATGCTTATGCAACCGAAACCGAAATAGAGGAGAGCAACGTTTCCGTCGAATGGCTTTGGCAAAAGGAAAACGTTTCGAGTAGTCGTTATAGCGGACTGTATCAAATTTACATAAAAGTCGGAACGGTTTTGAATTCCACCAAATCGGGCGGAGATTACAGTATGATTGACGGTATAAATCAATCAGTTCAAGATTATTTGCTTATCAACGGCGTAAGCGTTAAAGAAATAAACGAAACGTTCGACGATAGCGAAACGGATTATTTATTGTTCCCGTGGAATTTGGGTGGCGCTTACGCTGTTCCCGTAATGTTGTTTGTTTCGTGCAACGTAAATGAATTTTATATGGAGGTTCACGCCGATTACCTTGCTTCGCTCGACGGAAAACTCGAAGTAACGTTTAAAAACGGGTTTACTTATACCGACGGCACTGAGGAAGGCGCAAACGTGGTAAAGTATAACGGTAACGACGTAACTTATAAATTTATGGCGGGCAAATGGTATAAGTCGGGTACGGAACCTACGATTAACGCATCGAACTATACCGAAATTATTTCGAGTGCCGCAATGTACGAAGCGCAATCGAATAACGACCGTATTGCAGTACCGTTTAATACCGTGATACACGGTGACTCGATGATAGGCGATTATCATATTACGCAAATAAGCACGAATTGGACGTGGTTGCAAAATTACGTAAAAATCAACGGAAAAACCATTGCTCAAATAAACGCTAAATACGATGACAGCGCTTGGGATTATTCTTCAAGCAGTTGGTATTTGTCTTGGGCAAGTTCCGACCCTGTCGCTACGTATTGTCAACCTGTTGGCGTTCAAGTTGCTTCTTCTACGCTGTATTTGAATTTGCACGATAATTTAAGGGACGATTTAATCGGCGACAACGATTGTATAGTGATAGAAATTTTGCCCGGGTTCGGCGTGATAGACAGTTCTACGAACGAAATAAAACTTAACACCGAGCGTGAAGTTTCCGTTATTATGAAGGACGTTAACGGAACGCGCGCTACCGCTAAAGCCACTAACGGCAACGGTATCGACGCGGTGAACAAAGTTTTAACGGTTGATAAAGTCGGCGTCGAATATCGTTTCGACATCGATTTGTCAAGTAATATTATGCTCGACAATCATTACGACGGCTCCGTAACGTTTAACTACGTCGGCAATATATGGAAAAATTTCGTACACGTGGTAAACGGCGATAATAAAACTTCGATTTCGACGCTTAACGATTCCGTAAGGGTAGAAGTCGCAAGCGCAACCACTTTTGCCGATAAGAAAAAAGTGAGATTCTTTATTAAAGATACGCTCTTTACGACCGATTCTACGCTCGTGTTAAAAGAAGGTATGCCTTTCAGTAGCGGCGAAGTTCTTTCCAAAGACTTTACGGTTAGTTTCGAAACGCTTGCTACGAGCGTAAGCGGTTCTGCCGACGCCGTTCTCGGGTATACTTACGATACGTTGAAGTTTAAGCCGGGTGCGGTTGCGGGGTATTGCCTTGCGGATAAAGAAACCGCTACGCTTACCGCGGTAACTATGAGTGCGGAAGAATTCAAAATGATTAAGGGCGCGTCTATAAGATTAGCGGAAGGTTCTTCCGGTTTGCGTTTTATGACGAGAGTTTCCGATACTCTTACCGCAAAACTGAACGATTTCTTCGGCGAGGGTAATTTCGGTTATTCCGTTCTTATCGAAAGGAACGACGATACTTCCAGAACGGTAAGCGTTGAAGCTTGGAACGGGTTTGCCATTGACGACGAGGGTAACGATTTAGAAGGTTACGATTCTTTCAACGTGGCGATTATAAGTATCGCAGAATTTAATTACGATAAAGTTTATACGCCTACCGCAAAACTTACGGTAACCTATGCCGACGGAACAACGCTTACGTTTAACGCTACGGCAAACGATAACGCAAGGTCTATACGCGCCGTTGCCGACGTGGTTTACGTGAACGAAGCGTCTTCGCTTGAGGATTGGCAGTTGGCAATAATAGAAATTTACAGAACAAAGGCGTAAAAGGAGGAAAAAATTATGAAGTTTTACGTTAAACCCGAAATAGATTTATCCGTTCTTTGCGTTGAAGACGTTTTAACCGTAAGCGGCGGAGGAAAACACGATATTTATACGGAAAACGACAACACCGTTGTCGATTGGAACGATTAGTAAAAAAAAATTCCCGTTCGCGTTTTCGAACGGGAATTTTTTAAACAAACCGAACGCCGCTTTTAAGCGGCGTTTTTTATGCGTAAAACAGGTAGTACGGAATACGGTTTGCGTTTAATTATTCGTCTTGGGGGGGGGATTTTATTGAAATTCTGTATTCTTCGGGCGATACAAGACGGTATTTTTTAAATATCTTACTAAAATACAACGGGTCGACAAAGCCGACGGTTTCGGCAATTTCCTTAACCAACATATCGGTAGTTTCCAAAAGCACGGTCGCTTTTTTTATTCTTTCGTAATTAACGTATTGTTTGAACGGAAGGTTTGCGTTTCTTGTAAACAGAGTGGAAAAATAGCACGGGTTTATAAAGAAAGTGGAAGATATCTTTTTTGCCGTTAAATCGCTGTCGTATATGTGTTCGACTACGTAATCGTAAATTTTTTGAAAAAGCGATAAATCCTTAACGCTGTTTTTGTCGTTAAGGTGGTTTATTTTGGCTATTTCACCGAAGATGCCGAACAAACATTCGGTAACAACGTATGGTTGAACGGTAACGTCGTTTTTAGCGTCGAGCGCACGGACGAAATATTTTTTTATGGAATTGTTTTCTAACGTAATGCCTATCGTATCGCCGAAAAGCCCTATATTATCCGTCAATTTTTTGGCTAATAGCCCGTTAAAGTTTATCCAGTAATATTCCCACGGGTTGGTTTTGTCGGTAAAATACGCAATATTCACGTTTGCAGGCAATATAAACAAATCGTTTTTCCCGAAATCGTATTTTACGCCGTTTATTAAAATAGACCCTTTGCCTTTTACTACGAAGTGTAATAAGAAATACGGAAATTTGTTTTCTATATCGGGGTCGGCGGCGGTGTGAACTTCGTGCCCTACGTCTACGGGGAATACGTCGTTGATGATGGAAGTGTTTAAATGATAAAAATCGATTTTATCTTCCTGCCGTTTGTTAAAAAAATCTTTATTCCATTTTTTTAATTCTAAATCTTTCTCTTTGTTTTTCATAATCTCATTATAATTCCAAATGGTTTTTTTGTCAATAGGTAGTTAAATAATTTCCATAAAGAGCAAAATTTTTGCCATTGCAATGGAATATCGGTTAATTTATAATATTATTGAAAAAATCAAAAAGGAGATTTTTATGATGAGTAAACGAAAACAATTTGTTTCAATCGTTTGTTTGGTCGCAATGGCGGTTATGTCGGTATTCGGCTTTTTTGCGGTTTCTAACACTGAAACCGTTTCCGCCGATACGGTAACTTTGACCGAAACGGAGTCGTCGGTTACCGACGTATTCGTTTTAAGCGGTTTTTTATGGTTTAAAATACCGGAATCCGATTATGCGGACGCAGGTAACAGTTATAGCATAACTACCGATTATCTTTCACAGTTCGTCGATAGTTTTTCTACTAAAATTTTAATCGATGACGTTGCGTTGTCATCTTTATCCTCTTTTTCGGATAAAGACCCATATTTAAATTTATGGCAAAAAGTAACGCCGTCTTTTGCGTTTGTTTGCAGTGCGCCTTCTTCTAAAATAACCGTTAAAGCTGGCGCAAAATTCCCGTCTTATGCGTATATTAACGATTTGGCGAACGGTGGAACGGGCGAAAACAAAGCAGTTTACGTTACCCAACAAGACGTTACTTTCGTAAAACAGGGCGACGGTTGGGTAAACCAAGCGAATATAGTTACTTTAACCGAAACTGAAGCGACGGTTACAAATGTCGGTGTATACCTAGATTTTTCTTTTTTATGGTTCCAAATACCGGAATCCGATTATGAAAACGCAGGTGATAGTTACTCTATAAAGAACAGCCTCGAAGAATCGCAAGCGGGGGTTACGCAAACTAAATATATAAGCGTTCTTTCTCAGTTTAACGATGCGCTTTTCGGAAAAATAGAAGTCGACGGCAATCTTTTATCCGATTATATTTCCGATTTTTCAGGTAGAGACCCGTATTTCAATTTGTGGAATCAAATTAATCCGTCGTTTAGTTTTGCGCTTTCTTCACAGGCAAAATCTACGGTTATCGTTCACGAGGGCGCAAAATTCCCGTCTTATGCGTATATTAACGATTTGGCGAACGGTGGAACGGGCGAAAACAAAGCAGTTTACGTTATTAAAGAAAACGCTTACTTTGTCGGTAAAGACGGAACGTGGACAACCGTAACAAAACAAGAATATTATAACGCAGAAGTTTTGTCTTTTGCCACCGCGTCTAAAAGCGACTCTTCTTACGCGACGGTTTCTTTGGTCGGCGGTAAATACGGCTCGGCGGAAACGGATTTGTCTTCTTATACCGAAAAGTTAAATGCGCTTAATACTACGTCTTATATCAAAATAAACGACGTAAAACTTTCCGAACACACTTCTTATAGCGGTAAAACGCTTGCCGAACTTAATCCGTATTTCAACTACAACGGCACTACGGGTTTCTCGCTCGGTATAGAAGTTTCTACTTCCGACACGGTTACCTTTATGCAAGGTTGCCAAATTCCGAACGAAGGCTTTATCGCAGGCACGGGGTTATGCAACACCGTTAAAAAAGACGTTACTTTTATTTACAATTCCGAAAAGTCCGCTTGGCAGGAATATATTCCCGAACAAGACTTGACTTCTCTTTTTGCGGAAGCCAGAAAAGTCGGTTGGGAAGACGGCGTTAAAGTCGAAATCGACGTTAATTATCAATTCGACGACGTCGGCAACGGTGCGTTCTTGGTTGATTCGGTAGGTAGCGAAAAAGGGCTTTTGGATTATATTACCGTAAACGGAAAAAGCGTAAATCAAATAAACAGCGAGAATTCTTCTAACACTTATACTTTTACTACGTTCCCCGGAAGTGTCGGCGGCAGATACGCTACGGCGACCTACGTTTTGATGACTAACATAGGTGCAACCGGCAACCGTATCAACTTATATATTCATAAAGATTATTATAAAACTTTAACAGACGTTGTTGTGGGCGTTTCGAAAGATTTCGTGTTCTACGACGGCGCGACCAACTTTACCGTAACCAAAGCGGTAACCTTTAAGGAAATTTACGGTTCGTTTATAAATACCGAAGATATAAAAGGTGAAAAAGATATTACCGCAACGGTAAATGCGGCTAAAACCGAAATTCGTCCCGACGGCAGCGTTTCTATTCGCGTAGATTTAAGTACGGTAAACTTGACTAATATCGGTTACGGTGTGAACAATATAAATGCGGCGTCGGTTTTCGATTACGTAAAAGTAAACGGCAAAACTTTGTCGGAAATAAATTCCGCAACCGATACGTCCGCTTACGATTGGAATATAGGTAAACCGTTTTCAGACGGCGCTGATTATCATAAAGCGATAAACGTTTACTTCACCGCAGGGTTTATGAATTTGAGAATTCACCCCGAATACGTTAAAACCGTTATCGGCGACGCCGCTATAAACGTAAGCGTTAACGTCGGGTTCAAACTTTTCGATACCGACGACGGTTACGAATACGTTTTGTCTGCGGCAACGGAAGGTCGCGGGCTTGCCGCTCGTTATACCTTAACCGTTCAATCGGGCGAAACGGTTTTGGGCGAAGAAAAACTTATTGCGGGCAGCAAAATAAATTTGACAAATTATACGCCCGTAAAAGATTATTACGATTTAGTCGGTTATACGGACGTCGACGGCAACGACGTTGCTTCGGTTATGCCGGAAAGCAATTATACGGTGAAGGCTAAATTTAATCCTACCGTTTATACGGTAACGTTCAAAAACGGCAATACGACGGTCGATAAGTTAACTTACACCGTAGAAAACGCGGAAATAACCGCGCCGTCCCTTCCCGAAGCAGACGAACATCATACGGCGGAATGGGAAACTTACGTTCTCGACGGCGGTAATAAAACCGTTAATTTGCAATTAGTCGCAAAAATTTACACCGTAACCTTTAAGAACGGCGACACGGTAGTCGCAACGGTAAATTATACTGTAGACGATATTGACATAATCGTTCCCGAAGTTCCCGTTAAAGAGGGATATAAAGGCGGTTGGAATTTTTATACTCTCGACGGCGGAAACAAAACGGTTAACGCCGTTTACGAAGAAATTCTTACTCCCGCAACCGAAAACGGCGGTTGTTCGTCGGGTATTGACGGTGCGTTTATCGTCGGAATAAGTTCGCTTATGCTTGCGGTTTTCGTTTTAACGAAAAAACTTCGCCGCGCTAACTCTAAATAATTAAAGGAGGGGTTGTTTATGAAAAAATTTTTGATTACCGTTTTAGCCTTCGTTATGGCGCTCGGTTGTTTGGCAGGGTGTTCGGGTAATGAAGAAGTTAAATGTTCGGTTCACGATTACGGTGAAAATCATCTGTGTGTCGATAATACTTGTTCGGTTTGCGGAAACGTTAAAAAGGCTTCTACAAGCCATAATTACGGAACTTGGACTGTCGTGAAAGACGCAAAATGCAATGCTACGGGGTTAAAATCTCATACTTGTAAAGATTGCGGTCATTATGAAACGTTAATTATTCCCAAACTTGCAAATCATTCTTACGTAAGCGGTATATGTGAAATATGCGGGGCGACGGAAGGTTCTTCGGATGGGGAAAATTTGGTTTTATTCGATATGGAAAACGAAAAGTTCGCAATCGACGGCGGCTCTTACGAAATTAAAGACAACGCCGGTTATACGGCTACGCTCGATGCTGTCGAAGTGGTTGCTTCCGACGACCTTTTAACCGTTTGGTATTTCAGCGACGAATACGATAAAGTTCCCGTCGGCACGCTTATGGGACTTAATTGCAGAATGAAAATCTTAACCGACGCGGCTGTTAATTATAACGACCAAACGGGGTATTCACAAACGGTAAAACTCGTAAATACGCAGAGTATCGTAGTCGATTATGCCTATAAACTTAATTTCTGGAACAAAGTTACCGTCGACGCGGAAATTGTTGAAGTAAACGGAAAAAAGGGTGCGTGTTTCTATATCAACGGTGCTCAAAATCAAACCTTCTTATTCTCCGATTTTACGGCGGACGATAACGTTATGGTGCTTGAAAACCTTTTCGGCGGCGTAAAAGTAGTGCAGTGGCAATATGCAGGAGCGCTTATGGAATGTTACGTAATAACTTCACCCGACGGTACGGTTATGCTTATTGACGGCGGCGCGGACGGAAGCGATGCGCAGATTAACGAAGCGAGAGAATCTCTCTATCAATATTTGGTAGACAATGAATTGACGGAAATAGACCACTGGTTTATAACGCACTTCCATAACGACCACGTAGACAGTCTTTACAATATTTTGGCCGACGATACGAAAGATATTAAAATCGAAAATCTTTATTACGATTTCCCGACCAAAGAACTTTGCGAACGGTACGGTGAGTCGAGTGCGGCTACCATCAGAATAGTAACGGGAATGGCGGAGGTCGCCGCTAAAACTAATTCCGACGGCAGTAAGAAAGTTGAAAATATAGTAACGCCTAAAAAAGCACAAGAATTCGTGCTTGACGATTATATGACGGTAAGAATTTTGAACGACGCATATTTCCATAGCGCAAACAATATGGGCAACGATTCCTCGATAGTATATAAGCTCGTTACCCCCGGTGCGTCGATTGCTTTCCTCGGCGATATGGGGCCAAGTTACGGAAACGTGCTTATCGAAGACCAGTATTTTAACGACGAAATTTCTACGTGTGAAGTCGTTCAAATGGGACATCACGGTCAAAACGGTTGTACGGAATATTTCTATAAACAATGTACCGCAATGAAGATTTGTTTATATTCCGGTCCTAATTGGGTATATGACGCGGGAGATTACAGAGGATACGGCAGTCTTTACGGCAGCGGCATACACACTATGCTCACGCGCGCTTGGGCAAGAGAAATAGGTGTTAAATATTCTTATGGCGGAGATATGACTTTAACGATAGGTAAATAGTTATGGATAAAATTACGGACAAGATTAAAGTAATGGTTGTAGGTTGCGGCGATAGGGCAACGGTTTATGCGAAAGAAGGTTGTAAAAATCTTCAAAGTATGGAAGTCGTTGCCGCCGTAGACCCTGACGAAGTAAGGCTCAAATATATGCGCGACGAATTCGGCGTACCTGAATCTACGTGTTTTAAAACGATTGAGCAAGCGCTTTCAAAGGGTAAATTAGCAGATTGCATCATAAACGGAACGATGGACAAATTACACGTTCAAACGACTTTGCCGTTTTTGGAACAAGGCTACGACGTTTTGTTGGAAAAACCGCTTACAAACAACGAAAAGGAGTTGAATTTACTTAAAGAAGTTGCCGAAAAACACGGTTGTAAACTTTTGGTTTGCCACGTTTTGAGATATACCCCTTTTTACAGAAAAATTAAGGAAATAATTTTGAGCGGCGAAATCGGTCGGGTTGTTAATATAAGCACTACAGAACGCGTAGGAGTATTTCATTCTTCGGTTTCTTTCATTCGCGGAAAGTGGAATAAAGAAAGCACTTGCGGGTCTTCGCTTTTGCTTGCAAAGTGTTGTCACGATATAGACCTTATATGCTGGCTTAACAACAGTACCGTGCCCGACGAAATTTACAGTACGGGCGGAAGGAATTTTATTACGGAATCGAACGCTCCGAAAGGCGCGGGAACGCGTTGTTTGGTAGATTGCCCCGAAGAAGTAAGAAAGAACTGCATTTTCGATGTTCAGTCTATGTACTTGGATAATTGTATGCTTCCGTGGTATCCGTGGCAATGCACAGGCAAAAACTATTGGGAAGTTACCGAGGAAGAAAAAATCGACTCGCTTAAAACCTACAATCCGCACGGCAGATGTGCTTATAAATGCGGCGGCGACTTGGTTGACCATCAAAACGTTTCCATTAAGTTTGAAAACGGTTCTACCGCAATACATTCAATGTTGCTTGCTTCTTTTAAGCCGGGCAGAAGTATTTTCGTTACGGGTACGCTTGGCGAAATAGAAGGTTACGCCGAAGCAGGTAGGTTTGTGGTAAGACATTACGATAAAGTAACTTCAACTTTTACCGAAAAAGAATATCTCTTCAACGATAAACTCGGTGAAACGGGCGGGCACTTCGGCGGCGATAAAGGTTTGGTTCAAGATTTCGTCCGTCTTATGAAAGGCGAAAAACCTTCCGTATCTTGTACGAAAATCGAAGATTCGATAAACGGACACGTTGCCGTTTTCCGCGCGGACGAATCGGTAAAAGAAGGTAAAATAGTAAAGTTCTGTAAATAAAAGATAAGGAGAAAAATTATGAAAGTCAAAAGGTCTATGGTTTCCTTGTTGTTGATTGTTATAATGTTATTCGGGTGTATTCCCGCATTCGTAACGGCGGCGGCAACGGAAACTTCCGAACAAACTAACGTGCTTCCCGTTGAAACCGTTAAAGATTGGCATCTTGTGGGAACGGAAGACTACGTTGCGTTCGAACTTGTATTTTCCGATAACGTTATGCCGTTCGGTCCCGGCGGGGAAGAATACAGAATGATGGACGGTGATTCGAGTCAAACGGCTTACGCTTCGATGTTTAAATTTTGCGGCAGTACGATTGCCGATATAAACGCAAATGCCACCGATACAAGTATGTCGGGCTGGACGTTTAAAGATTTCCCGTCGAGCAATGGCGGCGTTTATAAAAAGCCTATACTTATTTACGTGCACCAACTTTTTCAAATACAGTTTAGGGTCAACGTGAGCTATTTGGAAGATATCGACGGCGATATTACCTTTGAAATCGTTGAAAATTCGGTCATAACCGATAAAAACGGCGTGAGTTACACGGCAGGCGAAGGTCTTTTATGGACGATTACCGATGACGTAAAAGCAAGCGGCTTAGGTAATTGGCATACCGATAAACCCGTAGATCCGGCAGATAGGAACGAAACGGTCGGAGTATCTTCGATAACGCAGTTCAGAAAAGATACTTCTATGAGTGAATATTACGTAACGGATATACTTTTTTCGAGAGACGTGTTCAAAACCAACGATTTAGGTATTATAGGTTACAGCGTGCAAGACGGTTCCTCGGGCGACTTTTCATCATTTAAAAATTATTTTACGATTAACGGAAAAACCGTTGCGCAAATTAACGCCGAAACCGACGATTCCGAATATAATTACGTAACTTTTAAGGGCGGCGCATCTTCATTGCTCGTTCCGGTTATGCTTGTATCCATATATAAAAACCAAATGACCGTTGCTTTACACGAGAAATACGTTGAAGACAATAATGTTCTTTCTTCGTTGACGTTAGGCGTTACCGACGCTTTCTCGTCGACCGTTAAAGCGCCGAACGCAGAAGAAACCAAATACGAAAAAGTGGAGTACACCGTTAGCGGTGCGTATTCGTTTACGTTGAATTCGGATATGACCTTTTCTACCGAAAACACTTTATTGCCTTACGTAGCCGACACCGAGATAATCGAAAGAAAATATACCGCTGCCGAACTTGACGAAATGGAGTGGGATAAAATAAATCTTCACAGTATTTCCACAATAGTTTCTATCGGAGACGTGCGTTGGTACAACGGCGAAAAAAGGACGCAAGCGCAGTACGTGGTTTTGTATTTCGATTCGCCGCTTTGTTATCAATATATTCCTTACGCGTCAGGCGGAAAGATTAACCTTATCACGCTTGCAAATTCGACGGGTTCGGAGGTAAATCTTACCGAAAAACAGATAGACGCTTATTACGATTACCATATGGATTTATACTTGAAAAAGTATATAAAAATCGACGGAAGAACGATTGAAGAAATCCAAGACGATGAAACTGACCCCACGGCGTCACCCGACGTTGCCGTAAGGGCACATTACGCAGGGTCTTCGTCTTTGCCGAGTAGTTTGGTAATTTACTTCGAATATAACAGTAACGCTTGGATGAATTCAGAAACGGAACATTCGATTGAAATTTTATCGGGATTCAGAACGCCGCTCTTCGGTGAAGTTAAAGCCGATAAAAAATTCGTTTACGAACCGAAAAGCAAAGAGTGGGCAAGCGTAAGCGCGGGTTCGGTTTTCGCTAACGATACGCTTGTTGATACCGCGTCGGCGAGCGGAGGTTGTTCCGGTGCGGTTAACGGCACGGTGATTATATGCACGGTTACGCTTGTTACGGCGCTTGCTTTTATAAAAATAAAAAAGGGGAATATGAAAGATGAAAATAATTAAAAAGATATCGGTTTTTATTATAACTTTAATTCTTGCGTTTACTTCGCTTACCGCATGTGTGAACGGCGGTAGCGGGTATAGCGGAAACACCCTTAATTTTCAGGCGTCCGATAAAGAACTTGCAGATTTTTTAAACGATTATTCGAGTAAACATCTTCGCAACGACCAAAATGGTATAGCCTCCGAAAGCGAATACCTTAATAAAACGGCGATGTTCGCTATGAACTGGGCTACAATGGGTTCTGTTTGGCACAATTTTACGGGTTCTGCGCTTAACTACGATATGCACGAGTATACTAAATATTTTATACAATCCATTTCGCAAGACGACAACGGTATGATTTATTCCGGACATAATAGTTTTATGACGGGTATGAGTCAGATTACCGACGGTATATCGCAAGGTTGGCCTTTCCCGACGTGGAGAGAAAGCGGCCGCAACAATACCGTTTGGGAATTTAATTCTTCGCAAGACGCTTCTCTTTGGGAAGTTTCGGAATCCGCTACTTTTAGCGTGGAATCGGGTTACGCATTGTTTTCTTACAATGGTTCGGGTAGTTTCAGATTAACAACCGACGATATTTTAAGCGGAAGCGGTATAAAAACAAAACACGCGCCGATAGTGGAAATAGAACTTTGCTACGACGATTATAATAACGCTATGGGCACGGGAACGGACGTCGAAGAAATTTACGTTATTTGGAAAACGGAAGAGGGCGGAGACCGATGGTTTAAAGCCCCTTACAGTAAATACTGTACCGACCCGACTGAACTTACTTACAGTTTTGCGCAAAGAATGTATTTCGATATGTACACGCATAAAGATTGGGACAACCGAACCGTAACCGAATTCGGTATAGAAATAGAGCCGAAAGCAGGGAAAACTCTTAATATAGAGAACGGTAAAATCAATTATATCCGTCCTAATTACGATACGAGAAAATCAAATTTTACCTATCAATATATTTTGATGTGCGGTAATTATTTTAACGCAACCAACGATAACGAGTATTTGGTTGAGGTTATGCCGAAAATAAGAGAGGCGTATTTATTCCTTACTCACACCTTACAAGGCGAGAACGGACTTTTGAATATCGATTATTTATACGGGCATAACGCAAGCGGCAGGTTATACGACGAGGACGGCAATTTGACGGATATGCAAGTCGGCGACGGTATAACCAACAGTTATTGGGATATTATGCTTTGTCCCGAAATAAACTTGGAAGCGAACGTTTATTTTTATGAAGCAACCAAGGTTATGCAAAATCTCGAACAAAGAATTATCGACGCAAATCTTACGACGGGAAACGCAAGCATAAGAAACCGCGACCCCGAAAATCGAACGAGAATAAATTATGAATATACACCCGCATCTCTAAACGCGCTTGCTTCGTTGATAAAAAGCAATATCGAAAAAGATATCAAACCCGTTAGACAATCGGACGGAAGTTATCAAAACGAAGGCGGTTTTTGGAATCCCGTAACGGGTAGATTTGCCGCGGGCATAAGGGAAGATTTAGGAACCGTTCTCGATTACGGTTACGTTATTTGGAACTCCGAAGCGGTAATGTGCGATATAGGGTCGGCATCACAACAAAAAAGCATAATGGACTGGATTAGCGGCGAAAGAATCGTTGACGGCGATACGTCTACCGGCGACGATATATACAATTACGAATTCGGACCGAGAACGACTACAAAACAAAACACCAAGGATTACGGCTTCTATGCAAATTCTTACGGTTGGAGTAAAGACGTTCAAGACGGCGGTGCGGTGCTTTGGGCATCTTATTACGACCTTATGGCAAGAATAAAAGTCTACGGTTCCGACAATGCTTATCAAAGGCTTACGGGTATCTATAAGTGGTATCAAAAAGTGCAGGAAGTCGGCGGGACGGGCACGGATTTTTATTTCGATTATTATTTGCTTAACGGCGACGGTACTGCAAAATACACCTTGCAACAATCGGGTGTAAGTCGCGGAGCAATCGGACTTGACAGAGAATTTATAGAAAACGTTATTTTGCCGACCGCCGTGCCTTACGGAATTTTCGGTATGGACGGTTCTCGGTACAATACAATATCTTACACAAACAAACTTCCCGAAAGTTTAGACTACTTGCAAATAGACAACGTTTTGACGGGTGGGGTAAGATATTCGGTTAGATTGGAAAAGAACGTAGTGGAAGTTAAAAACGTTGTAAACAAAAACATACCCGACGGGTATACCTTAAAGGTTAACCTTACTAAACCCGCAGGTAATTTTAAAGTAACGGTAAACGGTATGGAATATACCGATTACGTCGTAAACGGAAATTTAATTACGGTAAGCATTCCTTTTGCGAATGCTAAAATCGCCGTTAAATAAAAGGAGAAAACATTATGAAAAAAGTAAAAAGAATTTTATGCTTGATTATGTCGTTGTTCGTTATCGCGGGCGCGGCAGGTTTAGTCGCTTGCGGCGGCGGAAATACCGCGGGTGAAATAACCGTTGCCGTCATGAATAACTCAAACGAAGTTAAAGCGATTAACGATTTTAAAACGGTGTACCTTAAAAAATACCCCGACCGTAAGGTTAAAATCGTTAAAATAACCAACACGCTCGATAACTGGATTGTTACTCAAAAGAACGCTAACAATTTGCCCGATATTATTCAGGTATACGATTATTCCTGTTGTTACTGGACGGCTAACGACCTTTTCGTTCCGATAAGCGATTATATGACTCGCGACGGATTAAACGAAAGCGATTATTTCGACGCTATCGTCGATATCGCAAAATCCGGTTCGGACGGTAAAATGTACTGGGCGCCGAGAGATTATAATAAGGTTGTAGTCGCTTACAATAAAGATATTTTCGACGTCGCGGACGTATCTTATCCGTCCGACGACTGGACGTGGACGCAATTCCGTAGCGTTTGCATACAATTAAACGCAAAGGTAGACCAAATTAAAAAGTTGACTAATCAAACGGTATTCTATCCCGTTGACGCGAATCTTAATTGGGAAGCCGTTTATTACCCCGCAATCAAGTCTTACGGCGGCGAAATAATCGATAAAGAAAACGGCACGGCGATTAAGAATAAAGACGCTTTCGTTAAAGGGGTTACAAAACTTTTGGATTTGGCGGTTAACGGACTTTCAAAACCCCCGTCGGAAGATACCGTTCCGTTTGCGAACAGTCAGTGCGCAATGCAGTTCTGCGTTCGTCCCGATATCGTATCTTACGCAAATAATTTAATGAAGTCCGACGGAACGGTTCCTATGGATTTTGCGTCTATGCCTAAATACGACGATGAAGAAGTAACTACTTCATATATCGGAATGGGTTGTACGGGTTACGGAATCACTACGAGTTGCGATGCGGAAAATCTCGATTACGCTTGGGATTTCTTAAAACTTATTTTGAGCGAAGAAGGACAGGAACTTTTCAGTGCAACGGGTTCGGGTTTTCCTGTTATCAAATCTATGGCGGAAGACAAAAACGCAACCTATCGCGATTTTATTCCGGGTGCTAATCACGACGCGTTTTATAAATTCCAAGAACGCGATTTGCCTATGAATTATCTTGCCGGGTTCAAACCGAGAGCGCACCTCGATATAAGGCAGGTTCTCACCGATACTATGCTTAAAGGCGCGTACAGGGCCGACGGAACGATTTTTTTTAACGAGTTGGAAGATAGACTTAACAACGCAATCGGTAATTAGTTCGGTTTATTAAAAACAATCAATAGGTGATTTAATGAATAAAAGCATACAAACTATTGAAAACGACATTTTAAAGCAGGGTAGAATGAAATCTGCTATAAAAGAAAACGTAACGGGGTATCTTTTGATACTTCCGTTACTTGTCGGTTTAATTATATTTACGATATATCCGTTACTCGTTTCGTTGTATAACAGTTTCTTTTTGAATTACGACGGGTTTAATCCGCGTAGCGAATTCGAGTTCGGTTTGGGAAATTATATTCAGGCTTTTAACGGTTACGAAAGTTCCGTGTTTTTTAAAGCGTTAGGCATAACTTTCTCGTACGCGATAATAATGGTTCCGCTCGGACTTGTTTTATCGTTTATCGTCGCACTCTTTTTAAATCAAAAAATAAGAGGAATTACGGTATTCCGACTTATTTATTATATTCCGTGCCTAATTCCGAGTATCGTTAACGCCATTATTTTCGGCCATATTTTCAATGCGGAGGATTACGGTTTGATAAATAATTTTTTCACTTCGGTTGGCTTGCCCGCGCACGATTTTTTCTATGCGGAAACTTCCGAAGCAGTGATATCGTTTGCCGTAATGAGCCTTTTCGGTGTCGGCGGTTCTATGTTGATATGGCTTGCGGGACTAAAATCTGTTCCGACGTCTTATTACGAAGCGGCAACGATAGAGGGAAGCGGTTATTTTCATAAACTTTTTAAAATAACGATTCCTCTTTGTACGCCGTACATATTTTATCAACTTGTAACCAGTGTCATAGGCACTTTACAGATTTGCGACCAAGTTTACGTCTTGTCGTCTACCGGCGGAAGAAACAACAGTCTTATGTTCTACGGCGTTTACATCTACAGGACGTTTAAACTGAATAATTTCGGTTACGCTGCGGCTCTCGCTTATATGTTATTTATCGTTATCGCCGCGCTTTCGATGATATTGTTCAAGTTTAATAAATACGTTTACTACGAGGGGGACGATTGATATGGCAACGATTAAAGAACCTAACGTAAAAAGAAAAAAGATTATACTAAAAACGGTTTCATACGTTTGCTTATGTTTGTTTTCGTTTTTCTTTTTATTCCCGTTAATAGTAATGGTATGCAGAAGTTTTTTTACGACGAAAGAAAGTTTGGCGATAGGCTCGGGGCTTATTCCTAAAACTTTTTATTGGGGCTCTTATGCAGAAGCGCTCGACCCCGATTTTTTGAAGTATACGTTTAATACGGTTATCGTTATCGTCGTAAATATGATAGGTAAACCCTTGACTGCCGCGATGGCGGCTTACGCTTTCGTAAAAGTAAAATTTAAGGGAAGAAAACTTATATTCAACGTGGCAATGTGTACGATAATGCTTCCTGCAATTTTGACGCTTATTCCCGTATACAAAATTTTCGTCGATTTAGGTTGGAACGACACTTTATTGCCGCTTACCGTACCTGCGTTTTTCGGGGGTGGATTTTTGAATATATTTTTGATTATGCAGTTTATTCGTAGTCTTCCTAAGGATATGGACGAGGCAGCCGTAATCGACGGTGCTAATACTTGGCAAATAATGTTTAAAATAACCTTTCCTCTTATTATGCCTGTTATTACGCTCGTGGCGGTGCAATCTTTTTTCGTCGCTTGGAACGATTTTATCGGACCGTTAACGTATATAACCAATGACGATTTATTAACGATACCAGTCGGCATTTACAATAAGTTTTTTACAGGTGTTTCTCCGTTGGAATCCAAGCCGAACGTTCAAATGGCTACCGGCGTAATCGTTATGATTCCTCCGATTGTAATGTTTATGTTGTTCCAAAAACAACTTGTAGAGGGTGTAACTTTTACGGGTATTAAAGCATAAAAAAAATAGAAGTATCGCTATTTGACGATAATTTATTGACTGACCTAAAAAAATATGATATAGTTTTGACGGTGAAAATTATGGTTGATTTATCTTTACATATTACGGCAAGTTATAACCGTTTACAGCAGGCAGACTATTCTTCCGAGAAAATTTTACAGCCGTCGTCGTATTCGTGGCCGGGCGATTGGGAAGGTAGAGCCTTGCTCGCGCATTGCCATATGTATTCTCTTTGCGGGGACGGTTCGCGAGCAAAAAGCGTTTTTTCGGCAATACGTAACGGAGTTAATTCCAAAAATTTTTTCGGTAAAGAATTTTGTAAGAATCTTGTTTCCGAACAGCAACTTTCGGGGCACAGTTGGTTTTTAAGAGGACTTTTAGAATACCATAAACTTTTTAAGGAAGAAATCGCTCTCAAAATGGCTGACGACGTTTTTAATAATTTGTATTTACAGGCTTTCGAGTCTTACGACCGTTACCCGTTTAACGAAAAACGCGAGCTTGGAAACGTAAGCGGTAACGTCGGTCAGATTGTTAACGGGTGGGAACTTTCTACCGACGTCGGTTGTGCTTTTATGTGTATCGACGGATTGACGTACTATTATGAGGTTACGGGAAATCCTAACGCCTCTAAAATGATAGAAAAACTCGTTTCGTTGTTTTGTTCTATCGATTTAGTCGGTAGTAAGGTTCAAACGCACGCAACATTATCCGCTATGCGCGGCATTATAAGGTATTATAAAAGTACCGGCAAAACGGAATATTTGGAAACAGCAAAACGCCTGTTTGCCTTTTACGTTGAAAACGGAATGACCGACACGTTTGAAAATTTTAATTGGTTCGGCAGAAAAGATACTTGGACCGAGCCTTGCGCAGTCGTCGACAGTCTTATCGTATCTTTGCAGCTTTATCAAATAACGGGCGTTCGGGATTATCTTACGCTTTCGCGCCGCATATGGTTTAACGGTTTGTCGTTTTGCCATAGGGGTAACGGCGGGGCGGGACCTAACTCTTGCGTAACGAAAATTCAACCGCAACTCGGCGTATTTATGTTCGAAGCGCCTTTTTGTTGCACGATGCGATACGCCGAAGGTCTTATCACCGTGAAAAATTCTTACGAATTGTATAATTATAACGGAGAGGAAAAAACCGTCGACGAAAAAGGCAGGCGTTTCGTAGGCGATATTCTACTTGTTAAAGATTCCGACGGTAAAGAAGTTTTACTTTCAGACACGGCGTTTACGACCGACGAGGGTAAAAAATATTACGTATATTATTAAGGTTTAAAAATTATCGAAGTAAAACCGAATTCGAGTATATTATTGCTCCGTTCGGTTTTATTTTTACAAACAAAAGAATAAAAACATAAATATTCATAACAATATTCATAATATGCGATATATTTGAAAAAAAGTTTGAAAAAAATAAAAAAATATGCAAAAAATCGTTGACATATTAAAACTAAGATAATATAATATGAGCGTAAATTGAAATTCACGGAGGCACATTATGAAAAAAGAAGATATAAAAAAGGTTGTTTTAGCGTATTCGGGTGGTCTTGACACTTCGATTATAATACCTTGGTTGAAAGAAAATTATAACGATTGCGAAGTTATCGCCGTTGCCGCAAACGTCGGACAGGCGGACGAACTCGACGGGTTGGAAGAAAAAGCGCTTAAAACGGGTGCGTCTAAACTTTATGTTTTAGATTTGACCGACGATTACGTTGATAATTATATTATTCCTACTATGAAGGCAGGTGCTTTGTATGAAGAATATCTTTTGGGCACGAGCCACGCCCGTCCTTGTATAGCAAAGGCTTTGGCGGAAATCGCTATAAAGGAAGGTGCGGACGCGATTGCTCACGGTTGTACGGGTAAAGGAAACGACCAAGTTCGTTTCGAACTCGGGTTTAAGCATTTTTGTCCGAATATGCCGATAATCGCACCTTGGCGTGAATGGGATTTGAAATCTCGTGAAGAGGAAATAGATTATGCGGAAGCGCACAACGTACCGCTTAAAATAAACAGAGAAACAAACTATTCGAAAGATAAAAACCTTTGGCACTTATCTCACGAAGGTTTGGATTTGGAAGACACGGGCAACGAGCCTACGTACGAAAAGAAGGGGTTTTTGGAAATGGGTGTTTCGCCGATTGCCGCACCCGATAAACCCACTTACGTCGAACTCGATTTCGAAAAGGGAATACCTACCGCTCTTGACGGAAAGAAGATGAGCGCAAAGGAAATTATTTTGAAACTCAACGAACTCGGCGGAGCAAACGGTATAGGTATTCTCGATATCGTAGAAAACCGTTTGGTCGGTATGAAATGCCGTGGCGTGTACGAAACTCCCGGCGGTGCGATTTTATACAAAGCACACAGTGTTTTGGAGACGTTGTGTCTCGATAAACTGACTATGCACGAAAAACAGAAACTATCTATAACCTTCGGCGAACTCGTTTATAACGGACAATGGTTTACTCCCCTCCGTGAAGCGCTTTCCGCATTCGTAGACAAAACGCAAGAGAAGGTTACGGGTAAAGTTCGTCTTAAACTTTATAAAGGCAATATGATTAACGCAGGCGTTTGGAGTCCGAACTCTTTATATAGCGAAGAAATAGCGACTTTCGGCGAAAGCGATTACAATCAAAAAGATTCCGAAGGATTTATAAACCTTTACGGTTTGCCTATTAAAGTACAGGCTGTCGTGGACGGAAAAAATAAATAAAAAATATAACGAATATCAGCGTAAAATCATCCCTGCGCGGTTAATTCTTCCGTGCGGGAAATTTTATTTATCTGCGGAGATTTATTATGGCTAAAATGTGGGCGGGTCGTACGGACGGAACGACGGAAAAAATAGCAGACGATTTTAATTCGTCAATCGCATTCGATAGCAAACTTTATAAACAAGATATTTTGGGCAGTATGGCTCACGCTTCCATGCTCGGCTACAAAAAAATCATATCGGCGGAAGAATCCGAAAAGATTATCGACGGGCTTCAAGAGATTTTAGACGATTTGGAAAGCGGTAAACTCGGTATAGATTATTCTTGTGAAGATATTCATATGTTCGTAGAACAAGTTCTAACCGAACGAATCGGAAACGTCGGTAAAAAACTTCATACCGCAAGAAGCCGTAACGACCAAGTTGCTCTCGATATGCGTATGTTTTTGCGAGAAACTTCTCAAACGTTGATAAAAAGAATTTATTCGCTCGTTTCGGAAATAACGGCAAAAGCAGAAGAACACAAAACGACCATAATGCCGGGGTATACGCATCTTCAAAGAGCGCAACCTATAACGTTCGGACATCAGTTGATGGCTTACGCGATGATGTTTTTGCGTGACGCGGACAGATTAAAAGACGCCGAAAAAAGGATTAACGTTTGTCCGATAGGCAGTTGTGCGTTGGCAGGGACTACGTACGATACCGACCGTCGTTACGAAGCCGCTAAATTAGGATTTTCCGACGTCGCGCTTAACAGTATAGACGGAGTTTCTGACAGAGATTTCTGCGTTGAATTTTTGAGTAACTGCTCGATGATAATGATGCACCTTTCAAGGTTTTCCGAAGAATTGATTTTATGGTCGAGTTGGGAATTTAAGTTTATAGAACTTTCAGATTCTTTTACGACGGGTTCGTCGATAATGCCGCAGAAAAAAAATCCCGATATGGCTGAACTTGTAAGAGGTAAAACTGGTAGAGTATACGGCGATTTAATGGCTTTACTGACAACGTTGAAGGGGTTACCGCTTGCGTACAATAAAGATATGCAGGAAGATAAAGAATGCGTGTTCGACGCCGTTGAAACTTTGAATAACTGTTTAAGCGTATTTACGCCTATGATAAAAACTATGACGGTTCTTAAAGACAATATGTATAAAGCGGCGGAGAAAGGGTTTATCAACGCAACCGACCTTGCCGATTACCTCGTTAAAAAGGGATTGCCTTTCAGGTCGGCTTATAAAATTTCGGGGCAGGTTGTGGCTGAATGTATTAAAAAAGACAAAGTCCTTGAAAGTTTGGAACTGTCTGAGTATAAAAAATTCAGTCCGTTGTTCGAAGAAGATTTGTATAGCGAAATAAATTTGCTTAATTGTGTGAAAAAACGTATTTCCGAGGGCGGCACTTCGGAAAAATCGGTATCCGAACAAATAAAATTCGTTAAGGAAAAAATAAAAAATGGTTAACGTGTTTATAGACGGCAGTGCGGGTACTACGGGGCTTCGCATTTACGACCGTCTTTCCGCCCGTAACGATTTGAACGTTATCGTTTTGCCCGAAGATTTAAGGAAGAACGTTCGTGCAAGAAAAGAAGCGATAAATTCTTCCGACGTGACTTTTTTATGTTTGCCCGACCAAGCCTCTGTCGAGGCGGTGGAATTGATTGAAAGCGGTAAAGTCGCTGTTATAGATACTTCTACCGCACACCGAGTTAATTCGAAGTGGGAATACGGTTTTCCCGAATTGTGCGGAAGGCGTGAGAGGATAGCAAATTCAAAAAGAGTGGCGAATCCGGGGTGTCACGCGAGCGGATTTATTGCGCTTGTAAAACCGCTTATAGACGGCGGGATTTTAAGAAAAGACGCAAAACTTACCTGTTTTTCGTTGACGGGTTATAGCGGCGGCGGTAAAAAGATGATTGCCGAATATCAAAGCGAAAATTTACCTTTCGGTTATTTCGCGCCGAGGCAGTACGGACTTTCGCAAACGCACAAGCATCTACCCGAAATGAAAATTATATCGGGGCTCGATAACGAGCCGATATTTTGTCCGATAGTAGGGAACTTTGCTTGCGGTATGGAAGTAACCGTACCTTTGTTCGAAAGCGATTTGAAGGGCGGTATTAACGATGTGAAGGAAATTTTGCGTTCGACGTATAACGGGAAAATCGTTCATTACGACGGTGACGAAAGCGAAAACGGATTTATATCCGCTAACGCTTTTAGCGGTAAAGACGATATGTCCGTAACGGTATACGGTAACGAAAAAAGAATTTTACTTGTGGCGCGTTTCGATAATTTGGGAAAAGGCGCGTCGGGTGCGGCGATACAGAATATGAACGTTATTTTAGGTTTGAAAGAAGATACCGGACTTAACGTTTAAGGAGGACGGATATGAAATTTATACACGGGGGCGTGTGCGCGGCAAAAGGCTTTAAGGCAAACGGCGTTCATTGCGGAATAAGAAAAAACAGAACTAAAAGGGATTTGGCGTTGATATACAGCGAGGTAAAAGCAACCGCAAGCGCGGTTTATACTACGAACCTCGTAAAAGGCGCACCCCTTACGGTTACGAAAGAAAATATAAGCGACGGTTACGCACAAGCGGTAATATGTAACAGCGGTAATGCAAACACGTGTAATGCAAACGGCATAGATATAGCGCGTGAAACTTGCTCGCTTCTTTCGACCGAACTCGGAATTTCTTCGACGGACGTAGTCGTTGCGTCAACGGGAGTTATCGGTCAACCGCTCGATATTACGCCTATAAAAACGCATATGCAAGAACTCGTAGAAGGTTTGTGCGATAACGGTAGCGAATTCGCTTCGGAGGCGATTATGACTACCGATACGGTTGCGAAAGAGGTTGCCGTCGAATTCACAATCGGCGGAAAAATCTGTCGTTTGGGCGGTATCGCGAAAGGCAGCGGAATGATACACCCGAATATGGCTACGATGTTAGTGTTTATAACAACGGACGTCGCAATATCTTCCGATATGCTTTCGGCAGCCCTTAAAAGCGACGTTTCCGAAACTTTTAATATGGTTAGTATAGACGGCGATACGTCTACGAACGATATGGTTACGGTTTTGGCTAACGGCTTGGCGGAAAACAAACTTATCGACGGTTACGGAGAAGATTTTAATGCGTTTATGTCGGCGTTAAACACGGTAACCGTGCAACTTTGTAAAATGATTGCGGGCGACGGCGAAGGGGCTACTAAACTTTTGGAATGTTCGGTTACGGGCGCAAAAGATTTAAACACGGCTAAAACGGTCGCTAAAAGCGTAATTTGTTCGAGTTTGCTAAAAGCGGCGATGTTCGGCGCAGACGCTAACTGGGGTAGAGTTTTATGCGCGATAGGTTATAGCGGTGCCGACGTTGACGTTAACAAAATAGACGTAGCGTTTAAGTCGTCGAAAGGGATTATAAACGTTTGTGAAAACGGCAGCGGAATAGAATTTTCGGAAGAAAAAGCAAAAGAAGTTTTACTTGAAAAAGAAATTGAAATTTTGGTAAACTTAAACGGCGGAGAATATAATTCGAAAGCGTGGGGTTGCGACCTTACGTATGATTACGTAAAAATAAACGGAGATTACCGTACTTAACGAAGGAGTTTTTATGGATAAAGAATTTTCTAATATGCAACGCGCCCAAGTATTAACGCAAGCGTTACCGTATATAAGGCATTATAACGGAGAGATAATAGTAATAAAATACGGCGGTAACGCCATGATAAACGAAAGTCTTAAAGAACAGGTTATGGAAGACATAGTTTTGCTATGGCTTACGGGCGTAAAAGTCGTGCTCGTGCACGGCGGCGGACCGGAAATTTCAGACCTTATGACTAAACTCGGCAAGAAAGCGGAATTCGTCGACGGTCTGCGAGTTACCGATAAAGAAACGGTAGATATAGTTCAAATGGTACTTGCCGGTAAGGTAAACAAATCGCTCGTAAATTATCTTGAAATGAAAGGCGGTAAAGCAATGGGAATTTCGGGTATGGACGGGTGTCTTATCGAAGCAAAAATGAAAGACGAACGTTTAGGTTACGTCGGTGAAATAAGTAAAATAAATATCGAACCCGTTCAAGACTTGTTAGGGAAAGGCTACATACCCGTAATATCTACGATAGGTTGCGACAGAAAAGGCAACGCTTATAACATAAACGGCGATACTGCCGCGGCGCATATCGCAGGTGCGCTCGGCGCAAAACGACTTATTATGATGACGGATATTTGCGGTATATTGAGAGATAAAGACGATATTTCTACTCTTATTCCCGATATTACCGTTACGGAAGCCGCTAAACTCAAAAAAGAGGGCGTGATTTCGGGCGGAATGATTCCGAAAGTCGATTGTTGTGTTCGCGCTATAGAATACGGTGTTAAAAAGGTAATAATAATGGACGGACGCGTTCCTCATTCCATTTTAATGGAATTGTTTACGAACGAGGGTGCGGGTACTATGGTTACGGGGGACTGATATGAGTGAACTTACGGTAAAAGACTTACGATACGTTGCCAATACTTACTCGCGTTTTCCCGTTGAGTTGGCAAAAGGCAAAGGGTCGGAAGTTTTCGATTTTAACGGGAAAAGATATATCGATATGGGTAGCGGAATAGGCGTTACCGCGTTCGGGTTTTGCGACGAAAGATGGGTAAGCGCGGTAACCGAACAACTTTGTCAAATACAACATTCTTCTAATTTATATTATACAAAACCGTGCGTCGAACTCGCGGAAGTTCTTTGTGAACGGACGAAAATGAAGAAGGTGTTTTTCGGGAATTCCGGTGCGGAAGCAAACGAATGTGCGATTAAGGTTGCAAGAAAATACGCTTGCGAGAAAAAAGGAAAAGATTATAACGTTATAATAACGCTTGAAAACAGTTTCCACGGCAGAACAATAACGACTCTTGCGGCTACGGGACAGGATGTTTTCCATAAAAATTTTCAGCCGTTGACGGAGGGGTTCGTTTACGCGAAAGCCAACGATATTGAAAGCGTGAAAAAACTCGTCAAAGAAAATAAAGTCGCGGCGATAATGTTCGAATGTATACAAGGTGAAGGCGGCGTTATACCTCTCGATACCGAATTTGTTAAGGGATTACAAAAAATTGCCGACGAAGAAGATATTGTTTTAATCGTTGACGAAGTTCAAACCGGCAACGGAAGAACGGGGTGTTTTTACGCTTATATGAATTACAGTATATCGCCTGACGTGGTAACGACGGCAAAAGGGTTAGGCGGCGGTTTGCCGATAGGCGTGTGTATTATGGGCGCGAAAGTCGAAAACGTATTGCAATCGGGTGACCACGGCTCTACTTACGGCGGCAATCCCGTTTGTTCGGCAGGCGCGCTTAATATTATAAAAAGAATCGATGACAAATTGCTTGCGGAAGTCCGTGAAAAAAGTAAATACGTTTTCGATAAACTGTCTTGTGCGTCAGGTATAGAATCGGTAACGGGCAAAGGACTTATGATAGGCGTTAAAACCGTAAAAAACGTAAAGGAAGTTATAAACGGTTGTATCGAAAACGGTGTTTTGGTGTTGTCGGCAAAAGATAAAGTCAGGCTTTTGCCTGCGCTTAATATTCCGTTTGACTTGTTAAAAGAAGCGGTAGAAATAATATTACGTGCGTGCGCTTTATAAAAAGGAGAATTATGAATTTAAAAGGTAAAAGTTTTTTAAGACTTCTTGATTTTTCACCCGAAGAGATTAACGGGTTAATAGACCTTGCTATCGAGTTAAAACAAAAAAAGAAAAACGGAGAGCCTCATAAATATTGCGAAGGGAAAAATATTGCTTTAATTTTTGAAAAGACAAGCACTCGTACCCGTTGCAGTTTCGAAGTCGCGGCTGCCGACCTCGGTATGAATTGCGTATATCTCGATCCGAGCGGTTCTCAAATAGGCAAGAAAGAAAGTATAGCGGACACTGCTCGCGTTTTAGGAAGAATGTTCGACGGTATAGAATATCGCGGCTACGGTCAAGAAATAGTTGAAAAATTATCCGAATACGCAGGCGTGCCCGTTTGGAACGGTTTAACGAACGAATTTCATCCCACGCAAATTCTTGCGGATTTTATGACGATAAAAGAATATTTTGGCGATTTGAAGAATAGAAAACTCGTATATATGGGCGACGCAAGATATAATATGGGTAATTCTTTAATGGTAGGTTGCGCTAAAATGGGAATGCATTTCGTGGCGTGTACGTCAAAAAAATATTTTCCCGAAAAAAACCTCGTCAACGAATGTAAAAAGATAGCAGAAACGACGGGCGCGGTTTTGGAATTTGAAGAAGACCCTATGGTCGCAACTAAAAACGCCGACGTTATTTATACCGACGTGTGGGTTTCAATGGGAGAATCGACGGAGGTTTGGCAAGAAAGAATTTCCGACCTTATGCCTTATCAGGTAAATAAAAGAATAATGGATAACGCAGGTAAAAATTGTAAATTTATGCATTGTTTACCCGCTTTCCACGACTTAAACACTTTAACGGGTAAAGACGTTTACGAAAAATTCGGCGTGGCTGAAATGGAGGTAACCGACGAGGTTTTTGAAAGTTCCGCATCGATAGTTTTCGACGAGGCCGAAAACAGGATGCATACAATAAAGGCGGTAATGCTTGCTACACTAAAATAATAGCGAATATTTGACGATATGCCTTGTAAAACGTTGACAAAAGATTGTAAAAGGTATATTATATGTTTAACTTAATACCTCGTGATGCCGTGGGAATGTTTTACAAACCGACGGTGGAAGGAACTCTGGAGAACCCGTAACCAATCGGGTGCCGAAGGTGCAAGGTGCAAACCGAATCTCTCAGGCAAAAGGACAGGGCGTTATCTTAAAGTTTTTTAGAGTTCCGTATTTCGGGGCTCTATTTTTTTACGGGAGATGTTTATGGAAACAATACTTAACGTTGTAAGAACGGTCAATTCTTATCTTACCGATTACGCTTTGCTTATTTTACTCGTCGGAACGGGGCTGTTCTTTACTATACGTACCAGATTCGTACAGGTCAGACATTTCGGAGAGGGAATGCGTAACGTCTTCGGGGAAATTAAATTCCACGGCGGACATCATAAGGGCGGTATGAGTTCTTTTCAGGCTTTGACAACCGCGGTGGCGGCGCAAGTCGGAACGGGTAATATTATCGGTGCTTGCGGCGCGATTTTAATAGGTGGTCCGGGCGCGATTTTTTGGATGTGGGTTATAGCGTTTTTCGGTATGGCAACGATTTATTCTGAAGCGGTACTCGCTCAAAAAACAAGAGTAATAAATCCGGACGGTACGGTATCCGGCGGACCTGTATATTACATAAAAAAAGCGTTTAACGGGAAATTCGGTAAATTTTTGGCAGTCTTTTTTGCCGTTGCGATAGTTCTTGCGCTCGGGTTTATGGGTTCTATGGTACAGTCTAATTCTATAAGCGAAGCGATTTCAAGCGCTTCGGGTGTAGACGGATGGATTATAGGAATAATTATCGCCGTTTTATGCGCTTTGATTTTTATCGGCGGCGTAAAAAGAGTGGCGTCGGTTACCGAAAAATTGGTTCCTATAATGGCTGTCGTATATCTTCTCGGCGGGTTTATAATTTTGTGTTATAGAATAACTTCTATTCCCGAAACTTTTGCGTTGATATTCGAATATGCCTTCATTCCTAACGCGATTATCGGCGGCAGTGTGGGTTACGCACTTAAAGAAGTAATAAGTCAAGGTGCAAAGCGCGGACTTTTTTCAAACGAAGCGGGTATGGGGTCTACTCCTCACGCACACGCAATGGCTAACGTAAAAAGCGCACATGAACAGGGAACCGTTGCTATGATAGGCGTGTTTATAGATACGTTTATCGTTCTAACGATGACGGGCTTGATTGTAATTTCCATATTATACGCGGGCGACGGCGTTTTGGCGAACGGTCTCGGTTCTTATAGCGGGGAGGAAATAAATAAAGCGAATATGTTGTCGTTTGCGGTAGCAAGTTTGTTTAACGGCAGCAACGTAGGTAATATGATAGCAGCGATTTTCGTTGCGGTGTGTCTTACGTTCTTTGCTTTTTCCACTATAATAAGTTGGAATTTTTTCGGCAAACTTAATTTCAATTATTTGTTCGGCAAAAAAGCGACGATAGTTTATTCGGTAATTTCTATAATATTTATATTTTTAGGTTCTATACTTTCAAACGATTTGGTTTGGGAACTTACGGACTTTTTCAATTACCTTATGGTAATACCTAACGTTATGGCGTTAATCGCGTTGTCTAACGTGGTTGTTCAGGAGGTTAAGGGACATAAAAAGAAAAAACGCGACAAAAACGCGTTGCATTTAGACGATAATAAATCGTCTGTCGCAGAAGACACGTCCGTAAGCGAATAACGAATAGAGAACCTTGAAAGTCTTTGATTTTCAAGGTTTTTGTTTAAAACGAGTATATTATAATTGATAAAATTTGTTTATTTTAACTTGAATTTACAGTTTTAATATTTTTCTTGATTTTTTGAAATTATGTGATATAATGTATATGAGAATTTTTAACTTGTTTAAGGAGTGACTATGAAATCGAAAATTTTAGACGAATTAAAAAAAGCGGACGTGTCTAAATATCGTTCGCTTCCGTTTTGGTCTTGGAACGATAAACTCGAACCGAATGAATTATCGGAACAAATAGAATGGATGAAAGAGCAAGGCTTCGGCGGTTATTTTATGCACGCAAGGGGCGGCTTAACGACGGAATATTTAGGTGACGATTGGTTTGAATGTATAGAAACTTGTCTCGATACGGGTAAACGCGTAGGTATGGACAGTTGGGCTTACGACGAAAACGGTTGGCCGAGCGGTTTTGCCGGTGGAAAACTTTTGGACGATATAAATAACAGGGACCATTATCTTACGTATAATATCGGTGATTACGACGGTAAATCTTTGGTATCGTATTTAATTGACGGCGAAAAGTTAGTGCGCGCTACCGAAAACGGTAAAGGTCAATATCTTAACGTTTACGATAATATTTCCGTTTCTACCGTAGATATATTGAATCCCGACGTTGTCGATAAATTTATCGCGCTCACGCACGAAACTTATAAAGAAAGATTAGGTGAAAAATTCAGCGAATGTTTAAAGGGCTTTTTTACCGACGAACCGCAATATTATCGTTGGGGGCATCCGTATTCGCTTATGCTCGAAAAACATTTTAAAGAAGTTTACGGAGAAGATGTTCTCGACGGCTTGGGTTTAATGTTTGTAGAAAAAGAAGGCTATCGCGCTTTCAGATATAAATACTGGAAGTCGATGCAGACTTTAATGGTTAAAAATTTTGCGAAAAAAATCAACGACTGGTGCGAAGCTAACGGCGTTGAACTTACCGGACACTATATAGAAGAAAAATCTCTTCTCGGTCAAATGCAATGTTGCGCCGGCATAATGCCCTTCTATGAATACGAAGGAATTCCCGGAATAGATAATTTGTGCAGATGTATCGATACTCCGCTTATGCCGAGGCAGGTAGGGTCGGTTGCCCGCCAACTCGGTAAAAAACGCGTAATGACCGAAACGTTTGCAATGTGCGGATGGGACGTTACGCCGAGAGAACTTAAAACCATTACGGAATGGCAATACGTATACGGTGTAAATCTTATGTGTCAACATTTATTGCCGTACTCCGAACATGGACAAAGAAAGAGAGATTATCCTGCGCACTATTCGTGGGCAAATCCGTGGGTTAAAAAGGATTTTAAGTCGTTTAACGATTATTTCGCAAGGCTCGGTTATTTGCTCGGTGAAAGCGACGAACTCGTTTCCGTCGGTGTTTTAAGTCCTATAACCAGTATGTATTTCGACTATAAGTGGGGACAGAATTTCCCTAACGAAATAGACCCCGCATTTCTTAATTTGAACGCAAATTTGGGTAAACTTAATATTCCTTATCACGTTCTTGACGAAACTATAATGGAAACGCACGCGAAAGTCGTAGACGGAAAACTTATAGTAGGTAATTGCGAATACGAATACATAGTTATTCCGAAGATTTATAACCTTTCGAAGAGCACGGCGCGTTTGTTTGAAGAGTTTTATGCGCAAGGCGGTAAAATTTTATTCGTCGACGGTTTGCCCGAATATCTCGAAGGCGAAAAACATTCCTTTAACTTTGACAGTACGGTTAAGTTTGAAGATATTGTCGCTGCGCAACCTTATGCGATAGACGTAAAAGATACTTACGTAGCGTCTTCGCTGAGAAGTTATAAGGGACAAAAGTTTATTTACGCTACCAATATTTCGTTAAACGATAAATATACCGTAACTTTTTCGGGAGACTTTAAAGGATTTACCAGTTTGGATTTGGAAACTATGCAAACGAAAGAAGTCGGCACTACGCTTGATTTTACGCCGGGGCAGTCGTATATATTGTTCTTTAACGAAACGGAAACCGATTATCAGCCGATAGAACCGACGCTTTCGTTCGGCGGCGAATTCAAACTTTTGAATTCGGAAGACAATTATCTTACTCTTGATAAACCGAGGTATTCTTTTGACGGCGTTAATTATAGCGAGCGTTTGCGTTATATGGGTATATTCTACGAGATGCTCGAAAGACGTTATCAGGGTGATTTGTATTTGAAATACGAATTTACGGTGAAAGATATACCCGAAAGAATATCTTTCCTTACAGAAGATATGAACAATATCGAATGTACGTTGAACGGTAAAAAAATGGTATTCGACGGCGTTTCGGATTTTGAAAAACAACTTTACAGGGCAGATATTTCCTCCTTGGTAAAAGAAGGTCTGAACGAAGCCGTTATTAAGATAAATTTCCATCAAGGCGAAAACGTTTATTACGCTTTATTCGGCGAAAACGTTACCGAAACCATTAAAAACTGTCTTGCTTACGATACAACTATCGAAGCGTGTTTCGTTCAAGGTGATTTCGGCGTATATTCTAACGGTGGTTTCGTTAAAGGTAAAGAAAAGAACGTTCTTATTTCGGAAGACGATTTTTATATAGGTAAAAAGAAAACGGTAATAACCGATACGGTAAAAGACGGATTTCCTTTCTTCGCAGGTAGCATAACGCTTGAAAAAGAGTTCGAACACGACGGCGGAAAATGTATTCTCGACTTAAAAGGAAGATTCCATCTTTGTTATTTGACAGTTAACGGCAAACCCGTAAGTAAATCGTATTTTGCAGACGTAGTCGATTTGACGGAATACGTGGTAAAAGGAAAGAACGTAGCGGTTATTACTCTGTATTCTTCAAACAGAAATTTAATGGGACCGCATCATTTAATCGAGGCGGAAGAATGTTTTGCAGTCGGTCCTCATTCGTTCGAACTTCAAGGTTCTTGGAAAGACGGCAAAAGCAGTATGGAAAGAGATAACTATTCCTTCGTACGTTTCGGTTTGTTTAACGATTAAGGACGCTATGAAACAAGAAATTTTCGGTCAAATAGACGGCAAAAACGTAATAAGATATACTTTAACGAACGGTAGAATTATCGCAAAAATATTAAACTTCGGCGGTACGGTTCAATCGCTTCTCGTTCCCGATAAAAACGGTAACTATATAGACGTTGTTTTGGGATATGACGATATAGACTCTTATCGTAAAAATTCGGGTTATTTAGGCGCGGTGATAGGTCGTGTTTGTAACAGAACGGAAAAGGGACGTTTTATTCTTAACGGAAAGGAATATAACGTAGGCATAAACAACGGCGAAAATTCTCTTCACGGTGGGGTAAGCGGTTTCGACGATAAAATTTGGGATGCCGAAGTCGTAGGCGAAACGCTTAAGTTACAATACGTCAGTCCGGACGGCGAAGAAGGTTACCCTGCGATGCTTAAAACCACGGTCGTTTATTCGATAGAAGACGACGGCTTGAAAATCGATTATTCGGCAGTCGCCGACGGGGATACCGTGGTGAGTTTAACCAACCATACGTATTTTAATCTTGACGGAGAAGGTAACGGAGATATTCTCGGTACTACACTTTTTATAGACGCCGACTCCGTAACGCCCGTTAACGATAAACTTATTCCTAACGGTGAGTTTATGAGCGTTGAAAAAACCCCGCACGATTTCAGAGTTCCTAAAACAATCGGTCGCGATATCGATTCCGAAAGTACGCAACTTTCCGTTGCGGGAGGGTACGATACGAATTTTGTTCTAAACGGTAGCGGTTTTAGGAAGATTGCAAGTGCGAAAGCGGTAAATTCGGGTATTCGCATGGACGTGTATACCGATAGAGTCGGCGTTCAATTTTACTCGGGAAACTTTCTTTCGGATGTTACGGGAAAGGGCGGTAATAAATATAAAAAAAGATACGGTTTCTGTCTTGAAACACAAGGCTTTCCGAACGCAATAAATTGTCCGTCGTATCCGTCGCCCGTATTAAAAAAGGGTGAATTGTATCATACCGTAACGAAGTATTCTTTTAAAACGGAATAATCATAAAATAAAATATATTATAAGGTGATAACTTATGCTTAAATTAAAACACGAAGATACTTTTTTTAACTTGAACGATACGGGGCATTTTTATTTGTCTACCGAAAAATCGTCGCGCGAAGAATACGCTTATGCGCATATAAATACAAATTTATCGATATTCGGCAATTTCGAGGCAGAATATCAAGGAAGAGCGATAACCGCGACTATCGACCATTTTACTACAAAAAAAGTACACGCAGACGATAATGGTGCTGAGATATCGTTCGGATTAACGACTTTTCCCGCAACCGTTACCGAAAAAATAGAATTTACAAAGGGCGCAAACGTTTTTTCTCAACGTACGGAAGTAACTAACGACGGCGATAAACCTTTAAGACTTTCGCGTCTTTCGGCGTCAACCGTAACGGGTATAGGTATAGACGGCGGAAAATATTTCGATAACGACAGATTTACCGTTCATTATTGCTATAATCATTGGCAAGGCGAAGGGCAATGGCGTACGGCTTCGTTAAAAGATTTAGGTATTTACCCCGTATGTGAACATCCGTGGGAAAAAGAAACGTATAGATTTCAGTCCGCAACTTCTTCTTGGTGTACGGCAAGTTATTATCCGTTGTTGATAATCGAGGATAAAGAAAAGGGTGAATGTTGGTTTTTCGAACGTGAGGGCGCGGAAAACTGGTATATGGAAATTTACGTTTACGAAGGACTGCATACTCCCTTTATTAACGTTGCTATGGGTATTGACGATGCCTTGGGTTGGGCGTACGATTTGCAACCTAACGAAACTTATTCGTCTTCTACCGCTTTTTACGGCGTCGTTAAAGGCGGATTCGAAGACGCCGTAAGAGAATTGCTTAAATATAAAAGGGCAGTTTCTCTTGCCAATGCGGATATAGAGGTCGCTTTTAACGACTTTATGAATTGTTATTGGGCGCAACCTTCGGATAAAAGGCTTATACCACTTATCGATGCGGCAAAAAAAGTCGGTGTTCAAACTTTCTGTATCGACGACGGTTGGGCTGTAACCGGAGAATGGGTTCCGCTCGAAGAAAAATTCGGCGATTACGGTTTTGACGGTGTTATCGATTATATGAAGAAAAACGGTCTCCGTCCGGGTGTATGGTTTGAATTCGAAAATACTACGCATAAAGAAGCGCAAAATAAAGGGAGCGATTTTTTAAGAAAAAGGGACGGTTACGTCGTTACCTCTCACAGACCTAAACTTAATATGCGCTCGAAAGAGGCGAGAGAATGGTTGTTTGACAGAATAGACCGCGTTTATAAAGCGGGCGTGCGTTATATTAAAAACGACCATAACAATCACGAAGGTATCGGTTCCGATATTTGCGGCGAAAGTCCTGCCGAAGGAACTAAACTCAACGCTTTGGCTTTTTACGATTTCGTAGAAGAAGTGAAAAAGAGATATCCCGATTTAATCATCGAAAATTGCGGCGCAGGTGCAATGCGTGAAGACAACGGAACGCTTAAACACTTCTTTTTACAGTCGACTACCGACCAAGAAGATTATAGATATTATCCTTCTATTTTAATCGGACAAATGGCTTGTATACCTCCGGAAAAAGCAGGTGTTTGGGGCTATCCGATACCGTGTTTATATAAAGATTTGTGGAGTTTTACCGTTCCCGCGGAAGAACTCGAATCATTTAAAGACGGCAGACAGACGATATTTAATATGGTAACCGCTATGATGGGTTATATGTATTTGTCGGGCAGAATAGACCTTGCTGACGAGTTTAATTTAAGCCTTATTAAAGAGGCGGTATCGACTTATAAAACTTATAAAGATACTATTAAAAACAGATTTCCGGCTTTCGTGTTGCCGATGAAGACGGTTGAGGATAAATCCTTTAACGCATTCGGACTTATCGACCGAGGCTTGGATATGATTTTATCGGTTTGGGCGTTAGAACAAAAAGAATTCGAAATCGACCTTACTAAATACGGTTTTTCGAATTTAGAAAAACTTTATCCGTCGAAAGTCGATAATTGCGAATTTTCATACAAAGACGGAAAACTGCGTTTGAAATTTAACGATAATTATTCCGCAGCTCTTTTCAGACTTAAATAACAGAAAAAAACGACCGTGTAGAGCGGTCGTTTTTTTCTGTGTTAGAGTGGTTGTCTTGTAAACTTTTTAGGTAAACCGTTGTTATATAGACCTAAAAAATGAAAGTATTGTTGCGGCTGATATTCATATGTGTTATAATACAAGCGAGCAAACTTGCTTGCAAGGGTTTGCGAGCGAAGTATTTCATCGCGAGCGTGCTTGCGCCTTTTTGTTCGTATTACAATAAAGAACAAACGTGCAAGACTGATTTATTTGATATGTTTCAAAATTTACAATAAAAAAACTCTCCGAAAGGAGAGCTTGTCGCAAATGCGAACAAATGATTAGAATAAGTTTTTATTTGAACTCGTCTTGTTTATTCTGTATAATTATTTTAACAATAAATTATACAAAAGTCAATAAATACGGAGGAAAATTATGAAAAAATTTTATTTGGGAATGGATATCGGTACGGAATCGGTAGGAATGGCTTGTACCGACGAGCAATATAATTTGCTTCGCGCAAAAGGTAAAGATTTGTGGTCTGTGCGTTTGTTTGATAAAGCGAACGACGCTTCGGCACGCCGCATAAAACGTACCGCGCGTAGAAGATTGAAACGTCGTAAACAACGTATTGAATTTTTGCAGGGCGTTTTTGCTCCGTTGATGCAAGACGATAAATTTTTCCTACGCTTAAACAACAGCGGTTTTTTTCTTGAAGATAAAGCGGAAGGGTTAAACGCTAAATTTTCTTTGTTCGCCGACGAAACTTATACTGATTCGAATTTTTACGAAGATTTTCCCACAATTTTTCATTTACGTAGAGATTTAATATTAGGTACCGATAAAAAAATAGATTTGCGCCATTATTATTTGGCTTTACATCATATTATCAAATATCGCGGACACTTCTTGTACGAGGGGGATGGTGTAAACGAAATTTGCGATATACGAAAACTTTTTGAAAATTTTAATAACTATATTTGCGAATTAAATTTGGATATCGACTTGTATTTCGAAACCGATAAAGCCGAAAATTTTAAGTCTATTACTTTGCAACGAAAAGGTTTTAATGATAAAAAGAAAGAAATTATATCACTTTATAATATAATGTCTGCCGAAAAGAAAGAATGGGTTGCGCTTTTTATCGGAGGTACTGCTTCGCCCAAAAAGTTGTTCGGCGAAGATTACGCAGATAAATACAAAGAAGAAAAATCTATTTCGTTTAAGGGGCTTTCGGAAGAAAATTTCGAGGCGTTAAGCGAATCGTTTGAGGAAGAGCATTTTATGCTGTTAAGTTTGGCTCGCGAAATATATAATTTCGTTTTGTTTGCGAAAATTTTAGGCGAAAATACGTATATATCGCAATCGATGGTCGCTTTATACGAAAAACATAAACAAGATTTGAAATTTCTTAAAAATTTTGTAAAAGCAAACTATCCTCAAAACCTTTATTATAAGATTTTCCGCAGTACGAAAGAAACAGCCAATTATGTAAATTATATTGGCTATACGCAAACTTGCGGCAGTAAAAAATTCGTGACGAAATGTAAAAACATCGATGATTTTTATAAATTTCTTAAAAAAATATTAGGGGAAACGGCTAACGAACAGCAAAGTTTAGATTATATCCGTCAGGAAATAGAAAACGGGACTTTTTTGCCGAAGATATTAAACGCAGACAATGGCTTATTTCCTCATCAAATAAACGGGAGAGAACTATGTGTTATTTTGGAAAATCTTTGCGCACGGTTTCCTGAATTTGAAATAAAAGATGAAAGCGGTTATTCTCCGAAAGAAAAAATACAAAAGATTTTTAATTTTAAAATTCCTTATTACGTAGGTCCGTTAAATTCTTTCGGTAAAAACGCGTGGATGGTCAGGAAAGAAAATCAAACGCAACCTATCACCCCTTGGAATTTCGACGACGTCGTAGACAAGGCTGAAAGTAACGAACAATTTATTCGTCGAATGACTAATAAATGTACTTATTTGCACAATAAAGACGTATTACCGAAAGGCTCCATATATTATCAAGCGTTTGACGTGTTAAATCAACTTAATAAATTGACGGTTGGCGGCGCGCCTATTTCCGTTGAATTGAAACAACAAATTTTTCAAAGCGTATATTTAAAGAATAAAAGAGTAGGCGCAAAGCAAATAAAAGATTATTTGGTTCAAAACGGTTATTGTACGGTGGTTGAGAGCAAAAATGTTTTAGGCGGGTTCGATAACCTTACGGACTTAAAGGCAAATATGAATTCTTACGTGACGTTTAAGGAAAAATTCGGAAGTTTAGTTGACGATAGAATTGATATTTTTGAAAATATCATTCTTTTGCATACTCTTAATACCGATAAGGCGCTCGTTGAAGAAACAATTAAAAGTAATTACGGAGATATTGCCGAAATAAAAGAAAATATTAAATGGATTAAAGGTTTAACGTCTTTTAAAGATTTTGGTCGCTTATCAAAAGAATTTCTTTGCGAATTAGTCGGCGGCGTAGATTCCGTAACGGGAGAAGTTTATACTATATTAAATAGATT